>NZ_CP133133.1:326433-652867 GCF_030908625.1 Paludicola sp. MB14-C6 | reverse complement strand
TATGACAGTAGAGCCTGGCGTTTATTTAAGTGGTAAATTTGGTGTTCGTATCGAAGATATGGTTGTAATTAAAGAAAATGGATGTGTAATTATTACAAAAAGTGAAAAGAATTTAATTACTTTGTAATAAGGGTATTGAAAAACAGCGTAAAATAATATAGAATAGTATTATACATTATTTTGGAGGTAATTTATGATATCAGCAGGAGATTTCAGAAACGGTGTAACTTTTGACATGGATGGTGATGTTTTTCAAATCATCGAATTCCAACACGTTAAACCGGGTAAAGGTGCGGCTTTCGTTCGTACAAAGATTAGAAACGTAATTACTGGTTCAGTAACAGATAAAACTTTTAATCCATCCGATAAATTCCCAACAGCTTATATTGAGCGTCGTGATATGCAATATTTATATCAAGATGGTTCTTTATATTATTTTATGGATACTGAAACTTACGAGCAAGAGCCAATTGATGCTTCTAAATTAGATGATAACTTTAAATTCGTAAAAGAAAATATGGAAGTTAAAGTATTATCATACAAAGGCAACATCTTTGGTGTTGAACCACCATTCTTTGTAGAGCTTGAAATTACAAAAACTGATCCTGGCTTTAAAGGTGATACTGCTACAAATGCAACAAAGCCTGCAGTTCTTGAAACTGGCGCTGAAATCAAAGTTCCATTATTCATTGAAGAAGGAACAATGGTTCGAATCGATACAAGAACTGGCGAATACATGGAACGTGCATAATTGCAAGATTTTGCAAATAATAAATATGTAATCAAAATTTAGTGCCTTTATGGCGGAATAGGTGAAAATATGAGTATGATGGAAAGTGTTGCTTATCTGAAAGGATTAGCTCAAGGCCTAGATATTGACGAATCTTCAAAAGAGGGAAAACTTCTTTTAGCTATCGTTGATGTTCTAGATGAAATGGCTGAGTCTATCAACGATATTGAAGATGTTTGCGATGAATTCGATGAGCTAATTGATATTATTGATGAAGATTTAGGCGATTTAGAAAACGATTTTTATGGTATTTCTGATGATGAAGACGAAGATGAAATGCTAGATGATGATGAGCTTTATGAAGTTACTTGTCCAAATTGCGATGATGTAATCTATCTTGATGAAGATATGCTTCTAGAAGGCGACATGGATTGTCCAAATTGCGGTCAAAAATTAGAATTTGATTATGACGGTTGCAATTGTGGATGCGATGATGACTGTGGCTGCGATTGCGGTTGCGATCATAACCATGAGTAACGTTTCATACTCAAGAATCATAGATTTTAGTATAATATGAAATCTGTTTCGGGGCGGAGTGAAAGTCTCCACTGGTGGTAAAGTCCACGACCCTAATGGTTACATTAGGCTGATTTGGTGTAAGTCCAAAACCAACGGTTAAAGTCCGGATGAAAGAAACTTGGTATTGCTATTTCAGCAGATACTATACACCCACAGATTACTTTTCTGTGGGTGTGTTTTATTTTATACCATCATATCCAAAACAGGTCTCTAATTATAAAATAATTTTTAATTGGAGGTTTTGCAAAATGCAAACAAAAACAAAGATGTCAGTAGTGTACATTACAAAGATTGGAGTATTAGCAGCAATTGCTACAGTGGTAATGTTGTTCGAAATACCATTGTGGTTTGCTCCGGGTTTCTATAAGTTGGATTTAAGCGAAATTGTTGTGTTAATTGGCGGATTCGCATTAGGTCCAATAGCGGCAATTTTAATTGAAGCAATTAAAATTGTTTTAAATTTCGTGATTAATGGTACTATAACAGGTGGAATAGGTGAAGTTGCAAACCTGATTATCGGATGCTCTTTTGTTGTTCCGGCAGCACTTTTTTATAAATATAAAAAGAAAATGTCTGGGGCTTTAGTGGGCATGATAATTGGTGTTGTGTTTATGACGGTAGTAGGCTCATTGCTTAATTTATATGTCTTGTTACCAGTATACGCAAAGGTAATGCCTGTAGAAGCAATTATCAAAGCTGGTAGCATGGTTAATCCGAAAATTATCAATTTTGAAACGCTAGTACTTTTGGCAACTGCACCATTTAACTTATTTAAAGGTATTGTTTCGTCTTTAGGAACACTATTACTGTATAAAAAGCTGTCTCCAATACTTCATAAGTGATTTTTGCTTGTATTATGCGATATTTCATACTTTTTTGATTGATATTTTTCATAATAAATGATAATATATACTATAATAGATATAGTAACGTCTATATCTATTATAGTATTTTTATTGGGTAAATTTTATTAATGCCAAGGCAATGGCGGAATGGGTGTTATTTTTGACAAAACAAAAAAAGCAGAGTTTTTTATATGGCGCAAGCATATTAATGGCTTCAATGATTATTGTTAAGCTAATAGGTGCTCTATTTAAAATTCCGATAAACAATATTCTTCATGAAACAGGTATGGCATATTTTAATCAAGCCTATACAATCTTTACGACTATTTATGCTTTAACTGTAACTGGTCTTTCTGCAGCGGTAGCTCGTATGGTGGCTGAAAATGCCGCTAAAGAACGTTATCGTGATGTAAGGAAGCTATTAAAAGTTTCTACAATCATTTTTGTTATATTAGGTATATTAGGTTCAATCACAATCGTTTTATCAGCAAAATTCATTGTAAGTGCTGCTAAAATGCCAAATGCATTTTGGTCAATTGTAATGGTTTCACCTGCAATCTTTTTTTGCTGCTTGATGGCATCATATCGAGGATATTACGAGGGTTTAAGCAATATGATTCCAACTGCAATTACACAAGTTGTAGAGGTCGTTGTAAAGCTTGTTGCAGGACTTTTATTCTCTTTTATTGTTTTGAAAATTGCGAATAGCCAATTTAAAGAAACAGGTAAAGTATTTGGGGTTGTGGTCGATAATTTAAAAGAAGTCAATTCTGTCGCTATTCCGTATGCAGCAGCGGCGGCGATTTTAGGTGTAAGCGTTAGTACTTTAGTTGGATTTATTTATATTTTTATCCGATTTAAAGTAAAAGGCGACTTTATAACGAAAGAGCAAATCTTAAATTCTCCAAAACCAATGAGATCAAAGGTATTGTATTATCGTTTGTTTAAAATTGCAATACCAATAACTCTTGGGGCTGTAGTAATCCAATTATCCGTTTTAATTGATAATTTAACAATTCCAGATCGCTTAAGCCATGCTTTTTCAAGTAATCCGACTTTATTTAATGATTTATATGGTCACCTTTTAGAAAAAGGTGACGTAATGAACGTATTTTTATTTGGCTGTTTCTCAACAGTTCTTGCCATTTTTAATTTAGTGCCTGCGTTCACGAATATTTTCGGTAAAAGTTCATTACCAAATGTAACGGCAGCTTGGACTGTTAAGGATAAGCAAAAAGTCAAAGTAAATATAGAATCCGTAATACGTGTTACTATGTTAATTGCGGCACCTGCAAGTATGGGAATTGCGTTTTTATCAGGTCCGATCATTAAATTGTTATTTAGAAAATTAGCTGGAGCGGTTGCAATAGGACCGGGCTTATTATCTGTATTGGCGGTTGGTGCGCTATTTTTATCTTTAGTAACACCAGTTAACTCTATTATGCAAGGTATAGGTCGAGTTGATTTACCCGTTAAATATCTTTTGGTAGGAGCTTCGCTAAAGCTAATTTTGAATATTATTTTAGTCGGTATTCCGTCTATTAACATAATGGGCGCATCTATAAGCACCGTAGTATGTTATAGTGTGATTGCATTTTTAAGTATCAATAAGCTAAGAAAAATAGTCGGTGTAAAGCTAAATTTTGTTAGTATACTTGTAAAACCAATGATAGCAGGACTAAGTTGTGGTATTTCTGCATTTTTATGTTATAAAACTTTGACATTATGGATAGAAAATAGTATAATAACTGTGTTCAGTATTTGCGTTGGAGCCTTAGTTTACGTTATTGTATTGGCTTTGATCAATGCCATTTCTGTTGATGATGTATTAATGTTGCCAAAAGGAAATAAAATTGCCAAAACACTTGAAAAGTTACGCATAATACGTTAAAATATGTTCTAGTGGTAATTTTTATAAATATAAATGGGAATAATAATTAAGAGGCTGAGATATGGATTTTACGTTTAAAGAAAAATATACAATGGATGATCTTATTGATATAATGAAAATACTTCGTGGTGAAAATGGCTGTCCTTGGGATAAAAAACAAAATCACCAGTCCATTCGTAAAAATTTCATTGAAGAAACGTATGAAGTGATAGAAGCTATAGATAATAATGATAATGACTTATTAAAAGAAGAATTAGGCGATGTTTTATTGCAAGTAGTTTTTCATGCACAAATGGAGCAAGAGCTTGGCAATTTCGATTTTGATGATGTTGCCAATGATATTTGTAAAAAACTTATTATTCGCCATCCTCATATCTTTTCTGATACTGTCGTGAAAGATGCTGATGAAGTATTAGTCAATTGGAATTTAATCAAACAAGAGCAAAAAGGACAAATAGCGGCTTCTGAAACGTTAGACTCTGTACCGAAACAGCTTCCTGCCCTCATGCGTAGCAGCAAGGTTCAAGATCGAGCAAAAAAAGCTGGTTTTGATTATCCATCCATCACAATGGCATTTGAAGATTTAAAAAGTGAAGTGAATGAGCTCGAACAAGCAATTTTGAACAATGACAAAGAGAATATCGCTGAAGAAATCGGAGATTTACTTTTTTCTTGTGTGAATGTATCCCGTTTTTATAATGAGGATGCAGAAGAGCTATTAACAAAATCTTGCGATAAATTCATTAACCGTTTTAAACAAGTAGAGCAAATTGCAAAAGAACAAGATATTAACTTGCAAAATTCAGATATTGATAAACTCATTGATATTTGGAAGCAAGCCAAAAAACGAATTCAAGAGGTTTAAATCCTCATGAAGATATATAAAAACTATAGGAGGTCACAATATGACAAAAGTTGAACTAATTGCTGCTGTTGCAGAAAAAGCTGAATTATCTAAAAAAGATGCTGAAAAAGCAGTAAATGCTACTATCCAAGCTATTACAGAGGGTTTGAAAAACGACTCTAAAGTTCAATTAGTTGGTTTTGGTACTTTTGAAGTTCGTACTCGTGCAGCTCGTGAAGGTAAAAATCCTGCTACTGGCGAAAAGATTAAAATTGCTGCTTCTAAAGTTCCAGCATTCAAAGCTGGCAAAGGCTTAAAAGAATACGTTAAATAAGTAACTTAAGCCAATAATGGTTAAGTAAATAAAAATTAAATCGGCTTGAGAAGAGCCGATTTAATTTTTATACAAAAGGAGAGAGACTATGAGATTAGATAAATACTTAAAAGTAACTCGACTTATTAAAAGAAGAACGATTGCAAACGAAGCTTGCGATGCAGGTAAAATTCTCATCAATGATGTTGAAGCAAAAGCTTCTTATCAAGTTAAAGTTGGCGATAAAATCCAAATCAATATGGGCACTCGTAATTTAAAAGTTGAAGTGAAAAGTATATCAGAATATGCAAACAAAGAAACTGCTTCTGATCTTTATATTGTGGTAGAAGACTAGAATACAAGAATAAGTTGAAAGGATAGCGCATAAGTATGTATTAAATCTAACATAGGAGTGGGTTTAATGCTTGACGAAAAAAACGCTATAAAACTACCACATAATCTGATTTTGGAGGATAGAAAAACACTTTCCATATCAGGTGTAGAAGACATTGATAGTTTTGACGAAAACATGGTTGTATTATTTACCGAGCAAGGCGAACTCACAATCAGGGGAAAAAATCTTCATATCAACAAGTTGAATGTTGAGACTGGTGAGTTAACAATGGACGGAAATATTGTCGCAATTGTTTATAGCGAGCAGCAACAAAAGAAACAAGGCGGAGTATTTTCTAAAATGCTGAAATAAGGCTTGGTGAAGAAATATGGCAAGCGAAACAATAACATTCCTAAGTGCATGCCTTCTAGGAGCTGTGCTTGGCGTTATTTATGATTTATTTCGAATATCACGCATTGCAGTAAAAACTTGCAATGTGATTATCTTTATAGAGGACATTATTTTTTTTGTTATTGTAACGTTGAGCAGTTTCATCTTTATTGTAATGAAGAATGATGGAGTATTAAGGGGTTTTCTAATCATAGGCGAACTCCTTGGAGCATTAGCATATTTTTCAACGGCGAGTATTCTCATCATGAAAGCTGCAAAATTTATAATTAAAATTGTAAAAGCAATATTGAAGTTCTTATATAAATTGTTAATTCAACCATTTGTTAAGTTGTTTATATGGCTGTATCGTAAAATAAAGTCATTATTCGTTTTACTATATACGAAAATAAGAACGTCGAAAAAGCCTAAGAATAACGAAGAAACTGAAAATAATGCAGTATAACTCGAATTAGAATATTTGATGATAGAATAACAATAATAATTGTGTTTAAAATAAATTGCAATATTACTAAATAATACTTGAAAAATAGAATGATTATAGTGTATAATCTATACATGGCAACAAAATTGAGGTGATATGAAATGGCAAAGACAAAAGCAAAAAAGGTTAAAATATTAAAATTTGCTTTTATTGCTTTTTCTATTTACGTGGTTGTATCTTTTATTGTTATTCAATCCGATATTTCAAAAAGAAAAGATAACCTAGATGCAGCCAAAAATGAACTGGAACAACAGCAATATTTGAACAAAGACATTATGAATATTATTAATTCAGGCGAAAATTCAGAATATATTATGCGTATAGCTCGGGAAAAGCTTGGCTTTGTATTTCCGAATGAACGTGTATTTATAGATATTAGTGGTAACAATAAGTAAACAGGAGGATAAAAATTTTCTATGCAGCACGAAATCGGTAAAATTGTAGAAGGCAAAGTAACGGGTATCACAAAGTTTGGGGCTTTTGTTGAATTGGAAGACGGTGCAGTTGGTATGGTCCATATTTCTGAAGTATCACAAACATATGTTAACGATATATCAGAACATTTAAAAGATCAACAAAAAGTAACTGTTAAAATTCTTAACATCAGCGATGATGGTAAAATTAGTTTATCAATAAAGAAAGCAATGCCTCAGCAACAAGCGGCACCGCAACGTCGTGAAAATAACAACAGGCCTTCAGATTTTAATAATAGAAATGCAGGAAATTCAAGACCGCCTCGTCAAAACAATAATTATAATAAATCTGCACAACAAAGCAATAATAAGCCTGCTTCATTTGAAGATATGTTATCTAAATTCATTCAATCAAGTGACGAGAAAATATCTGATTTGAAACGTGATAAAAATACTCGTCGTGGTTCTAATCATAAAAAACCGAATCATGACTACGACTATTGATAATACATATTGTCAATGAACTGAATAAAAAAAGAAGCCCTGCTCCGCTTGGAGTAGGGCTTTCGTTTATGCATTCAACTTAAATTGTGAATCATATAGCTCTTTATAGATACCATTTAAAGCAAGTAGCTCTTCATGAGTACCTTGTTCTTCAATACCATTATCGGTTAAAACAACAATCATGTCTGCATTTTTAATTGTAGAAAGTCTATGTGCAACGACTAAAGTAGTTTTGTTTGCGCTCAACTTTTCTAACGATTCTTGAATAAGAAGCTCTGTCGTATTGTCTAGTGCAGAGGTAGCTTCATCTAAAATAAGAATAGGTGGATTCTTTAAAAACAAACGAGCAATTGATAAACGCTGTTTTTGTCCTCCTGAAAGCTTAACACCTCTTTCACCAATATAGGTATCGTATTGGTCATCCAGACTCATTACAAAGTCGTGTATATTAGCCATTTTAGCAGCAGTAATGATGTCATCCTCGGATGCGTCGAGATTACCATAAGCGATATTATCCCAAATTGTGCCCGTGAACAAGAACACATCTTGCTGAACGATACCAATATTCTTTCGTAGTGACTCATAAGTGAAGTTTAATATGTTAATTCCGTCAATGCTGATTTCTCCTGAGTTGATATCGTAGAAGCGTGGAATTAGATGACACAATGTTGTTTTACCACCACCGGATGGGCCAACAAAAGCTACAGTGTTACCTTTTTCAATGGTTAGGTTGATATGGTTTAAAATATCTTTGCCCTCTTCATAATTAAAGCTAACATCTTTAAAGGTAATACTGCCTTGTACATTTTCAATATCCTTTGCATTTTCGGTTTCTCGCTCAGGCTCTGAATCTAAGATTTCGATGAAACGCTTGAATCCGCTCATACCATTTTGATATTGTTCTATGAAACCAATAATTTTACGAATTGGCATTAAGAACATGTTAATATATAATAGGTATTTTACAAACTCACCGGGAGTGATGTAGCCCCAATAAGCGTATAGACCGCCACCAAACATAACAACAAGGTTTAAAAAATCTGTGAGTAATCCCATTCCTGAATGAAATTCTGACATTGTTTTATAAGCAAATTCTCTTGCTTTTTTAAATGATTTATTATTCTTTTCAAATTTTTTTTCTTCGTGTTCAGAGTTTGTGAATGCCTTTGAAACACGTATTCCAGAAATACTGCTTTCCAAACTTGCATTGATTTCGGAAATTTCTTCCCTTGTAGCAGTAAATGCATTCATCATCCGTTTACGCATCTTAGCAGCAAACCAAACAAGAAGCGGTACAATTGCAAAAATGATGAGGGTTAACGGTAAACTGATAAAACATAGAATAATAAAACTACTGATTAGCATCACAGAAGACACAAAAAGGTCTTCCGGGCCATGATGAGCAAGCTCAGAAACTTCCATCAAGTCATTGATAATTCTTGACATAATAGAACCTGTTTTATGGGAATCAAAGAAGGTAAAGGGGAGCTTTTGCATATGCTTGAAGATATCTCTTCTCATGTCTGCTTGCATACGAACACCAACACAATGCCCATAGTACTGTATAAAGTAGTTTAGAGCTGCTTTTAAAATAAAAATAGCTAAAAGGGCAATACTCCATATCACTAATAAACGAATGTTTTTATTTGGGATATAGTCGTCGATAATATTACCTGTGATTGATGGGAAAAACAAGTCACATCCGGCTACAACAAAAGAACATACTATATCAAAAGCAAAAAGCTTCCAATGCGGCTTATAATAGCTTAAAAAGCGTTTAATCATACTGTAGTCATTCCTTTCAAACTTCTTTCTTTTATATTATTCATTTACCATAGTATAACAAAATAAACTACCAATTTCAACTTGTCATTTGCACAAAATAGTTGTAGGGGTCAGCCTTTGAACAGCCCGAAGACATAGAGAAATTTCTACGTTTCGAGTCGTCAAGGATGCCGACCCCTACATTTTAATATAATATTTTCTTAAAAAGGACTTCAGACATAGCCTATTTAGAGCTATTGACGGTTTCTTCGCTTACGAATTAACAATAATACAACTAAAACAGCCATAATCAAAATGGTTACGATTAGTTGAATAATTGCGCCAATATTGTTTTCACCTGCGGCTTTTACTTGAATCCATTTTTCTTGCATATAAGTATTGATATTTTCCGGAAGATTTAAAAATGTTTCACAGTTTGCAAGAATTTCTTTAGAAGGGTAGGAAACACTGCTGTTTTTAATATCATCTGCTAACATATCTCTTACATTGCTCATTGGCGTAGAATATCCAATGTACTCAATGTTTGCTAACGCAATGTCGGGTTCTAACATAAAGTTGATGAATTTCTCAGCACCGACTTTGTTTTGTGCATTTTTTAGAACAACCATGGAATCAACGAATCTGTTTGTGCCTTCTTTTGGAACAGCAAAAGCTAAATCAGGATTATCTGCAATCATAGTGAGCGCATCGCCTGCATAGTATGGAGCTAAAGCTGCTTCACCATTCGTCATTTTAGCGAAAATTTGGTCGTTAACATAAGCTTGAAGTACTGATTTTTGCTCTTCTAGAGAAATAGTTGCTTGATCATATTCTTCTGTTTTAGTTGAGTTTTGAGAAAATCCAAGCCGTTTCATAGCAATTCCGTAGCTGTCTCTTGGATTATCGAACATCAAAATTTGCTTTTTATATTTTTCGTCCCAAAGAATATCCCAACTGTCAACGGGTTCTGTTACTTTTTTGGTGTTATAAATAATTCCTACAGTACCCCAAGTATATGGAACAGAGTATTCATTTTTGGGATCAAACTCTAAGTTTTTAAATGACTCATCAATATATTTGTAATTAGGAATATTATTATAATCTAATTTGGCAAGCATATTTTCTTGCATCATTTTACTAATCATGTAGTCTGATGGAATAATGATGTCGTATTTTGCAGAACCACTCATTATTTTTGCATACATTTCTTCATTGTTGGCATAAGTTGTGTATTCAACTTTATATTCAGGGAAACGTTTTTCAAATTCGCCAATTACGTCAAGCGTATCGTCATCTCCGTTAGAGATGTATTCACCCCAGTTATATACTCGAATAACAGATTTCTCTTTTGCGCTAACCTCAGAAGAGCAAGTAATGAAAAGAATTGAAATCGTCATCAGCATAACGAGAATTTTTTTCAATTTAATATCCAGCTCCTTTAAGTTTAGTTTGTCGAGAGTTTTTAATATTCATTAACAATAAAAGTGCTAATACAATTAAGAACATAATAGTAGATAGTGCATTGATTTGTGGGTTCACTTTCATACGTGTCATAGAGTAAATTGTAACAGGGAGTGTTTGAAATGAGCTACCGCTTGTAAAATAAGTGATTACAAAGTCATCTAATGAGAATGTAAATGCCATTAAAAATCCGGAAGTAATACCCGGTAATATTTCAGGAATAACTACTTTCATAAATGCTTTTAATGGGTTGCATCCTAAGTCAATTGCGGCTTCATAAAGGTGAATATCCATTTGTCTTAGCTTAGGCAATACATTTAAGATAACGTAAGGCAAGCAAAATGTGATATGGGAAATTAAAACCGTAATAAAGCCAAGCTCGATACCAAATAGATCGCTGATGAATACAAATAATAACATTAAAGAGATGCCCGTAATAATTTCAGGATTGATAACAGGTAAATAAGTAATGTTCATAACCGTTGTTTTCATGCCTTTTTTCATATTATTGATGCCAATTGCAGCGATTGTTCCTAATAGGGTAGCAATAACGGAGGCTAAAATAGCAATGATTAGCGTGTTCCATAAGGATTTCATAATCAAAGTATTAGAGAATAACTCTTGATACCATTTCAAAGTAAATCCTGTAAAATGGGCTCTGCTTTTTGATTCATTAAAGGAAAATACAATTAAAACAACAATAGGGGCATAGAGGAATAAAAAGCATAGTCCGAGGTAAATATTTTTTCCGAGCTTTTTCATACAAGCATTCCCTCCATTTCATCATCTTCAAGGGAATTGATAACGCCCATAATCAAAAGCATAATTATCATTAAAATCAGCGAAATTGCAGAACCCAAATAAGGGTTATAGCTTCCGCCTAAGAATTGGCTTTCAATTAAGTCACCAATCAGCATGTTGCTTCCGCCGCCAAGCATCTTTGAAATAATAAAGGTACTAATGGAAGGTACTAATACCATTGTAAGACCAGATATAATTCCCGGCATACTTAACGGTAAAAGAACACGTCCTAAAATTTGCAACCAATTTGCGCCAAGATCTTGGGCTGCTTCAATAACGGAACGGTCGATTTTAACCATGATAGAGTATAAAGGCAAAACCATGAATGGAAGGTAATTATATACCATACCAAGCACAACTGCACCCTGTGTGTTTATCATTTCAAAAGGACCAAGGCCAATGAAACCTAAAACCTTGTTGATAATACCTTCGTTTTCCAATAAAGTCATCCAACCATAAGTGCGAAGCAAAAAGTTCATCCACATAGGAAGCATAACTAGCAATAGCAGGTTTTTTTGAGATAGATTATTTGCTCTTGAAATAATAAAGGCTAATGGATAGCCGATAAGAAAGCATATGATTGTTGCAATAATTGCAAGATTGATTGATTTTACAAATATATCGGCGTAGGTTCCGATTTTTTCGATATTACTGAATGTAAATTCCCCATGTTTGTTTGTGAAAGCAAACACAAGAACCAAAACGAGGGGAACAATTACAAAAGCGATACTCCAAATAATATATGGAATAGAAGAACTTTTTTTATTGTTAAGCAATTATTCCACCTCCTCGTTAATAATAACGGGAGTGATATCAATTTTGTCAAAATCAAATTTAATACCGATATTCGTAGCAACTTGTTCATCATTTTGGGAATGAATCATTATGTCGGTATCATGAGTATAAACGATTAACTCATTATGCGCGCCTTTATAGATTAATGATTCAAGGAAACCGGTAATATCGCTTAAATCTTCTGATACAACAGCAATAGATGCTGGATCAACCGTAAGCTCAACAGCAGTGTCAATTGGAAGATTTAAGCCTTCACGAGTAAAGGTAATATCAAGAAAAGTAATCGTATCTTCATCTGTGACTTTGCCAATAAAGACATTTTTGTTTCCCTTAAATAATTTATTCATGATATGAATATCTTCAGGACCAAAAGATAGGCCAACCTCATTGTCAACCTTTTGCGCCTTAGTAGAGTGGATCATCCAATCAAGACCGTTACATTTAACAGTCATTTCATAGTGTACACCTTTGAATACACAAGAAGTTACAACACCGGTCATTCTGCTATGTTCCTGTGCAACCACAGTAATATCTTCAGGACGAATTACAACATCAATGGGTTGATTTGGTTTAAATCCTTTGTCAACACATTCAAATTCAAGTCCAGAGAAGTTTACAAGATAGTCATTTATCATAATACCGTCAAAAATATTACTTTCGCCAATAAAATCAGCAACAAAAGCATTTTTGGGTTCATTATAGATATCTTCGGGTGTACCAATTTGTTGAATGACTCCGCCTTTCATAACCACAATCGTATCAGACATAGATAATGCTTCTTCTTGATCGTGGGTTACATAAACAAATGTAATATCTAATTGTTGTTGGATGCGTTTTAATTCAACTTGCATTTCTTTACGCAGTTTTAAGTCCAATGCACCTAAAGGCTCATCTAATAATAAAACTTTTGGATGATTAACTAATGCACGTGCAATTG
Organism: Paludicola sp. MB14-C6; assembly: GCF_030908625.1. Classification (GTDB taxonomy): domain Bacteria; phylum Bacillota; class Clostridia; order Oscillospirales; family Ruminococcaceae; genus Paludihabitans. The sequence goes on along the minus strand of NZ_CP133133.1, from coordinate 639,764 downwards.
CAACACGTTGTTGCTGACCGCCGGATAACTTTGTTACTCTGCGGCGTTCAAATCCTTTTAAATCTACGATTTCAAGCATTTTCTTTACACGGGTTTTAATTTCGTCTGCTGGAACTTTGTTTACTTTTAAGCCAAAGGCAACGTTATCAAAAACGTTTAGATGAGGAAAGAGTGCGTACCTTTGGAAAACAGTATTTACTTTTCTTTTATGCGGTGGCACATCATTTATTTTTTTGCCCTCAAAATAAACATCACCCTTATCAGGCGTTATGAATCCACCGATAATGCGAAGAGTAGTCGTTTTGCCACAACCGGAAGGTCCGAGTAATGTAACAAACTCTTTGTCTTTTACATAAAGGCTTACATTATCTAAAATGCAATCTTCTTCATAACTCAAGGTGATGTTTTTTAGGTCTAATAAAACTTTTTCGCTCATTTATGTATCCCCCTTTGCGGATTAGCCCACGTTTTATTTGCATTAAAACGCATAGCCACGATACCTTTTGACATCACCGCCCGCAAAAGGCTTTTGGGCGAGCAGTATTTACTCGCTTACAGTTGATGCATACGATATCATTTTTACTAGTTGACTTTAATAGAAAGAATTTTAAAGCCTTGCTTTGCGGCAAAATCGAATAAATCGATAACTAGATTTCGCCGTAACACTATAATTGTTACAGTTATTTTAGACACAAAATAACATTATTTAATATAAAGCTTTTCTATGCAAATGTCAAGTATAAAACTTCAAAATTCGTTGAAATTCTTGAATTTATGGCGAAATACCAGTAATTTAACCATAAATTATTGGGTAAATGCTCAAAAATACTCGGGAATGCTCTTGTATTCTTTTAAATACTCTAGTTTACTGTCAAAAATACTGTAAATAGAAATAAAGCATTTTGTTTTGAAAGTATCATCAAATAAAAGTAAAAAAAACAGCATATTTTATCTATAACAATTGGTCAAGGTATCAAAAATATGAGCCTCTATTTAAAAGGAATAACCTTTTATTAGAGGCTCTTTGTTTATTCATGAAATTTTTCTTTCATTTTATAACTTAAAGTCATCAGGCTATCACTTAAGTGAACGTTCTCAACAACAATATCACTATGCTTATCTAATAAGTCATAATGGCTAAAGTTCCAAAAGCCCTTAATTCCCAACGGAATCAGCCGATCACAAATTAATCTTGTTGCAGTTTTGGGAATACAAAGAATTGCAACTTGTGGATGATGTAAATTACAAAACTCTTCAAGTAAATCGGTATGGCAAACTTTAATACCTTTAATTTGTTGACCGATTAACTCTTCGTTATGGTCAAATATACCGACCAACTTAAACCCACGCATATCAAAATCCATATGGTTCGCAACAGCTCGGCCAAGGTTACCGCCACCAACTAAGATAGCTTCTGTTTTCTTATCGAGTCCAAGAATATGTCCGATTTCATCGTGAAGTTCTTGAATATTATAGCCGTAGCCTTGTTGCCCAAATCCGCCAAAACAGTTTAAATCTTGTCTGATTTGAGATGCGGTTAACCCCATTCGATCAGATAGCTCACGGGAAGAGATACGAATTGTTCCGACCTTTAACAACTCACCTAAAAAGCGATAATATCGAGGTAATCTTCTAATTACAGCTATGGATATAGCTTTAGTCTCAGACATATATCGTCACCTTCTTTATTGTATTATATTTTATTGTTCATTAAAATTGCTTTTAACCTATTATTGATTTCTAATAGGAAAGTTTCTGTATCAACAACTTGCTTGGTTTCTAAGGTAGAAAGTCTTGCTAAGTCGCCAGTCATAACGCCTTCTTCAATTGTTTGAATGGTAGCTTGCTCTAATTTATCTGCAAAGTCCATCAGCTCTTTATTTTGGTCTAATTCGCCACGTTTTCTTAATGCACCAGTCCATGCAAATAGGGTAGCTACAGAGTTAGTTGAAGTTGATTGACCTTTTAGATATTTGTAATAGTGTGCAGTAACTGTTCCATGTGCAGCTTCATATTCATAAACTCCATCAGGAGAAACCAAAACGGAGGTCATCATTCCAAGACTTCCAAATGCAGTTGCAACCATATCAGACATAACGTCACCATCATAGTTTTTGCAAGCCCAGATAAATCCACCTTCGGAACGAACAACTCTTGCTACAGCATCATCAATAAGTGTGTAGAAGTACTCAATACCTGCAACTTCAAATTTTTCTTTATATTCATTTTCATAAATATCTGCAAATACGTCTTTGAATCTATGATCATAAATCTTGCTGATTGTATCTTTGGTAGAAAACCATAAATCTTGTTTAACATCTAAAGCATAATTAAAACAAGCTCTTGCAAAACTACCAATACTGTCATCGAGGTTGTGAACACCTTGAACGATACCATCACCCTTAAACTCATGAATTAACTGTTTGGTCTGTGTTCCATCTGCATTGGTAATGACTAATTCGGCTTTAGAACCTGCGGGTGCTGTTAATTCTGTATTTCTATAAATGTCGCCATAAGCGTGACGAGCAAGCGTAATTGGCTTTGTCCAAGTTGGAATATAAGGATTGATTCCTTTTACAATAATAGGGGAACGGAATACAGTTCCATCTAATATTGCACGGATAGTACCGTTAGGACTTTTCCACATTTCTTTTAAGTTATATTCCGTCATTCTTTGTGCGTTAGGAGTAATAGTAGCACATTTTACAGCAACTCCGTATTTTTTCGTTGCTTCTGCTGAATCAAAGGTAACTTGGTCATTGGTTTCGTTTCGATATTCCAATCCCAAATCATAGTATTCTGTATTTAAGTCGATATATGGAGTTAATAAAATATCTTTTATCATCTTCCATATAATTCTTGTCATTTCATCTCCATCCATTTCGACTAACGGCGTAGTCATTTTAATTCTATCTGCCATTTCAGTATCCTCCCAAAATTAAATTAGATAATTGAATCAAGTTTATTGTAACTGCTCTCTTGTGTAGTTGAGTAAACCACCCGCAAGTATAATATCCTTTGCACGTCCGGATAACTCGCAAAGAGCAACAATTTCTTTTCCGGTTGTCTTATTTAAGATTGTAATATTTGCTCCATTTTCTACACAGCTCTTAACATCTGCCATAACAAGCTCATCGCCTTGAGTAATTGCATTGTAATCTTCTTCATTTGCAAAAGTTAGCGGAAGAATGCCTGCATTGATTAAGTTAGAACGATGAATACGAGCAAATGATTTAACCAAAACAGCCTTTACGCCTAAGTATAATGGTGCAAGTGCAGCGTGTTCACGAGAAGAACCTTGTCCATAGTTAGAACCACCAACAATGATACTTTTGCCTAATGCAAGGGCACGTTTTGGAAATTCTTTATCACAAACGGTAAAGCAGTATTGAGAAATCGCAGGAATATTGGAACGTAGCGGAAGAATTTTTGAACCTGCAGGCATAATATGGTCAGTTGTAATATTATCTCCAACTTTTAGCGCACATGGGGCTTCAATGCTATTTTCCATTAATGTAGTCGTTGGGAAAGGCTTAATGTTTGGACCTCTCAAAATTTCAACGTTTTTTGCATCCTCTACAGAAGCAGGAGGAACAATCATGTTATCGTTAATTAAAAATTCTGTTGGTAATTCAAATTGCGGCATATCTCCTAGATATTCAGCAGGGTTTGTTAGTACTCCGGTTAATGCAGAAACAGCAGCAACCTCCGGACTTACAAGATATACTCCAGCATCAGCAGTACCGGAACGACCCTCAAAATTTCTATTAAATGTTCTTAAAGAAATACCTTTTGAATTTGGAGATTGTCCCATACCGATACATGGGCCGCAAGCACATTCTAAAATACGAGCACCAGAAGCAATTAAATCTGCTAATGCGCCATTTTGAGCTAACATATTGAAAACTTGCTTAGAGCCCGGAGCGATAGATAAGCTTACATCAGGGCTACAAGTCTTGCCTTTTAGAATATATGCTACTTTTAGTAAATCCAGTAAAGAAGAGTTTGTGCAAGAGCCAATGCATACTTGGTCAACTTTGATTTTGCCGATTTCTTCGCAAGTTTTTACATTATCAGGGCTGTGTGGGCAAGCTGCCATAGCAGTTAATTCGGATAAGTTAATTTCGTAAACTTCATCATATTCTGCATCATCATCAGCTTTTACTTCTACCCAATCCTTTTCACGACCTTGTGCTTTTAAAAATTCACGAGTAATTTCATCTGAAGGGAAGATGGATGTAGTAGCACCTAATTCAGCACCCATATTTGTAATTGTTGCACGTTCGGGAACTGAAAGAGTTCTAACTCCTTCTCCACCGTACTCAATTACTTTTGAAACACCGCCTTTTACTGTAAGTAGCTTTAAAACGGCAAGAATAACGTCTTTTGCTGAAACCCAAGGAGATAGTTTTCCAGTAAGGTTTATACGCACCATTTTCGGAGTTGTAATATAGTAAGCACCGCCACCCATTGCAACAGCAACATCTAGGCCACCTGCACCACAAGCAAACATACCAATGCCCCCGGCGGTTGGAGTATGGCTATCAGATCCTATTAGAGTTTTTCCTGGAATAGCGAATCTTTCAAGATGAACTTGATGACAAATACCATTGCCGGGTCTTGAAAAATAAATACCATGTTTTTTAGCAATGGAACCAATGAAACGATGGTCGTCTGCATTTTCAAAACCGGATTGTAATGTATTGTGGTCAATGTATGCAACAGAGCGTTCGGTTTTTACTCTGTCAACACCCATTGCTTCAAATTCCAAGTAAGCCATTGTGCCGGTTGCATCTTGCGTTAAGGTTTGGTCAATTTTAATACCAATTTCATTTCCAGTAATTAAGTCGCCGTCAACGATGTGGTTTTCTAAAATTTTCTGTGCGATTGTTTTACCCATATTTTCTCCGTTTCTCCAATGACATTCAGATTGCCTTTAAAAATAGTCATTGGTTATTTTTAAAGGTATTATTTAAAATCCATAAGGATTAGTACCTATAATTAATGCATTGTAACATTTTTATTTTATATGAATACGCAAAGATTGTCAACAGTTTAACGAGCTAAAGCACCAAAAATTCAATAATATTGTTAATGAATTGAACGTTTATTAACTTTATCCAACCAAAAACTTCCCAATACAGTGTATTAGGAAGTAAAATATAGTGGCTATTTATTAAATTTGCGTTGTAAGATAATTATAGTATTATGGGTTTATCCGTTTCATTCATAACTCGGCTTTTGCTATGATATGTTTCCCTTTTCAATAAGGATAAAACAATTAGAGCAATTTCATAGCCGATGAGTAAAGCAAAAACAGTTGGATTAAAAACATAAAACGGATAATAGGTAAAGAACAATAAGAGTATAATTAGTATAATTCGCTCTATTATGACATACCACTTTGCATTTGAAATTTTGAGTTTCATGAAAAAGGCTTCTGTGGCAAGAATTACTCCAATTAGAGCATAGAGAATAAGGCTTGCTAATAAATAGCCTCCTTCAAAAGTCATTTTCTGCATATGATTGAAATAAGTAATAAGTGCGAGTATTCCATAAATTAACCCTATTGATAAAATGGGATAGAATAGTACGCTATATTTTTTCATATCAACAACCCCTTTCAGTTAAAATCATTATACTACTTAAATACATAAATGTAAAATGTTTCTTAAAATTATTGAAAAAGGTTACATCTTCACATAATAACAAGTATATTCTTTGTCAAATTGATAACCAAGCTTTGTTGCAATTTTAACTGAGGTTAAATTTGCTGCATCCCAGCTTGGATAAATATCATGTTCTAAGCAATATAAAATGAGTGCAGATGCAACGGCGGTAGCCAACCCTTTTTGGCGATATTCCGGTTTGGTGTCTAATTCAATTTCAATACCACCATCATAAATTGTATAAGACGATGCACCAGCAACAATTTCACTATCTTTTACGACGGCAAATCCAATTCCTCTTGTAATGTAATCTTCAGCAGTTAAAAATGAACTGCATAAATCCTTTGACCAAGATTCTAACATTATTTGATGATAGATTACTTCATCAATTTGTTTGATTTCATATTCACTAGGTAGGGATTGTATATATTCTTTAAGCTTTATCGGCTTCATATTGCTTGCATCTTTATAAAACGCATAACGTATGAAAGATTTGCATTTTTCTCCATAGCATTGTTCCAGTAACTTGTTCCATTCATCATTTTGAGTAACATATATCAAAAAGTCATTTTGATATTCTTTAGGAGTAAAACTAACGATGTCTTCTGCAAACTCACTTGTTGTATTGCCTGCAATAAAACAAAAATCTGCTATTATTAACTTAGCACAGCTAGGTTCAGGCAGTTGATCAACATATGCATCGCCCATATGGCCTTCTAAGCAAGTTAGAATGAGTGTATCGTGCATATCTTTAAATAAAGGGTAGAGTAATTTTCGTTCGTTTTTTTCTAATTGTATCATGTATTCTCCAATTCTGTCTTTTTATTTCGTATTATTATAATATATTCATCTTATTTTGTAAACTAAAAGCACTCTTATGAAAAGAGTGCTTTAATAGTTGGCATAGCTTCCATAGCTGCGTTATATCCAGCTTCCATGCAATCGTTCATGGCTAAAAAGTTTAGCGTAGAAGCATCACTTGGCAATTTTGGTTTTAATAATAGTTTTTCTCCACTTGAAATATATTGAAATAAACGATTCTGCATAATGGATAGGGAATGAGTAGCAACCTCAATAATATTATTTTTTTTAGGTGTCATATAGCTATTGGATATATCAATCGCCAATACATTGTTTTCTCCTGTAGAGAGCAATAAGTCAACTGGCAATACGTCAGTAACCCCACCATCTACCAAACACATATTTTCCATATTTTTCGGCTTGAAAACAGCAGGTATTGCACAGCTGGCACGAATTGCTTGGCATAATGGCGCATCATCAGACCATTTAATATTGCGAAACGATTTTACATTTGAAAGCGAGTTTGTATATACAATTGTTGATCCACTATTTAAATCGACGCAAGGGATGACAATTCTCATTTTTGCATCTCTCATGTTTTTTCCGTTCGTTAGATCACATATTAATTCTTCCAGTTTGTCGCCTTTAATTAACCCGGTAAGTGTAATCGGTTTAAAAGTAGCGAATTGAGTAATTGTTTTAAGAATACCTTTATAATCAGGATCTAATAGGTGTAATCCTGTTTTGGATAGTTTATTGATAAGCTTCTCCATTTCGATTACAGAAAAGCCGATTGAATAAAGCCCTGCTATCACGCTTCCTGCGCTTGTTCCAGCAACCGATGTAGGAATAAGCCCATTTTCTTCAAGTGCCTTTAAAACGCCAACGTGAGCCGCACCTTTCGCTCCACCGCCAGCAAAAGCAATTCCAAATCCCATCCATTTCACTCCTTTATAATTGAATGTCAGTTCATTATATTATTATTCGTGAAATTGGTGAGATGGTCAAAAATAGGAAAGGGGGAAGTAACCATAATTAAAAATTTTCATAATATGGTATTAATCAATATGAAAGTGGTGGTATTTTGGCTGTTTTAAATGAAAACATGGAAAAAACGCAATTTACACCTGAAGTGCAACAACAGCTAAATATTATAGATCAATCCATGTTTTTTGCAAGGGTTACGATGGGCAGCCTTTTACTTTCTTATTATGCTATCGGAATAGAGCGTCAAAAGATTATTTGCGGTGTTAAAAATAAAAAGTGTTGTGAATGTTTACCATCTGTTTATCCCATAAAAATGACTTCTAGCATTATGGTATTGTTCGCACTATACTATTATTTTTGCTTGGCTAAAAAGACAGCTAGTCAGCCTAGTTCTGATGCCATTAAACGCAACTCACAAAATTTGAATTACTTAGCAACAAGTTTAGCTCTGTTTGTTGGGCTAATTCGATTTTATGATTTGAATTTTGTGGAAAATTGCAGTTCAAATAAGCGGGAGCAAGCACAGCTTTTGGAACAACTGGTTGTAGATATTTAACGATATTATTGTTGCGTTTCATCCATATTATAATATCCATATATATTGTCTATTTTAACTGTTGGAAAACATAGTATAACAAAAAGTATGAACTCACCTATGTACGGAATGAAACTAATAAAAAACCATGCCCCACTTTTATTTGCATCATGCAGTCTGCGAACAGTGATTGCCAAATCGGGAATCAATGAAAATAATACAAAAGCTAAAGTAATGAACCCAAAAATAACTGCAACAGTTTCATTAGAAGACATTTTAAAAGAAAGATAGAGTAAACTAATAATTGCGAGGTTAATTAAAAAAGGAATCCAGTATTCGCTACGTGTGGATACGCCGTTAAATTGAAAACCAAGCTTCCAAAACTCAAAATACTCTTTCATAACAATTGCCTCCAAACATTATATTAAAACATTACCATATTATACATTTAAAATCAAACAGATATTGATTCAACTACAAAATAATGCTATAATAAATTATTATAAGTATAGGAAGTTGGTTAGTATGAAAAAGATAGTCATTTCTACAATAGGTGTTGTTTTGATATTGATGAATTTTTTTTACTGCTTTTTTCGTGTAAAAGCACATAAAGTATTTATAACTTTAACGGATAATGTTATAAAAGAAAATGAATTACTTTATGAAAAATATTCGAATTTGCATGGAGCTCTCAGCTTTTGCGTAATATGGTGTATGGCGTTTTTGGTAATTATGTTATCAGTTCTTGTATTTTTGAATAAACTTAGCAAAGTGAAGATGATATCATACTTAGCTATAATAAATTTACTATGTTTTATATCGACTATTCCATTCTATTTCCAAATAGACGAAGGCTATTTTAGTTCTTTATATCATCCATTGTTTATAGCGAATCTAACAATTTTGCCTTTAATTATCATAGTTTTATCAACTAAACTTTTACTTGATTATGTTCTTAAGGTGAGAAATAAACCTGCCGAATCCATCAATAGAATATAGCTACATAATATACTAAATTGAAAGCTCCTGATATTTTCATATCAGGAGCTTTCAATTTAATTAGTTATTTGAAGATTTTGCGGCAATGTCAGCCATTGCATCTTTTCTTGATAAGTTAATTCTACCTTGTTGGTCAATTTCAATTACCTTAACAAAGATTGTATCATCAACGCTTACAACGTCTTCTACTTTTTCTACACGTTTTTCAGCAAGCTTAGAAATATGAACTAATCCTTCTTTGCCCGGTGCAATTTCAACGAAAGCACCAAATGCCATTAAACGAGTAACCTTGCCTTTGTAAATCGCACCAACTTCAGGATCATTGGCAATAGATTCTACAATAGCTAATGCACGTTTTGTTTTTTCTTGGTCAACACCCATGATAACAACAGAACCGTCATCTTCGATGTCGATAGTAACATCACAATCAGCACAGATTTTTTGAATAACCTTGCCGCCTTGACCGATAACTTCACGAATTTTATCTACTTTAATTGTAGTTTTAATTACTTTTGGAGCAAATTCAGAAACTTGTGGTCTTGGAGCAGGAATTGCTTTTAGCATAATTTCGTCTAAAATATAAATTCTTGCTTTTCTTGTTTTTTCAAATGCTTCAGCAATAACTTCCATAGGTAGACCGTCTACTTTTATATCAACTTGAATTGCAGTAATACCTTTATGAGTACCACCAACTTTAAAGTCCATATCTCCGTAGAAATCTTCTAGTCCTTGGATATCAACCATAGTTTCCCAACTGCCGTCTTCCATTGTAATCAATCCGCAAGAAATACCTGCAACAGGAGCTTTGATTGGAACACCAGCATCCATTAAAGCTAAAGTTGAAGCACAAATAGAGCCTTGAGAAGTAGAACCGTTAGAAGATAGTATTTCGGATACCAAACGCATAGCATATGGGAATTCATCAACGGAAGGTAGTACAGGAACCAATGCTCTTTCAGCTAATGCACCGTGACCGATTTCACGACGACCAGGTCCTCTGCTAGGACGAGTTTCACCAACTGAGTAAGAAGGGAAGTTATAATGATGCATATAGCGTTTTTCTTCATTTTCGTCAATGCTGTCAAGTGTTTGAGCATCACGAATTGGGCCTAATGTTGCAATGGTTAATACTTGTGTTTGTCCACGAGTAAATAAACCAGAACCATGAACACGAGGTAATAATCCAACTTCAGATGCTAATGGTCGAATTTCATTCATTTGACGTCCATCAACACGTTTGCCTTCAAATAGCCAGTTTCTAACGATATATTTTTGAAGCTTATACATAACTTCGCCTAAAGTTGGCATAAAGTCAGCATATTCTTCGCCTAGTGTTTCTTCAATTTCTGCAATGATTGGTTTCAAACGCTCTTCACGAACATTTTTATCATCAGTGTCTAATGCAAATTTTACTTTATCAAGAACAAGAGCTTTTACTGCATCATAGAAGTCAACATTAACGCCTTGTTTTTCAAATTCAAATTTTGGTTTACCGATTTCTTTTTGGATGTCACTAATGAAAGCAACAATTTTCTTGATTTCTTCGTGAGCTTTTTTAATAGCTTCTAACATTGTGCCTTCTGGAACTTCTTTAGCTCCGGCTTCAATCATAACCACTTTTTCAGCAGAAGCAGCAACAGTTAAATCTAAATCAGTAATTTCTCTTTGTAATCTATTTGGGTTAATTACGATTTCACCATTTACTAATCCAACATTTACACCACCGATTGGACCATTAAAAGGAATATCAGAAATACTAACAGCAATAGAAGCAGCAATCATACCTGTAATTTCAGGGGAGTTATCAATATCAGTAGCTAAAACCGTCATAACAATTGATACATCGTTTCGCATTCCTTCTGGGAATAACGGACGCATTGGGCGGTCAACTAATCTTGAAGTTAAAATTGCATTTTCAGTTGGACGACCTTCTCTTTTTAAGAATGAGCCAGGAATTTTACCAACCGCATAAAGCTTTTCTTCGTAATCAACTGATAGAGGGAAAAAGTCAACACCCTCTCTTGGTTTTTGTGATGCGGTAACGTTTGCCATAACAACAGTATCGCCATAACGTACCCAGCAAGAACCGTTAGAAAGAACACAAGTTTTACCTGTTTCTACTACTAAAGGTCTGCCTGCAAATGTTGTTTCAAATTTTCTGTAATTTTCGAACATTTCATTTCCTCCTTATTTTGGCATTTATAGCAAAGATAAGGTTTAGCAAAAAATCCTACACACATAATCTCATGTGCACGATTTAATGCTAAAATTCCTAGATCTCATGCTATAAAGGCACTTTTTATAGTTTATGCAATAAATAATGAATTATAAAATCATTACTTATAATATCTTAAGGCAGATAGCATGAGCTATCTGCCTTTGATAACAATAATTACTTACGGATACCTAATTTAGCAATAGTAGCACGGTATCTTTCGATGTCGGTATTTTTTAAATAGTTTAAAAGGTTACGACGATGACCAACCATTTTTAAAAGTCCACGACGAGAGTGATGGTCTTTTTTATGAATTTTTAAGTGCTCAGTTAGGTCGTTAATTCTTGTAGTAAGAATTGCGATTTGTACTTCAGGAGAACCTGTATCGGTTTCGTGAAGACGATTGCCAGTGATAATTTCGTTTTTTTCTTCTTTTCTCAACATAGTGAGTTCACCTCTTTCATTAGTTGCAATGTCATAGCAAGGGGCAGGTAAAGTTCCTCGTGCATTCTGAAATGAAGCACATATGAGGCAAAATCCCGCAAGCTGCGGCATAGCACTTAGTTAGTATAGCATAGACACTCTTTCTTGTAAAGAGTTTTACAATATTTTGATGAAAATACTAGACTTACTAACTTCTCATTACATATTTTTCTCAAAATAATAAAATCTATTTCAATGCAGCATTGATTTTTATTTATATAAATGTAAACAATAAGACAAAATTGCTTCAAATTGATGTAATTTTATTATTTATTAGAAATAAAATTGTTACGAAACTAATAAAAACTTATAATTATACTTTACTTTAGGCGAGTGATATTGTAAAATATAAGAAGAGTATACAAAGAAAATCTTATGTAGTTATTATGCCGTTAAACCGTGTAAAAACAAATTTTACTGAAAGTGAAGGGTATAATAACTTTGTTATGTAATACTAATTTACACTTAAAACAACTTAAATTATTAAAAAAGCTTGGATTTATGAGGCTTTTGAAAATATTAAAAGAGGTTTTAAGAGCAAATTAGCATAGGCACTTGAAAAGGAGTATGAATGAAGATGGGCATAAAATATAAACGCATTTTATTAAAATTAAGTGGTGAAGCTTTAGCTGGCGAAAAAGGATTTGGTTTAGATTATAACGTTATTAAAGACGTTTGTAGAAGTATAAAAGAATGTTCTGAATTAGGTGTACAAATTGGTATCGTAGTTGGTGGTGGCAACTTCTGGCGTGGACGTTCCAGCGGCGCAATGGATAGAACTCGTGCTGACCATATTGGTATGTTGGGAACAACGATGAACGCTTTAGCGGTAGCCGATGTATTGGAAGAAATGGACGTAGATGTAAGAGTACAAACTGCAATTGCAATGCAAGCTGTAGCTGAACCATATATTCGTAATCGTGCAGTAAGACATTTGGAAAAAGGAAGAGTTGTTATCTTCGGTTGTGGAACAGGTAACCCATTCTTTTCAACTGATACAGCTTCTTCATTAAGAGCTGCTGAAATTGAAGCAGATATTATCTTTAAAGCAACAATGGTTGATGGCGTTTACGATAAAGATCCAAATAAATTTGATGATGCAGTGAAATATGATACATTGACTTTTGGTGAAGTATTAGCAAAAAATCTTGGCGTTATGGATTCAACAGCAGCATCAATGTGCAAAGACAATAATCTTCCAATTCTAGTTTTCAACTTAGGTAGACCACAAAATATTGTTGATGCAGTAAAAGGCGAACCTGTTGGTACATTAGTACAAGGCGAATAGAAATCCTTTCAGGCAATTTACAGTGCCACGCTCTCAATAGAAAAATGCTTTGCATTTATCTGTATAAGGAAGAGCTTAAAAAGTCTCCTCTTTAACAGAGGTGGCGACTAAGTCAACGGTGAGGTTGAATTACTATCCAATTTCATTGATAAACCGTAGGGAATGGCATCTTTGACGTTCCAAATTTAAAATGAACTAAAATTTATTAAAATATAATGCTACAAAATTATCGGAGGTATTATTTATGAAACAAGTACTAAACAAAACTGAAGAGAAAATGAAAAAATCAATCGAAGCATTGAATCACGAATTTAAATCCATCAGAGCAGGCAGAGCAAATGCAGCAGTTCTTGATAAAATTCACGTTGATTACTATGGTGTACCAACTAAAATTGATCAAATGGCTGCTATTTCTGTTCCAGAAGCTAGAATGCTTGTTATTCAACCTTGGGATGTTTCCGTTATCAATCAAATTGAAAAAGCAATTCAAGCTTCAGAACTTGGTTTAAACCCAAATAACGATGGTAAAGTAATTCGTATTGCTTTCCCTCCACTAACAGAAGAGCGTCGTCGTACTTTAGTAAAAGAAGTTAGCAAATTCGGTGAAGAAGGCAAAGTGGCCATTCGTTCTATTCGTCGTGATGCAAATGAAAAATTAAAAGCTATGAAAAAAAGCTCAGAAATTACTGAAGATGATTTAAAAGTTGGCGAAGAACAAATTCAAAAGCTAACTGATAAATACTGTAAAGAAGTTGACGATCTAATTAAAATAAAAGAAAAAGAAATTATGGAAATCTAATTTCATTTACTACTTTGTGTTTAAAATACAAAATCAACATTTAAACGCAAAATGTATTATTCCCGATTATTACAATGTACCTTTTGCAGCTGCATGAAAAAGGTACATTGTAAACTAATTTAAGCTTTAAGGGAGTCTATTTATGGCACAAGGAGTATTACTTCCAAAACATATTGGTATTATTATGGATGGTAATGGAAGATGGGCAAAGTTAAGGGGATTACCAAGAAATGCAGGCCATAAGATGGGTGCAAAAACCTTTCGTAAAATTGTAAGATATTGCAACAAACTTGGAATCAAATATCTAACTGTATATGCGTTCTCTACAGAAAATTGGAAGAGACCTCAAGAAGAAGTGAACGGAATTCTAAATTTGCTCAGAGAATATTTAAATGATGCAAAAAACTACAAGCATGAAAATGTTCGCACAAAATTTATTGGTGACTTAAGTGTTTTTGAAGGTGACATTCTTGATAAAATAAAAGAATGCGAATTTGAAAGCGAAAACTTTACAGGACTCACTTTGAATATTGCGATTAACTATGGTGGACGTAATGAACTTTTGCATGCAACAAAAGTGATTGCACAAAAAGTAAAAGATGGGGAAATTCAACCTGAAGATATTGATGAAGCAATGATGGACAACCATTTATATACTGCCGGACAACCTGATGTAGATTTAATAATACGACCAAGCGGTGAATTTAGGCTTTCTAACTTTATGTTGTGGCAATCTGCTTATGCTGAATATATTTTCATGGATATTCTTTGGCCTGATTTTAACGAAAAAAGTCTCGACAAGGCGTTGGCTGAATTTACAAAAAGAAATAGACGATTTGGAGGAATATAGTTTTGAAGCAACGTTTGATAACTGCAGGAGTAGGATTACTTCTTTTTTTCGTAATTCTGTTCTTCTTTGAAACCTTCCTCTTTAATGCGGTAGTTGCAATCTTGTCAACACTTGTAGTATACGAGCTTTTATTGGCGTACAAATTAACAAAGCATAAACTGCTTTCGCTTTTAAGCTGCACATTTGCGGCACTTGTACCAATGTTAGTTACCAAAGAAAAGAATGCTATTAACATTATTGCAATAATTGTGTTTACTGGATTACTTTTTGGTATTGCATTGAAACAGCATGAAAAGATTACAATTGAACAAATTGCAATTGTTTTTTTAATTTCACTTGTATTCCCATTTGCATTTACTACTTTAATTTATATTCGAGACAAATTTGATATGGCACAAGGCCTATATTATACATTATTGATTTTTGCATGTGCATGGGGAGCCGATTCCGGAGCATATTTTGCAGGTAGGTTTTTTGGCAAGCGAAAACTAGCTCCAAAAATTAGTCCCAATAAAACGGTTGAAGGCTTAATAGGTGGCTTAATTTCAAGCGTGTTTTTTGTAGCATTGGTTACAGCGACCTATTATTTTATTATGCAAAATTTAGGCGTGGCAGTAATAATTCATTATATTCCATTATTGTTTATCAGCATTTTTGGAGCATTGGTTGGGGTTGTTGGTGACTTAACCGCTTCTTTAATCAAGCGTCAATGTGCTATAAAAGACTATGGAACAATTATGCCTGGTCATGGAGGTATTCTGGACCGGTTTGATAGTGTGTTGTTTATTACGCCATTCTTCTTTGTTGTATTACAATATTTAACTTGTGTATCATAGTTTCAAAATCCCCCCCGCTAAGAAATACAAAAACGTATTTTATTTAGCTGGGGGTTTGGTGCTAAAAATGACGATTTTGTATCCGGAAAGGATTATTTTATATGAAGACAATTAGTATACTGGGCTCAACAGGCTCAATCGGTACCCAAGCGATTGAAGTTTGTAAAGAACTTGGAATTAAAATAGATGGTCTTGCAGCATATCATAATACTGATTTGCTTGCAAAACAAGCAAACGAATTTGCTCCAAAAATGGTTTGTATATATGACGAAACCAAGTATGAGGAATTAAAGCTAAAGATAAACAATATAAATATAGAGATTGTAACAGGAATGGATGGCTTGTGCAAAGTGGCATGTTTAGAATCTATCGACTTAGTATTAAATTCAGTTGTCGGTATGATTGGCTTGCAACCAACGCTAGCCGCAATTAACGCTCGTAAGGATATTGCACTCGCAAATAAAGAGACACTTGTAACAGGTGGAAAGCTTGTAATGGAACAAGCTGACAAAATGGGCGTTTCAATTTACCCTGTGGATAGCGAACATTCCGCAATATTTCAATCACTTCAAGGAAATAAAAAGTCACAAGTAAAGAAAATTATTTTAACCGCTTCCGGTGGACCATTTTTCGGTAAGACAATAGATGAATTGAAAAATGTTAAAGTGCAAGATGCTTTGAAACATCCAAACTGGGCAATGGGAGCTAAAATTACAATTGATTCGGCTACCCTAATGAACAAAGGATTAGAACTGATTGAAGCTTGCTGGTTATTCAATAAAACTCCATCCGAGGTTGAGATTGTTGTTCATAGAGAAAGCGTAATTCATTCGCTCGTTGAATACCAAGATAATGCTGTAATAGCGCAACTAGGTGTTCCAGATATGAAATTACCGATTCAATATGCAATGACTTATCCGCAAAGATTGCCTTGTAATACGGGTTCCTTATCTTTAATTGAATATGGAAAGCTTACTTTTGCTAAGCCGGATATGGATACTTTTATTTGCTTGAAAGCTTGTATGGAAGCAATGGATAAAGGCGGATTATATCCAACGCTAGTAAATGGGGCAAACGAGCAAGCTGTTGCATTATTCTTAGAAAATAAAATCAGATTTTTAGATATTGGCAAATTGGTATACTCTTCTCTTCAAGAAATAACGATTCAAGACGAATATTCTCTTCAAGGCATTCTGAAAACGGATCAGCTAGCAAGAGAGTATGTATTAAAAAAAGCTATGGAAATCGTACAATAATTTGAATTTTTTCAAGTGGCATAAGTCACTACCGTAAGCATATGTCTGATGCTTTGAAGCAGTATTGCTGTTTTAAAGCAGTATAACAACGTAAAGGTGGAATCTCATTTTGACTATAATATATACAATTCTTATCTTCGGAATCATCATATTTATTCATGAATTAGGCCATTTTCTTGCGGCACGTTGGAGTGGTGTCACTATTTATGAGTTTGCGTTAGGTATGGGCCCTGCAATCTATAAACACAAAGGAAAGAAAACAACATATTCCTTACGCTTACTTCCAATCGGCGGCTATGTGTCTATGGCAGGTGAAGATGAAGAATGCGAAGATGAAAATGCTTTAAATCGAAAACCAATATGGAAAAGGATGATAATTGTAATTGCTGGTGCATTTATGAATTTAGTGCTTGGCTTAGCAATTATGCTATCATTATACGCAACACAACCTATCTATAATTCAACTACTGTTGCTCAATTTTTACCGAATGCAACAACACAGGCTACAGGTTTAAAAGTTGGGGATAAAATAGTAAAAATAAATAAAACAACAATTTTCAGCGATAAAGATATTATCAACGAAGTTTTTCGTGATTCAGATGGAGTTGTGGCAGTAAAGGTTCTTCGTGAAGGAAAAAAGGTAGCATTACCTGCAGTGAAATTTGATAAGACAGGCGAAGGAACAAAGAAAAATATCAATATTGATTTTAAGGTTAAAGGAATTAAAAGAACAGTATTTTCAGCAGTAGATCAATCCTTTAAAAACACATTATCACTAGCAAGAAACTCATGGCTGTCTGTTGCAGATTTAGTAACGGGAAAACTTGATATTCAAGATCTATCTGGTCCTGTTGGTGTAGGTCAAGTGGTAGGGCAAGCATCAAGCCAAGGATTTAAGAGCCTTTTATTTATAACTGCATTTATTACAATTAGTATCGGTATGTTTAATCTTTTACCGTTTCCTGCTTTAGATGGAGGACGATTTATTTTCTTAACTATTGAAGCAATTCGAAGAAAACCGATCAATCCAAAAATTGAAGGCTATGTCAATGGTGCAGGCTTAGTATTACTATTGGGGCTAATGGTAGTTGTAACGCTGAAAGATATTTTAGGACTATTTTAAAACAGCATAGAACATGCATCAGATGGGAGCTATTATGAAACGTGAAGTTAAAAAAGTAAAGGTAAAGGATATTGTGCTTGGTGAGAATAAAATTATCATTCAATCCATGCTAAGTGTTCGATCCGATGATATAGAAGGTAATGTTACACAAGCAATTGCACTAGAAAAAGCCGGTTGCGAGATTTTGCGTGTTGCAATTCCCAATGAGGAAGCGATTCAGTTAATTCCTGCAATTAAAAAGGCTATTCATATTCCGCTTGTTGCAGATATTCATTTTGATTATCGTTTGGCATTAAAATCAATTGAAGCAGGGATTGATAAAATTCGGATTAACCCTGGTAATATTGGCGACGACGAAAAAGTAAAAGCAGTTGTTGATGCATGTAAAGAGAAAAATATTCCGATTCGAATTGGTGTCAATGCGGGTTCGTTAGAAAAAAATATCCTCGAAAAATATGGCTCTCCGACGCCGCAAGCGTTGGTTGAAAGTGCAATGTATCATGTTCGTTTGCTTGAAAAATATCACTTTGATGATATTATAATTTCAATTAAATCTTCCAATGTAAATACGATGATTCAAGCTTATCGTTTGTTGGCAAAAGAATGTAATTATCCACTTCATTTAGGTATTACAGAAGCGGGAACGACTCGTATGGGAATAATTAAAAATGCAATTGGAATAGGAAGTTTACTGACTGATGGTATCGGTGATACCATTCGTGTATCCTTAACTGCAAATCCGATTGAAGAAATTTATGCGGCAAAAGATATCTTGAAAGCAATAGGTTTGTATGAGCAAGGTGTTGAAATTGTTTCTTGTCCAACTTGCGGAAGAACAAGAATTGATTTAATACCGCTTACATTAGCAGTAGAAGAAGCATTAAAAAGTTGTAACAAGAAAATAAAAGTTGCCGTTATGGGATGCGTTGTAAATGGCCCTGGAGAAGCAAGAGAAGCCGATATTGGCATTGCCGGAGGAGATGGATGCGCAGTTCTATTTAAAAAGGGCGAGATCATAAAAAAGGTTCAAGAAAAAGATATCTTGAGCGAATTATTATCAGAAATTGAGAAAATGTAGAGCTTGTGGGTGACTTTTGTTACCCACAGTTTTAAATATTGAAGTAATATAAATACCATACGAAAACGAGCTGAAATAAAGGATGATAAATTGCTTAGTTAATTCTGATACCTCCTTTAATAGGACGTTTATGAAACAAGAATAGGAAAGAAGTAGGGATAAACTTGAACGCCACACTATCGACCTTACTCGGTCAATACATAAAAGAGGATACAATACCGAATGCATTATGGGATGCACAAGTTTTATATATAGATACGAATCGGGAGCAAGGGCACATGGCTGTGACCATTAGGCCTGAAGCTTTGTTATGTAAAAAAGACATATTTACTTTTCAAAACCTTGTAAAACAAACATTAAAATTAAAATACTTTGTTATTAATACAAAATACCATCCAAATCAATTCGATGCTTCTTATTTTTCCGAAATCATTACGTTAATTAAAACAAAAGTATCCATCATAAACGGTTACTTTAATGAAGCAAAAGCGACATTTGAGAATAAAACATTAACGATTGAATTAAAACATGGCGGTATAGAACTATTGCAAAAGTGCTCTGTTGAAACCTATATTAAACAAGCAATTTATAATGAGTTTTCGTTCAACCCGGAAGTGAAATTTACTGGCGTATTAGAATTAGATGAGCAAGCTGCAAAGCAAGTGATTATTGATTACACAAATGAGGCGGAAATCGTCTATGAGCCAACCGTTCCATCTAAAACAACACCACAAAAATCTGAATCTTCTTCGGTAATAACTGTTAGAACGAATTTATCTGTGTTACCGTTTGAATGTGAAAATGCAGAATTAGTAAACGGTAAAAAAATAGCCGAAAAACCAATTCCACTTTCAGAAGTAACTGGCGAAAGCGGAAGAGTTGTCATTTGCGGTGAAGTCTTTGCAAAAGAAATTCGTTACACACGTGATAATTCTAAAATTATACTTTCTATTGATATTACAGATTACACAGGGTCAAATACACTAAAAATCATAGATGATATTAAAAAAGAAGCGTTATATGAAAAGATAAACAAAGGTTGTGTTTTATTAGTACGAGGCGACGCCAGCTATGATAAATATGATCATGAAGTAACAATCCGTCCTTATGATATAATGAAACATACTAAAATTCTACGTATGGACACCGCAGAAGAAAAACGTGTTGAGCTACATTTACATACAATCATGTCAGCAATGGATGCAACGACAAAAACCGCAGAAGTTGTTGAAACTGCATACCGTTGGGGACATAAAGCTATAGCAATTACCGACCATGGAGTTGCACAAGCCTTTCCTGATGCTATGAATGCCGTAGATAAAATTCGTAAAAACGGCGGCGAATTCAAAGTTATTTATGGAGTAGAAGCTTATTTTGTAGATAATATGGTTGAGGTGGTAGTAGGTAATAAGGATTGCTCATTGGATGATGAAATCGTAGTTTTTGATACCGAAACCACAGGCTTAAGTTCTGTTTCCGAACGTATGACGGAGATTGGAGCCGTTAAAATAAAAGATGGTAAAGTAATTGATACCTTTAATACTTTTGTTAATCCTAAAAAGGCAATTCCACCTAAAATAACCGAACTCACAGGCATTACCGATGAGATGGTTAAAGATGCGCCAAGTGAAGCTGGGGCATTGAGTGCATTCTTGGAATTTTGCGGAGATGCACCGTTGATTGCACATAATGCGCCATTTGACATGGGCTTTATCAATGCTGCAACAAAACGAGCAGGATTAGATAGAAGTTATACCTATTTAGATACTGTACCTTTATGCAGAAAGCTAATACCTGAATTGAAAAAACATAAGTTAAATATTGTTGCGGAGCATTTAGGCTTAGGCGATTTTAATCATCATAGAGCATCAGATGATGCAGAAATGTTAGCCCAAATTTTCTTTAAGTTAACGGAAAAGTTAAAACAAGATTATGAAATTCAAAATATCAAAGAAATCAATACGGTTGTGGCCGGAGTTGATGTAAAATCAGCGCCAACCTATCACCAAATTATATTAGTAAAAAATGCAGTAGGCTTAAAGAATTTATATCGTCTTATTTCGCTTGGACATTTAGAATATTATTTTAAACGTCCTCGTATACCAAAGAGCGAATTGGTGAAATACCGTGAAGGACTGATTATAGGAAGTGCTTGTGAAGCAGGCGAATTATACCGCGCAATTTTAGCAAACCGACCTTGGGGCGATTTGTGTACAATTGCAAAGTTTTATGATTATTTGGAAATCCAACCTGCTGATAATAATGAGTTTTTGATTCGTAATGGTACAGTTGATAGCAAAGATAGAATAAAAGAATTCAATAAAACAATTGTAAATCTGGGCGAGCACCTTAATATTCCGGTTGTAGCAACTTGTGACGTTCATTTTATGGATAAAGCAGACGGTGTATTTCGTGAGATCTTATTAAGTGGTATGAAATTTAAAGATGCTTCCGAGCAGCCACCGTTATATCTTAGAACAACAGATGAAATGTTGGAGGAATTTGAATACTTAGGAAAAGAAAAGGCATATGAAATTGTAATAACAAATCCAAATAAAATAGCAGATTTAGTGGATCCCGAGGTAAGAGCGATCCCAAGAGGAACTTTTACCCCTGTTATCGAAGGGGCAGAGGAAGAACTTCAAAAAATCACTTGGGAAAGAGCACGTTCTATGTATGGCGACGACTTACCTGAAATTGTATCAAAGCGTTTAGATAGGGAGCTAACTTCTATTATTAAGCATGGTTTCGCAGTACTTTATATGATTGCACAAAAGTTGGTTTATCGTTCTGAACAAGATGGATATTTAGTTGGTTCAAGGGGATCTGTTGGATCTTCATTTGTTGCAACCATGGCAGGTATATCTGAAGTAAATCCGCTTCCACCGCATTATTATTGTAAAGAATGTCAATACAGCGAATTTATTGCCGATGGTTCGGTTGGTTCAGGTTATGACTTGCCCGAAAAGAATTGTCCAAAATGTAATATTCCATTAGTACGTGAAGGTCATGATATTCCGTTTGAAACTTTCCTTGGCTTTAACGGTGATAAAGCGCCGGATATCGACTTGAATTTTTCGGGCGAATATCAATCTCGTGCACACCGCTATACAGAAGAGTTATTCGGTAAGGATCACGTATTTAAAGCAGGAACTATTTCCACTGTTGCAGAAAAAACGGCATATGGTTTTGCAATGAAATATCTTGAGGAAAAGGGAAAAGTGGTTCATAAAGCAGAAGAAAATCGACTTGCAATAGGCTGTACCGGAGTAAAACGTACTACAGGCCAGCATCCGGGCGGCATGGTTGTAGTCCCATCCAATTATGAAGTATATGATTTTACACCTGTTCAGCATCCAGCGGATTCAAAAGAATCGGGCGTAATTACAACCCACTTTGACTTCCATTCTCTTCATGATACAATCTTAAAGCTTGACGAGCTTGGCCATGATGTGCCGACGTTATATAAACACTTAGAAGATATAACAGGAATCAAAATTGCTGATGTATCAGCTTGTGACGCGAAAATAATCAGCCTATTTACTTCTACCGATGCACTAGGGGTTACCCCTGAGCAAATCTATTCTGAAACAGGAACTTTTGCACTTCCAGAAATGGGTACAAACTTTGTTCGTCAAATGCTGATTGATGCACAGCCAAGATGTTTTTCTGATTTGCTTCAGATTTCTGGTCTATCACATGGAACAGACGTATGGCTAGGAAATGCACAGGATTTAATTAAAGACGGAACTTGTACTATTTCAGAGGTTATCGGAACACGTGACAGTATTATGACATATCTTATCTACAAAGGCTTGGAGCCTGATATGGCATTTAAAATTATGGAGATTACTCGTAAGGGTAACGCAACAAAGCTGTTAACCGAAGAGCATTTTAAAGCAATGAAAGAGCATGATGTCCCACAATGGTATGTTGATAGCTGTATGAAAATTAAATACATGTTCCCAAGAGCCCATGCAGCAGCATATGTTATTGCAGCAGTTAAGCTCGGCTGGTACAAGGTATATCATCCATTAGCTTTTTACTCAGCTTTCTTTACAGTTCGTGGTGGCGACTTTGATGCAGATTCTGCTATTAAAGGGCTAAATACAGTCCGCTTGCGTATTGAAGAGCTAAAAGCAAAAGGAAATGAGCGAAGCGTTAAAGAAGAAGATACATTTGCTATGTTGTTAATTATAAACGAAATGCTTTGTCGTGGCTTTGAATTTTTACCGGTAGATTTATATAAATCTCATGCAACAGACTATGTGATTGAAGATAATAAAATTCGATTACCTTTTACTTCGTTAAAAGGCCTTGGTGGAGCGGCTGCATTAAACTTAATGGAAGCCAGCAAACAAGGTAAATATATTTCTATGGATGAGGTTGCTTCTCGAGCAGGTGTATCGAAATCTGTTATTGAAATATTAGAACAAGCAGGAGCATTTGGAGATTTACCTAAAACCAGTCAAATGACTTTATTCGGGTAATAATATGATAAGTAATAGGATGCTATTGCGTTCATTACAATACTTTGTTTATTGTACGATAAAACAAGCAGGAAATGCACAATACTTTGGTTAAATGTACAGTGCATTTCCTTGTTCTTTATATTGACTTTTACACTACATTATGTTATTATATTACCACGTTACTGCGCTAAAGCGAATGATCAAAATTGCAAGGAGGATTACAATGGTGAAAAATAGGCTCATAACCCCAGAGGGAACAAAGGACTATTTATTTGAAGAAGCTATGGTTCGTAATAATATTGAACATAAATTAAGGCAGTTATATGAGCATCATGGCTTTTATGAAGTAGTTACTCCAAGCCTTGAATTTTTAGACGTTTTTCAAGTTGAGGGACATAGTATTCCACTTGAATATATGTATAAATTAACTGACCATAAAGGAAGACTTATGGTTTTACGACCAGATTCCACAATGCCGATAGCTCGGCTAATGGCAACTCGCCTAAAAGGAGCAAAGCTTCCATTACGACTATATTATAATCAAGCAGTACATTTTACAACTCGTTCAATGAGTGGTAGAAGTGATGAAATTATGCAAGCAGGAATTGAGTTGATAGGGCAATCCTCTCTAAAAGCTGACTTAGAAGTTATTTCTACGGCTATTCAATCGTTTGTTCAATGTAATCAACACACTTTTCGTATTGAGATTGGTCATATTGGAATTTTTAATACATTGATGAATTCACTTCATATTCCTGAAGAAATCAAAGAAGAAATACGATTACTAATCGAGTCGAAGAATTATCCTGCATTGAATGATTTGCTTGATAAATTGGGCAATCAATATGAAGTATCGGTAATCAAACAACTTCCTAGATTGTTTGGTGGTAAGGAAGTTTTTAAAAAGGCAGCTTCTTTAATCAACGATAACGCTACGATTGAAATATTGAATTATTTAGAAACAATTTATGATAATTTGCTTGAATTGAATTTACAAGATAAAATTACCGTAGATTTAGGCATCGTAAACCGAGCAGATTATTATACAGGTGTTGTATTCAAAGGATATATTGAAGGACATGGTGAAGAAGTACTTTCAGGCGGCAGATACGATAGCTTGCTTTCAAAATTTGGCGAAGATATGGGAGCAATCGGATTTGCTATCAACATAGATGCTGTAGCAAAAGCGTCAATTAACGAAAGAAAACCAATTATTCCGATTGCTAAAGTAATCGTGTATGCTGAAGAAGGCTATGAGATGAAGGGCATTCGTTATTTAGAGCAAATTTCAAAGGATATAAAATGTGAATATAGTATTTTTGAAACGTTAGAAGAAACAATTATTTACGCCAAAGAAAGATGTATCAATAGAATAGATATTGTTTCCGACCAGATAAAAACCATTGAAATATAACTGTGAGAGTTTAATAATATATTTATAAGCAAGAGTTTTGCGCGAAAGGAATGGTCATCACTATGCGACCAATCAGAATTGCTTTGACAAAAGGCAGATTAGAAAAAGATACAGTGAAATTGTTTGTAAAGCTTGGCTTTAATTGCGAACAGCTTGAAAACAAAGGCAGAAAATTAATTTTACAAATACCCGATGCAAATTTAGAGGTTGTGCTGGCGAAAGCAGCTGATGTTATAACTTACATTGAAAACGGTGTTTGTGATATCGGCGTTGTCGGCAAAGATACAATTATGGAATATGGCGGCAGCTTTTTTGAAGTAACCGATTTAGGATTCGGAAGATGTCGTTTTGCATTGGCAAATAAGGCTGGAGTCGATTTCTATGCCGGACATAGTGAAAAAACGATTGCGACAAAATATCCGAATGTGGCAAGAGATTTTTTTAAGGGTAAGGGTATGGATGTTCGTATTGTAAAAATCGAAGGTTCTGTTGAATTAGCTCCATTATTAGGTTTAGCAGATGCAATTGTTGATATTGTAGAAACCGGTTCAACACTCAAAGAAAACGGGTTGGTCGTAATAGAAGATGTTGCACCAATTTCAGCAAGACTAATTGTCAATACGGTAAGCTTAAAGCTATATCAAAATAGAATTGAAGAGTTAGTAAGTAAAATAGAAAATGCATTAACTACCTAGTTTTTATTGATAAAATGTAGGGGCGAACTGTGTTCGTCCGTGAAGTTCTTATGGTTAAACATCCATCATAAGGAGTGACACTAATGAAAGACGTACATATTCATATAGAAAAGGGCGATTATACTCTTAATTGAATCAACGAATTTATTAAGTTTGCTTCTATTCAAGAAATAGATGAAATTTACTTGTTAGAACATTCCCATCGCTTTATTGAATTCAAAGATATGTATCAACAAGTTTTGAATATAGTGAATATCAAAAAGAATGGTTTCATAGAAAATTCAACGGATCATCTATTGAAGATTATATTAAGCTCATCAATCAAGTGAAGCAAAAAGCTTATCCAATAAAAGTGGCGTTTGGATTAGAAGTTTGTTATTTTAAAGAATATGAAAATCTGATTAAAGACATAATAACGGGCTATGATTATGACTTTATAACAGGCTCTGTTCATTGGGTTGATGGATTTGGGTTTGACCACAAGAAAGAATTATGGGATAATATAGATATTGATAATACCTATAAAAGGTATTACGAAATCATGGAATCACTTATAAAAAGTAAGCTTTTCACAGGTGTGGCTCACCCAGATTCGATTAAATGCTTTGGTCATACCCCAAGCTATGATTTAATACCAACTTATAAACACATCGCAAAACTGTTAAAAGAATATAATATGTATGCCGAGCAGAGTGGTGGGCTTCACTTAAATTATCATACTTCTGATATCGGAATGAATCCATTGATGCTCAAAATATTCAAAGAATATAATGTGCGAATGGAAACAGCATCCGATGCCCATCAGCCAAGTCACGTTGGTGTGAATATCAAAAAATTGCAAGCAATGATAGAATGAAAAATTAGAAAATGCAAAGCAAGGCTTTGCTTATGTCATAACCATTAAAATCACAATACAGGAGGATATAACATGATTGATATTATAAAAGTAAATGGAACGGACGAAAAGGAATATATCCAAAAGTTAAAAGATAGAAGCACAACCGTAAATGAAACAGTAACCAAAAGCGTTACTGAAATCATCAATGATGTTCGAGATAACGGTGATGAGGCTGTAAGAAAATATACCATGCTTTTTGATAAAAATGCGCCTGAATGCTTTGAAGTTAGTCGTGAAGAGATAAACGATGCATTATCCGAAGCAGATCAAGATTATGTAGATGCTTTATTAAATGCGCTTGAAAATTTAACTGCATTTCATCAACGCCAAAAACAGCAAAGCTATATTGATGCACAAGCGAATGGATGTATGTTGGGACAACGTATCAGAGGACTTAAACGTGTTGGTTTATATGTTCCTGGCGGAACTGCGGCATATCCTTCCTCCGTTTTGATGAATGCCGTTCCTGCTAAAATAGCAGGTGTAGAAGAAATTATTATGGTAACTCCTCCGTTAAAAGATGGTACTGCAAATAAAGATATTTTAGTGGCAGCAGCAATCTGCGGAGTCGATCGTGTATTCTTATTAGGTGGAGCGCAAGCAGTAGCCGCTTTAGCATATGGCACAGAAACAATTCCAAAAGTCGATAAAATAGTGGGGCCTGGTAATATTTATGTTGCTACTGCTAAGAAGTTATTATTCGGACAAGTGGATATTGATATGATTGCAGGGCCTAGTGAAATTCTTATATTAGCTGATGAAAATGCGAATCCTGCTTTTGTAGCGGCAGATTTAATGAGTCAAGCAGAGCATGATACCCTTGCTTCCTCCATTTTAGTAACAACTTCTAATAAGCTTGCAAGTGAAACCGTAAAAGAGCTTACGAAACAAGTTGAGAAGTTATCAAGAAAAGATATTATTTTAAAGTCGTTAAACGATTATGGTGCTATTTTTGTATGTGATGAAGTAAAAACAGCAATCAATATGGCAAATGAATTTGCACCGGAGCACTTAGAAGTAATGCTTGAAAATCCAATGCAATATCTAGGTCAATTAGATAATGCAGGTTCTATTTTCTTGGGAGCATATTCTCCTGAACCTCTAGGTGATTATTATGCAGGTCCAAATCATGTGTTACCAACAAGTGGAACAGCACGTTTCTTCTCTCCATTATCCGTAGATGCATTTGTAAAAAAGACAAGTTTTATTTATTATACAGAAGAAGCATTGAAAAATGCAAGCAATGATATTGAGTTATTAGCCAACAAAGAAGGGCTTACTGCACATGCAAATTCTATAACTATCAGACGCTAATTTCTGTGAAAGGAATGTCAGCAATGCCATATGAATTAAACAATAAAATAAAAGAGCTTACTCCATATGAGCCGATTACAGGAGATTATAGAATTCGATTGGATGCAAATGAATCCTATATACAATATCCAAAAGAAAAACTACAAACTGCTTTGAATCAAGGCTTGAACCGATATCCTGACCCATATGCAAAAAAGCTTTGCGAGAGCTTTTCAAAATTATATTCAGTAAAAGCTAATAATGTAACCGCCGGTAATGGTTCGGATGAGTTGATTTCTCTTATAGTCGGTGCTTTTTTTACTCATGGTGATACGTTATTAACTTTATCGCATGATTTTAGTATGTACCGCTTTTATGGGAATGTGTTTGGCATAAAAACGGAGGTTTTCTCTAAAAAAACCGATTTAACAATTGATGTAGATGCGCTAATTTCATATATTAACGAACATCACATAGCAGGACTTATATTTTCAAATCCATGTAATCCCACCTCGCTTTCTCTTAATAGGGAAGCAGTTATAAAGTTGGTGTCTAGCGTAAACGCTTTAGTTGTGGTTGATGAAGCTTATATGGATTTTAGCGATCAATCAATACTAGATGTTTGTTGTAATTACAGTAATGTAATGGTGCTGAAAACGTGTTCGAAAGCCATTGGTCTAGCTGCAATACGTTTAGGATTTGCGATAGCAAATGATAAAATAACCAAAGCACTTCGTGCTGTAAAATCCCCATATAACGTAAATGCGGTAACGCAAAGTATTGGCGAAATTGTGTTGAATGATGATGCGTATGTTAAAGAATGTACTGCAAATTTATTGATAAATAAAACAGAACTTTACAATGAAATTTTAAAACTATCACAAAAAACAAATCTGTTTGAAGTGATTTATCCTTCTTCAACGAATTTTTTATTTATAAAAACTAACCAATCAAAATATATATTTGAGGAACTACTCAAACGTTCTATTGCTATTCGATATATGGGCGATTATATTCGTATCACCACTGGTTCAAAAGCAGAAAATAAAGAGCTAATTGAAGCATTAAAAGAGATTGTAGAAGGATGTTTACTATGATCGAGAAACAGTATTATAAACTAGTAAGAGATAATATTCCCGATATTATTACAGAAGATGGCAACATTCCTATTATAAGAGTGTTGTCTGATGCAGAATATCTTGACTGCCTAAATGAAAAGTTAAAAGAAGAAGTGGAAGAATATTTGCATGACGGCAATACCGAAGAAATATGCGATATTTTAGAAGTATTATATGCTATTCTTTCAGCAAAAGGCATATCAGTAGAAGAAATAGAGCAAAAACGAACTATAAAAGCTTATAAAAATGGAGCTTTTAATGAAAAAATATTCCTTGAAAAAGTGATTGTAAAAGAGTAAAATCGGAACATTGGAAAGGACGGTCAAAACTATGAGAACAGCCCAAATGGTGCGTAAAACCAAAGAAACCGATATTACAGTTAATTTGAACTTAGATACAGCTCCAAAAGCGGATATCAAAACAGGAGTAGGCTTTTTTGACCATATGCTTACTGCGTTTGCTATTCATAGCGGAATCGAGCTTGAAATCGTTGTGCAAGGTGATTTAGAAGTAGATTGTCATCATACAATTGAAGATACGGGAATTGTACTCGGTCAAGCTTTTGCGAAAGCATTAGGCGATAAATCCGGTATTACTCGTTATGGAACTGCATACATTCCTATGGATGAATCATTGGGTTTTGTCTCATTAGATATCAGTGGAAGACCGTTTTTAGTTTTTAATGCAGAATTTACTTTTGAGAAAATGGGGGATATGGATACCCAAATGGTAGAAGAGTTCTTCCGAGCATTCAGCTATAATGCAGGAATTACTCTACATGCAAATTTATGCTATGGAACAAATGATCATCATAAAGCAGAAGCTTTGTTCAAGGCGTTAGCACACGCTGTGAAAGATGCAATAACACCTCTTGAAGGCGGTAAGGTACTATCAACAAAAGGCAGTTTAGATTAACAACTGTATCTTTATCAATAAAAAGGAAGCGATTTGAATGAGCGAGTCAGCCGAGAAAAAGGAAAACTTTAAAAAAGAAATATGGAGTTGGGTAAGAACAATACTAATTGCCATTTTAATTACATTCATTGTTAACCAATGTGTTGTTTTTGGCAGTGAAGTACCAACAGGCTCTATGGAACATACGATAAATATAAAAGACCGAATTTTTACTTATCGACTAGCCTATTTATTAGACGATCCAAAACGAGGCGACATCGTTGTTTTTCCTTTCCCTGATGACGAATCTAAAAGATTCGTTAAACGAATTATTGGGCTTCCAAATGATACAGTTGAGATTATAGATGGAAAAGTATATATCAATAACAGCAAAAATCCTTTAGAAGAAGATTATTTAAATGAAGCTCCTAAAGGTAGTTATGGACCGTTTCGTGTTCCAAAGGATCATTATTTTATGCTTGGCGATAACAGAAATGTTTCATTGGATTCAAGATTTTGGAATGATAAATTTGTAAGTCGAGATAAAATTATGGGAAAGGCTGTATTAAAATATTATCCTAAAATTGAAACATTAAAATAAAGAGTAAGGATTGAATACGTTCATGATAGCAATTATAGATTATGGTGCAGGAAACTTATTTAGTGTAAAAAATGCTTTTGATTATATTGGTAAAGAGAGCAAGATTACAAAAGATAAGTCTGATATTCAAAAAGCTGAAGCACTTATTTTGCCGGGTGTGGGTGCGTTCCCAAAAGCAATGCAAATGCTACAAGAAACCGATTTAATTAGTACGATAAAAGAAGAAATTCAGAAAAAGCCATTGTTAGGTATTTGCCTCGGAATGCAGATGTTATTTGAAGAAGGTTACGAGTTTGAACGAACAAACGGACTTGGTTTCATTGACGGGTGCATAAAATACATTCAAACTGATTATAAAATTCCTCATATGGGATATAATGAATTGGAATTTCATGAACCGAGTCCGCTGTTAAATGGGATTCAATCAGGTGACTGTGTGTATTTTGTACATTCTTATATGGCACATACATCTTCACATAATGTTGCGGCATACTGCGACTATGGAATTAAGGTGCCAGCACTTGTTCAAAAGGGAAATGTATTCGGTGCACAATTTCACCCTGAAAAAAGCGGCGAAGTTGGATTACAAATACTCAAAAACTTTGCAAGTTTATAATAACAAGAAAGGGTGAGCTTATGAGACAAGCAGATCGTTTTATCAAAGTATTTACACAAGGAACTTTAAATGCAACTGAAATTTGGATTGATCGTGAAACAGGTGTAAACTATTTATTTCATCAATCTGGTTATGCTGGCGGTTTAACTCCGTTACTAGATAGAGATGGAAAACCAGTTATTACAACAGTTTATGAATAGTACTAAATAATAAAATAGATTTCAATATTACTAAGTAGATAACTTTTAAGGAGATACAGCATGATCATATTACCGGCGATAGATATTAAAAATGGAAAATGTGTACGACTTTATAAAGGCGATTTTAATACCGTTGAGCAGGTAGCAGAAAGCCCTATAGAAACAGCACTTTCTTTTCAAAGAACAGGCGCTCAATACCTGCATATGGTAGACCTTGACGGAGCAAAAGATGGAACACAATCTAATCAAGATATTTTTCTTAAAGTAGCAAAAGAAACTGATTTAAGAATAGAGCTTGGCGGTGGCATACGTGATATCAATGCTGCAAGCTTTTATTTGGAAAATGGAATAGAACGCGTTATTCTAGGTTCTGCGGCTGTAAAGAATCCAAAGTTAGTAAAAGATTTAGTGAAAGAATATCATGATAGGATTATTGTTGGAATAGATGCAATGCATGGCATGGTTCAGACAGAAGGATGGCTTGATGCCAGTGAAATAAATTATATTGATTTAGCTAAAGAAATGGAAGCAATCGGGGTTCAATATATCGTATATACAGATATATCAAAAGATGGAACGCTGTCTGGCCCTAATTTATATGAGCTTGAGATGATTAACAACCAAGTTGATATTAAAATCATTGCAAGTGGTGGAATTTCAAATATAGAGGATATTAAAGCATTAAAGAAATTAAATGTGTATGGGGTTATTTGTGGAAAATCTTTATATAAAAATACATTAAGCTTAGAAGAAGCTTTGAAAGTGGCAAGAGAATAACGTTGCATAGTGAGGTGAAAAGATGCTTTCTAAACGAATTATTCCCTGTTTAGATGTAAAAAATGGGCGAGTAGTAAAAGGAATCAATTTTGTAGGATTAAAAGATGTGGGTAATCCTGTCGAATGCGCAAAAGCATATTATGAGCAAGGAGCAGATGAAATTGTCTTTTTAGATATAACAGCTACCCATGAAGCAAGAGGAACAATAATAGATGTGGTTCGCAATACTGCAAAAGAGGTGTTCGTTCCACTAACAGTAGGCGGAGGTATTCGTACAATAGAAGATTTTCGTTATATTTTAAGAGCAGGTGCAGATAAAATATCTGTAAATTCCGCCGCAGTAAAGAACCCAAATTTAATTCAAGAAGCAGCTGATGTATTTGGAAGTCAATGCGTAGTAGTAGCAATTGATGCAAAACGCTTTGAGGATGGATTCCATGTCGTTGTGAATGGCGGTAGAATCGATACTGGGCTAGATGCAATTGAATGGGCGAAGAAAGTACAAGAGCTTGGAGCAGGGGAAATCTTATTAACTTCAATGGATACCGATGGAACAAAGAACGGATTTGATATAGAATTGCTGAATGCAGTTTGTGAGGTGGTATCTATTCCAGTTATTGCTTCTGGTGGATGCGGTACATTAAATCACTTTTCAGAAGTCTTTCAACAATCTAATGCAGATGCTGCGCTTGCAGCCTCTTTGTTTCATTATAAAGAGTTAACAGTAGGCCAAGTGAAAAAACATTTGAAAGCAAATAGGATTCCTGTTAGAATAGTATAAAATAGATTATATAAAATTCATTCTGTTGTTACTCTTTTAGGATTTTACATCTTTTTAGATAAAAAGTTTAAAGAAGAAGTGAAGAAACGGTTTCACTTCTAATTACGCAAGTAAAACGGGGGACTATTTATGAAAAAAGTATTATTACTAGGTGATTCTATTCGTATGGGGTATGCTCCCTATGTGAAAGAGCTGTTAAAAAATCAATGCGAAGTTTACTATGATGAACAAGATAATGGCCGTTACGCGGCATATACATTATGGCAAGCAAATCAGCTTTTTATTAAGTATGGTAAGTTTGATGTTGTCCATTGGAATAACGGCTATTGGGATATGAATATTGAACCGCCTATGGATGAACCAATACATCCGGTGGACGAGTATGTGCATTTTTTAAAGCGAATTATCAAGCAAATTAGAAACAATGGTGCTGAAATCATATTTGCAACAACTTTACCGCTAATCGGGATCGGAATGACATATGATGTGACTGGAACAGGCACTCAGATTGCATATGATAATAATTCCGTTCTTACGTATAATAAAGCTGCAACAGAGTTAATGAATCAAGAGAACATAACGATTAACGATTTATATTCTTTAATGTTAAAGGATGAAAATTGTTATAAATGCGAGGATAAATTACATCTAACTACAGAAGGTTATCAAGTTTGTGCAAAACAAATTGCAGAAATAATATTAGAAAAGTTGCGATAAATTGTAATACCAATTACATAAAGGAGAATAGAATGGACCTAGATCAATATTTTCAAAAAGCAGAGCTTATTCCTGCAATTGTTGTGGAAGACTCGAACAATGAAGTCTTGATGTTAGCATATATGAATAAAGAAAGCTTGCAAAAAACGTTGGAAACTGGTTATACATGGTTTTACTCTCGTTCCAGACAAGAGCTATGGAATAAGGGAGCTACTAGCGGATATTTGCAAAAAGTAGTGTCAATCACCTCTGATTGTGATGATGATACGTTATTAGTAAGAGTAAACCAAACAGGTGTAGCTTGTCATACTGGAAATTATACTTGCTTTTTCAAAGAAATTTATCACGCAGAATAAGGAGAGCTTATCATGACAGATAGTACATTAAAGGGACTATATGAGGTTGTGAAAAATCGAAAAGAAAACCCCGAGGAAGGTTCTTACACTTGTTATCTATTCGATAAAGGATTAGATAAAATCTTAAAAAAATGTGGCGAAGAAAATGCGGAAATGATTATTGCCGCTAAAAACCATGATAACGATGAACTGGCAAATGAAATGTGTGATTTAATTTATCATATGCTTGTTTTGATGGTTGAAAACGGGGTATCGCTTGAAGATGTTATGGACATCTTAGAACAGCGTCGTCAAAAAATAGGAAACCTAAAAACGTTTCATCAAGTAGATAAAGAGTCTTAGTTAATAGCGATAAAAGATGTAACAAAGCTTGGGAATACGCTGTCTTGAGAAGATTTTTAGTCTATATTTTAAACGAAGATTCGAATTACTCATGATAATTTGCATTGGAATAAAGAAAAGTGCATACTAATTCAGTGTGGTGAAAATTCCATACTGAATTTTTATTTATGAATTACTGTATGAAGCAGAGTATTATTTATGATATGGGAAGGTGTACAATGCAAGCTTTTTTAGATTCTATTAACCAAGTTTTAAGTGGACCGATAATGGTGATAGGCGTAATTTTAGTAGGAATCATTCTTTCGTTTAAAACAGGCTTTATTCAAGCAACTAAGTTAGGCTATACTTTAAAACATACTTTAGGCTCTATGTTTCAAAAAAAGAAAAAGGATCAAAGAGGCATTACACCTTTTCAAGCTGTTACAACTGCATTATCTGGAACAATCGGAACAGGAAATATTGTGGGGGTAGCAACTGCAGTATCTCTTGGCGGAGCAGGTGCGATTTTTTGGATGTGGGTTAGTGCGTTTTTCGGTATGGCAACAAAGTATTCTGAAATTGTATTGGCTATTAAATATCGTGAAAAAGGTGAGAATCAAACGTATTTAGGCGGGCCAATGTATTATTTGAATCAAGCTATGCATAGCAAACTGCTTGGAAATATTTTTGCGTTGTTATGTTTAGCATCTAGCTTTGGTATTGGTAATATGGTACAGTCTAATGCAATTGCTGATTCCATATCCTCTGTTTCTAATATCAATACAAAACCAATTATTATAGTAATTGCAATTTTGATTGGCTTTGTAATTATCGGAGGAATTAAGCGTATTGCCAAAACAACAGAAGCGTTAATTCCCGCTATGGCATTATTTTATCTTGTGGGCTGCTTTATTATTATTGGAATGAATATATCCTCTTTAGGTGATGCTTTTTTAGAAATCATAAAAAGTGCATTTCAACTAAAGCCTGCTGTGGGTGGCGTTGCAGGTTTTACAATGGCAAGAGCAATTCGAATTGGCTTTGCACGAGGCGTATTTACCAACGAAGCAGGCTTAGGATCTGCTCCGATTGCCCATGCTGCCGCTGATGCCAAAAGCCCTGCGGAACAAGGCTTACTTGGCATATTTGAAGTATTTTTTGATACGATAATTATGTGTACATTGACTGGGCTTGTCATTGTATTGTCAGGGCTTCATTTAGATGGAAAACTGGATGGTGCAGCATTAACGTTAGGTGCTTTTGAAAAGTATCTTGGGAATTTCGCTGCAATTTTTATCGCAATATCAACGGTCTTTTTTGCTGTTTCATCGATTATTGGTTGGAGTTATTACGGAGAAACGTGCGTGAATTATTTATTTCATTCTAAAAAATTGGTGTTGCTATATAAAATTGCGTTTATTATTGCGATTTATATAGGAGCTGTTACGTCTATAGACTTTGTTTGGGGGCTGTCTGATTTGTTAAACAGTCTGATGATGGTACCAAACTTAATCGGAGTTCTTGTATTATCTAATATTGTAAAGAAAGAAACACACGTTTTTAAAGTAAATCTTAGCATAATTAAGCTGCGTAAATCACATAAAGAATGTGTAAAATAACAAAATAGATAAAAAATAAATTTCAAATAAATAAAAATAGGCGAAATTGCCTCTTGCCAGTTTGTCGAAATAATGTTATAGTTGTATTTATTAGATGAACAAATGTATTCAAGAGGTGAACTGATATGAATCATAAACAGCTGGTTTTAGTTGATAAAAGTGTATTGCCCGAGGTTTTTGATAAAGTTTTGATGGCAAAGACCTTTTTAGCGCGTAATATTGCCAAAAATTCAACCGAAGCTTGTAAAATGGCGGATATCTCAAGAAGTGCATTTTATAAATACAAGGATAGCGTTTGCTTTTATGAAGATAAAGAGAATGGCCGTTTGGTTACATTCTATTTTCGTTTAAGCGATGAACCGGGAGTGTTATCAAAAGTCTTACAAAAACTTTCGGGCTTTAATGTAAATATCTTGACTGTAAATCAAAATATTCCGGTTGACAGAGTTGCTGTAGTAACCATATCGTTTCGAATGGATGATGCTATCACTGATACTAACTCTATGTTTGAAGAAATCGAAACAATAAGCGGTGTGGTTAGTGTGAAACAAATATAACTGTTTTGTTTGCAGCAGTAACATATTCAATAGAAAAGGATATTATAAGACATAATTGTTTTTTTGGAGGTATAGGAATGGCAAAAATAGCTGTGCTAGGACATGGAGTTGTTGGTTCCGGAGTTGTTGAAGTTATAGAAAGCAACAAGGAAAGTATCAAACGCCGTGCCGGTCAAGAAATAGAAGTCAAACGAATTTTGGATTTACGAGATTTTTCTGATTTATCATATAGCCATAAATTCACAAAGAATTTTGATGACATTTTGAACGATGATGAAATAACGGTGGTTGTAGAAGTAATGGGTGGAATAAACCCTGCCTTTGACTTTGCAAAAGCATCTTTACAAAAAGGTAAAAGTGTTGTAACTTCAAATAAAGAATTAGTAGCGGGCTGTGGCGCAGAACTATTAAAAATAGCGAAGGAAAACAACGTAAATTTCTTTTTTGAAGCTTCCGTTGGGGGCGGAATACCAATTATTCGCCCTATGCACCAATGCTTAGCAGCTAACGAGATTAACGAAATTGCAGGAATTTTGAATGGTACAACTAATTTTATCTTAACAAAAATGATAAAAGAACAAATGGATTTTGATACTGCTTTGAAATTAGCTCAAGACTTAGGATATGCAGAAAGAAATCCATCTGCTGATGTAGATGGACACGATGCTTGCAGAAAAATTTGTATTTTAGCTTCTTTGGCTTTTGGCCGTCACGTTCATCCGGATAATGTGCAAACAGAGGGCATTACTAAGATCACGTTGGAAGACGTTGATTATGCTGAAAACTGGGGCGGCGTTATCAAACTGATTGCAAGAGCAAAACGAGGTAATAATGGTAAGATTGAGTGTATGGTTAGTCCTGCATTTGTACCAAAATCAAGTCAACTTGCAAATATAGATGATGTATTTAATGGCGTTTTAATACGTGGAAACGCAACCGGTGATGTTGTGTTTTATGGTAAAGGTGCTGGTAAGCTTCCAACAGCAAGTGCAGTCGTTGCAGATGTTATTGATGTTGCAAAAGCTGTTTCAACAAGTAAGTCGCTCACTTGGGATGAATGTGAAGAGAATATTGTTGAAAGCTATAAAAATACAAGTAGTGCATTTTACGTTCGTGTAGAAACGAATGAACCTACAGAAGCAAAAGTAGCAATTTCAAGGGAATTCGGTGATGTAATTTATCTTTCAAGAAAAGAACAACCAAAGAAGGAGCTTGCTTTTGTAACAAAATCAATTTTGGAAAAAGATATGCTACATAAATTAACTGCTTTAGTTGAAGATGATATTTTGATATTGACTCATATTCGTTTAGTGGATTATTAAAGAAAAATGGTTATATTTTAAAGCTAACATCAAGGAGAGAGAAAATGATTAGAGTGAAAATACCTGCAACTAGCGCCAATCTTGGAGCAGGATTTGATTGTTTAGGACTTGCGGTTGATTTATATAATTATGTCGATATGGATTTTTGTGACCATGTTGTGATTTCTTCCAGTGATAATACACCTGTTCCAACAGGAAAAAATAATCTTATCTATAGCTCAGCAGAACATTTATTTGAACTATGCGGTAAAAAATTGGATGGCTTAAAAATTATTCAACAAAACAATATCCCAATGACAAGAGGACTTGGCTCCAGTTCCGCTTGTATCATTGGTGGATTAGTAGGAGCAAATACATTGCTTGGCAATCAGTTTTCAAAAGACGAGTTGGTAAATATCGCATCAGAAATTGAAGGACATCCCGATAATACAACGCCCGCATTACATGGAGGCATTGTGACAGCTGTTTTGGATGATAGCAAGGTGTTTTGGGTAAAACAAGAGGTTAAAAATAGACTAAAGCTGATTGCAATCATTCCAGATTTTCAATTGAGTACAGTTGAAGCTAGAAAATGCTTGCCAAATCAAGTATCTCATATGGATGCCAGATATAATTTATCAAGAGCAGCATTGTTTTCTGCTTCTTTGTTACAAGGTAAGTTTGAAAATATCAAGGTTGCAGTTAATGATAAGTTACATCAACCATATCGAATGGGTTTAATCAAAAACGGAAAAGAAGTTTTTCAAAAGGCATATGGCTTAGATGCGTATGGCGTTTATATCAGCGGTGCCGGACCAACTATTATGGCAATGATAGACGATGACAATACAATTTTTGTAAATGAGATGAGAGCATATTTAAACTCTCTGGGGTTAACGGGCTGGGAAATGAAAGAGCTTGCAATTGATAACATTGGAACAACCGTAGAAAATGTAAAATAAATTGCATTCACTTATAGATAGTATTTATTTAGGAGGCTAAAGTATGGGACTAATTGTTCAAAAATTTGGTGGATCTTCAGTAAAAGATGCTGAACGTATTTTTAATGTAGCTGGCATTATTACAGAGACATATAAACAAGGACATAGTGTGGTCGTTGTAGTTTCTGCGCAAGGCGACACTACAGATGATTTGATTGAAAAAGCACATGAAATCAATCCGAATCCTTCCAAACGTGAAATGGATATGCTGCTATCAACCGGAGAACAGATATCAATTTCTTTATTGGCAATGGCTATTGAAAAGCTAGGTTATCCTGTTATTTCTTTAACCGGTTGGCAAGCTGGATTTATTACTCATTCTAATTATGGCTCAGCAAGAATTCGTCGAATTGAAAGTGAACGTTTAAAAAGCGAGTTAGATAAAAAGAATATTGTAATTGTTGCCGGTTTCCAAGGTATCAATCGTTATGATGATATTACTACTTTAGGTCGTGGTGGTTCAGATACAAGCGCAGTAGCGATTGCGTCCCAACTTCAAGCAGACCTATGCCAAATATATACTGATGTTGACGGTGTATATACTGCTGATCCTAGAATTGTAAAAGGCGCAGTTAAACTTGATGAAATCACCTATGATGAAATGTTAGAATTAGCTTCTCTTGGTGCGAATGTATTACACAACCGTTCCGTTGAGATGGCAAAAAAATATAATGTCAATCTTGAAGTTCTATCTAGCTTGGAAAGGAAACCAGGCACGACTGTTAAGGAGGTAGTTAAAATGGAGAAAATGTTAATTAAGGGTGTAGCAAAAGATGAAGACGTAGCAAGAATAGCAATTATTGGTTTACCTGATACCCCGGGAATTGCTTATAAAATATTCTCTACATTAGCACAAAAGAAGATTAACGTAGATATTATTCTTCAATCCATTGGCCGACATAATACAAAAGATATTAGCTTTACAGTTCCTCGTGCTGATAAAGAGACTGCAATTTCTCTATTAGAAGAAAAATATGAATTATTCGGTGCTGAAAAAATTGAATCTTGTGACAATGTGGTAAAAGTATCTATCGTAGGTGCAGGTATGCAATCTAACCCAGGTGTTGCTGCTAAAATGTTTGAGGCATTATTTGAAGCAAATATCAATATTCAAATGATATCTACAAGTGAAATTAAAATTTCAGTTTTAATTGATAGAAAAGACGCTAATGTTGCAGTAAATGCAATTCACGATGCATTCTATCAAACTATTGAGAAATAGCAATAATATTTCAACATAAACTCCTAAAAATAATAGTATTATTATTTTTAGGAGTTTATTATGTTTATACCATCTAAAATTTATTATGAGAAGAACATTATTCACTACGAGCTTGGGAAAAAGCTTATAGAACAATACAAGGCCTTAAATGTGCCATTTGAAGAGATTGAAAGTCATAATCGAATAGAAAGTCTTCAAAAAAATCCCAATAGCGAATTTGTCAATATGAAGAATCTTTTGATTATTGGTACAAGGAAAACGCATAAATACGTTCCAAACTATAAAGTTTCTGATTTTTTAGTGCCATATACTTCGTCTGGTTGCAGCGCAATGTGTTTATATTGCTATTTGGTATGTAATTATAACAAATGCTCTTATATGCGATTGTTTGTAAATCGTGAGCAAATGATGGATAAGCTTTTACGAACAGCTTTCAAAGCAGAAACAGATTTGACTTTTGAAATTGGAAGTAACAGCGATCTTGTTTTGGAAAATACAATTACAGGCAATCTACCTTGGACAATTGAAGTATTTGCACATTCAAAAAAAGGATATATAACTTTTCCAACAAAGTTTGATATGGTTGATGATTTATTGAATTTAGATCATAAAGGCAAGACAATCGTTAGAGTAAGCGTAAATCCAAGTGATATTATTAAGAGTATTGAATTAAAAACATCACCGCTAGAGCGCAGAATTCTGGCAATAAATAAGCTGAAGGATGCAGGATATCCTGTGGGTATTTTGATTGCTCCGGTTATTATGGTAGATAATTGGAAGGCTTTATATGCAGAACTTATTGAACAGTTATATGATAACTTGAGCGATAAGGTTAAGGCAGATGTGATATTTGAAGTTATTTTTATGACATACAGTTATGTTCATAATGCAATAAACCAAGAAGCATTTCCAAAAGAAAAATACCCTAATATGCCCATGTTATACGACAATCAAATTATGACAGGCAGGGGAAGAGGTAAATATATGTATCGTCAGAATTTACGTGATGAGGGAGAGGAGTTTTTACGAGATTTATTAAAGCAATATTTTCCGAATAATACGGTTTTGTATGTAGTATAAAAACGAAGTCAAGCGAAAGCTTGACTTCGTTTCCTTGTATTGAAACTTCTATCTCAATAGATTCATTCATATAATACATTAGTTAATTGAAAGTAAAATTCAGCTAAAAGAGGTGTAGATATGTTTATTTGTTCATTAAAAACGAGTCGAAAAAAGCTAATATTTATTATAATAATAGGGTTGCTTATAATTGTTGGTGCATTTTTATATCTTAAAATGAATCACAATGTAAAAACAAATGAAATGAAAGTAGCTAATGTTATTGTAGAAAATAACGACCAACGTGTTGCTTTTTTGAAATCATTTGGCTGGAATGTTTCTTCTGAAGCTGTTGAAATTGTTGAAGTTGCAATTCCTGCAGAGTTTAATGATGTATACAATAACTATAATAAAATACAAAAAGCCCAGGGCTTTGATTTAGAAAAATATAAAGGAAAAAGAGTAAAACGATTTACATATGAAGTGCTTAATTATCCTACACAAAAAGAAGGCGTAAGAGCAAACATGCTGGTTTACAATAATAAAATCATTGGCGGCGATATTTGCTCAGTTCAATTAGATGGCTTTATGCATGGTTTCAAACTACCGCAAAGAACTTAGTGATAGATGTAGTTGCATAGGTATGAAAAATAGGGTACAATATAGAAAAACGTACTTAGGAGAATGTATATGCCAACTATGAGACTGGATAAGTTTTTTTCCAGCCAGGAAATTCTATCAAGAAAAGAAGTTAAAGCAGAAGTAAAAAAAGGAACGATTAAAGTGAATGATACTATTCCTTCTTCACCTGAATATAAAATGGATACTGATAAAGATATCGTAACTTATAAAGGTAAAGAAATACCTTATAAGCCTTATGTATACATCATGCTGAATAAGCCACAAGGTGTAGTTTCTGCAACAGATGATAAAATCAATAAAACTGTTTTGGATTTAGTGCCAAAAGAGTTATTTCGTTCTGATTTATTTCCGGCGGGAAGACTCGATAAAGACACAGTAGGTTTTGTGTTGATAACGAATGATGGCGATTTTGCACATAACATCCTTTCTCCTAAAAATCATATTGAAAAGAAGTACCTAGTTCGTTTGGATAAATCTATAACGGAAGAGGAAATTCAACAGGTAGAACAAGGAATCACACTAGCAGATGGAACAGTATGCCGTCCTGCTTCTATTCAAGTTATTGAAGCGGGGGAAACCCCACTGTTGGAAATTGTAATTAGTGAGGGTAAATATCATCAAATTAAGCGCATGTTTGGGGTCGTGAATTGCGGCGTTACCTATTTAAAACGAACACAAATGGGCGGGCTAAGGCTGGATGAGGATTTACCTGAAGGTATATGCAGAGAAATTATGCACAATGAGCTGCATAAAATTTTGTTGAAATGAGTGCATTGAAATATCCTGTTCTAGTGGGCTTTGTTTATTTTTAGTCAATATTCATAAAGAGATAAATGAAAGTTTATGCAATTAAATACTGTTATTTTACTTTAAATTTTGGTATAGTATATAAAGTACTTATTTTAATAAGTGGATACATAATTAGGAGGTCTATTATGGCAAGTTTAGATTTAAAAGGAATTTATAAAAAATACCCAGGCGGAGTTGTAGCAGTATCCGACTTTAACTTATCTATTGAAGATAAGGAATTCATCATTTTAGTTGGACCATCTGGCTGCGGTAAATCAACAACTTTAAGAATGATTGCTGGACTAGAAGAAATTTCAGAAGGTGAACTATACATCGGCGAAAGACTAGTTAATGATGTAGTTCCAAAAGACCGTGATATCGCAATGGTATTCCAAAACTATGCGTTATATCCTCATATGACTGTTTTTGATAACATGGCATTTGGCCTAAAATTAAGAAAAACTCCAAAAGAAGAAATCAAACGTCGTGTTGAAGAAGCTGCAAGAATTCTTGACATTACTTATCTACTAGATAGAAAACCAAAAGCTCTATCAGGCGGTCAACGTCAACGTGTTGCTTTAGGTCGTGCTATCGTTCGTGAACCACAAGTTTTCTTACTTGACGAACCACTATCAAACTTAGACGCAAAATTACGTGCACAAATGCGTACAGAGATTACTAAACTACATCAACGTCTAGGCACTACTTTCATCTATGTAACTCATGACCAAGTAGAAGCTATGACAATGGGTACAAGAATTGTCGTTATGAAAGATGGTTTCATCCAACAAGTTGATACACCTCAAAACCTATATGAAAATCCATGTAACTTATTTGTTGCTGGCTTTATCGGTTCTCCTCAAATGAACTTTATGGATGCAACTGTTGTAGAGAACAATGGTAAAATTGCTTTATCTATTGGTTCTGCAAACAAAAAATACAATATTGAACTACCAGATGGCAAAGTTAATGATGGTGTAAAAGCTAAAATTGGCCAAGAAGTTATTATGGGTATTCGTCCTGAAGATTTACATGATGATGAAATGCACATTTCAACTGCTGGAAACAATGTTGTAGATTGTGACGTTGAAGTTACTGAGCTTATGGGACATGAGACTTATCTATATCTTGCTATCGAAGGCGATCCTTTAATTGCAAGAGTTAACTCTCGTTCTACTGCTAAAGTAGGCGATACAGTTAAAATTGCTATTAACACAAATAGAATTCATATCTTTGATAAAGAAACTGAACGTGCTATTTCTAACTAATTATTGAATAATTTGATGCCCCTTACGAAAGTAAGGGGCATTTTTATGTGTAAAAAGCGCCGCGTT
Organism: Paludicola sp. MB14-C6; assembly: GCF_030908625.1. Taxonomy (GTDB): domain Bacteria; phylum Bacillota; class Clostridia; order Oscillospirales; family Ruminococcaceae; genus Paludihabitans. The sequence continues at coordinate 596,168 of NZ_CP133133.1, read as the reverse complement.
TCAATTGAAACGCGGCGCAATACTATTTCAGACTTATTTAGTACCAAAAATTCTGTCGCCGGCATCGCCTAAACCTGGAACGATATAAGCATGGTCGTTTAATTTTTCGTCTAAAGAAGCGCAGTATATTTCAACATCAGGATGTGCTTTCGTTAATGCTTCTAATCCTTCTGGAGCTGCAATGATGCACATAAATTTAATAGAAGTAACACCTTTGTTTTTCAACATGTTAATTGCATCAACAGCTGAACCACCGGTAGCAAGCATTGGATCAATTACAATAACATCACGTTTTGTAATATCTGTAGGTAGTTTGCAGTAGTATTCAACTGGTTGTTTTGTTTCAGGATCACGATATAAACCAATATGGCCAACTTTAGCAGCAGGAACCATCTTTAAAACACCGTCTACCATGCCAAGACCAGCACGAAGAATTGGAACAAAAGCTAATTTTCTTCCAGATAAAATTTTTGTTTTCGCAACGCAAATAGGAGTTTCAATTTCAACTTCTTTTAAAGGAAGGTTTCTTGTAGCTTCAAAACACATCAACATAGCAACTTCTGAAATTAACTCTCTAAATTCTTTAGAACCTGTGTTTTTGTCTCTTAATAAAGAAATTTTGTGTTGAATCAAAGGGTGATCCATAATAAAAGGTTTGTTCATATTCATTACTTCCATTTCTCCGCACAAAAAATTTTTTGAAATCTGCCTAACGTGCGGAGAAAGACAGACTTATTTTCACTATTTATTTTGCAAATTCATTAACTTTTCAACTCGTGCAGCATGTCTGCCGCCTTCAAATTCTTCAGTTAAAAATATATCAACTAGTTCACAAGCTAAACCTGTGCCAATTACTCTTGCGCCAAAACATATTACGTTAGCATCATTGTGTAATCTGGTGTATTTTGCAGAAAAATAATCGTGACATAAAGCGGCACGAATACCTTTGATTTTGTTTGCTGACATTGAAATTCCAATTCCGGTTCCGCAAATTAAAATAGCTTTGTCACTGGTACCGTTATTGATTTTCTTGCAAACAGCTTCTGCAATATCAGGATAGTCAACGCTATCATTGTTGTAACAGCCACAATCGTCAACAGCTACATTGTTTTGTTTTAAAAACGCAATAATTTCGTTTTTAAAAGCAACTCCAGCATGATCACAGCCAATTGCAATTGGCTTGCTTTGTGGTTTCATTTTTAAAATCACCTTCTTGTTTTTTTAGCCAATAGTTCTCTTTGCGCTTGAGGTAAGCGAAGATAAGTTGGCGTTAAATTAGCCGCACTACAAACATTATTAGATAAAATGTCTTCTATTGCGGCAAAACCAACACTAGCGGCTCTTTGATATTTTTTGCTTGCATCCGTTAAATAAACATTTGAAAGGACGCTTTTCAATTTATTATAACATAAATCAGCGCCATCTCCAACAAAAAATATATTTTTTTTAAATTTTTCTAAGTTTTTTCCCAATTCATCAATTGTTATAGCTGTATCTTCGGTTAAACGAGTAATGCTAGTTTGATTTACTTCAAATAAAGCAGTATAAACTTGATTACAACGTGCATCCATTACAGCACAGGCAATACCTTCATAGCCAATCAGATTATAGGCTAGTCCTTTTAAAGTGGAAACAGGTGTGCAAGGCTTATTTAATGCATAAGATAGACCTTTAATTGCACCAATTCCAATTCGTAGCCCAGTAAAGGAACCTGGTCCATTTGCAACTGCAAATGCATCAATATCAGATATGCTAATGTTAGCACAAGTAAGCGCTGCATTTAACATTGGCATCAAGGTTTGGGAGTGAGTTAACTTGGTATCAATATTGAATTCAGCTAGAATTTGAGTTTCTGTAACGATACTTACACTTGCTACTTTAGCTGACGTATCAATTGCTAATACTTTCAAAATCGGTTGCCTCCATAAATTTTTATTTTGCGTGATGTCTCATCAAGCGGAATGAGTTCAACATAAATAGTGTTGTCATCTAAAACATCGGAAATGTTTTCGCTCCATTCTACTGCCATAATTTCTTCTCTGTCTAAATAATCAAAATAACCCGTTGAGTATAAATCATCTATTGTGTTGATACGATACATATCAAAATGATACAAGCTTGGGCTACCATGATATTCATGTACTAATGCAAAAGTAGGGCTAGAAACATCGCCTCTTACATTTAGACCTGTTGCGAGCCCTCTTGTGAAAGCAGTTTTTCCTGCACCGAGCCCACCAATATATGCAATAACATCGCCACGCTGTAATTCTTTAGCAAAGCTAGCTGCTATTTCTTCTGTTTCTTTCGGTGAGTTTGATATATATTCTCTCATAAAAAGATAAACTCCTGAATTTAAAATAGAAAATTCATTTTTCTACATATTGTTGATATACCACCTAAAACGATTGGATAAGTGCAATAATCTTCTTCCTATTATATTATTATCCCAAAATAAATTCAAGCAATATGTAGAAAAAATATCTTTAGTATGATATAATTGTTTTAAATTATGTGTATCTACTAAGGGAGGTATTTATTTTGCTATCAGATATTAAAATAGCGCAGTCAGCGGTAATGCAGCCAATTACAGAGGTTGCAAAAAAAATAAACATTGATGAAAAATACATAGAACCTTACGGAAAATATAAATGTAAACTGGATTTAAGTTTGCTTAAGGATTTATCAGATAAGCCGAATGGAAAACTTATTTTAGTAACAGCAATTAACCCAACACCTGCTGGAGAAGGTAAAACAACTACTTCAGTTGGATTAGGACAAGCTTTTCAAAAGATTGGCAAAAATGCAATTATTGCATTGCGTGAACCTTCTTTAGGCCCTGTATTTGGCGTCAAGGGCGGTGCTGCAGGCGGAGGCTATGCGCAAGTTGTTCCTATGGAAGATATTAACCTTCATTTCACAGGTGATATGCATGCAATTACTGCTGCAAATAACTTACTTTGTGCAATTATTGATAACCACCTACAACAAGGAAACGAGTTGCAAATTGACCAACGCAGAATCTTGTTAAAACGTTGTATGGATATGAACGATCGTGCATTGCGTTTTATCAATGTGGGTCTTGGCGGTAAAATGAATGGTATTCCTCGTGAAGATAGCTTTCAAATTACTGTTGCAAGTGAAGTAATGGCGATTTTGTGTCTAGCAAATGATTTAGAAGACTTAAAAAAACGTTTGGGAAATATATTAGTTGCCTATACTTATGATAACAAGCCTGTATTTGCAAGAGATTTGCACGTAGAGGGTGCAATGACCGCATTATTAAAAGATGCATTAAAACCGAATTTAGTTCAAACACTTGATAATTCTCCTGTAATTATGCATGGCGGCCCATTTGCAAATATAGCGCATGGATGTAATTCTATTATTGCAACAAAGCTTGCATTAAAACTTGCTGATTATACAATTACTGAGGCTGGCTTTGGTTCCGACTTGGGCGCAGAGAAATTTTTGGATATTAAGTGTCGCTATGCAGGGCTAAAACCAAATTGTATTGTAGTAGTTGCAACAATTCGTGCATTAAAATATAATGGCGGGGTAAAAAAGGCTGATCTTGCAGAAGAAAACTTGGATGCATTAAAAGCGGGTATTGTTAACCTTGGTGCACATATCGACAACATGCATAAATATCATGTTCCCGTTGTTGTTGCTATCAATCGTTTTCATACGGATACAGATGCTGAAGTTTCTTTCGTTTCTGAATATTGTAAACAAAAAGGCGTGGATCATGCATATTCAGAAGTGTTTGCTAAGGGTGCTGAAGGCGGTATTGAGCTTGCAAATGTAGTATGTGATGTAATTGATAGGTGTGAAAGCTGTTACGAATTTGCTCCAATTTACGAAACAAACGATACGATTCAAAATAAAGTAAAGAAGATTGCAACTGAAATTTATCATGCCGCTGATGTTTCTTATGCGCCGGCAGCATTAAAAGCAATCAAAGAGATTGAAGCGCTTGGCATGGATCATCTACCAATCTGTATTGCAAAAACGCAATATTCATTATCAGATGACCAAACTTTATTGGGTGCTCCAAGTGGCTTTACAATCAATGCTAAGGAAATAAAAATTTCTGCAGGCGCAGGTTTTATTGTTGTTTTAACTGGAAGCATTATGACAATGCCGGGTTTACCAAAACAACCTGCTGCACTGCAAATTGATGTAGATGAAAATGGAACAATCGACGGTTTATTTTAATTTTATTTTATAGAAAGAGGTGACGCACATGAAAGGTGTATGGTCTGCTGTAAAGCAATTTATCAAGGAGTTAGACAAAATGATCTTGGTTATTTGTCTTTGTGCGTCTTCAATCAGCTGTATTAGCATGTATTCGTTTTATAAAACAGGAATTATTGGCTTAAAACCGTTTGCTACTCAAGTAATTGCAGTGGTTTTAGGTGCTATTGCGGCTTGTGTTATATCTTCAATTGATTATGTTATTTTAGCAAAGCTTTGGAAAATATATACGCCATTTGCATTGTTCCTTGTCTTGTTAACATTCACTCCTCTTGGTATAACACCAGCTGATACAGACGATAAAGCTTGGTTAAATTTGGGGGTTACGACTCTGCAACCATCTGAATTACTAAAACTAGCTTTTATATTTACTTTTTCTTTACACCTAGTAAAGGTTGGAGAAAATATCAACAAGCCTAAAGATTTTTTAAAATTATGCATTCATGGAGCCATTCCAACATTGTTGATTGTGAAACAAGGTGACCTTGGTTCTGCACTTGTGTTTTTTGCTATTTTTGTTGCCATGATGTTTGCGGGAGGACTTTCTTTAAAATTCATCGCAGTAGGAATTACAGGTGGTGTAGTGGCAGCTCCGTTAATATGGAACTTTCTTTTGCCCGCCCATCTGCAAAAACGATTTTTAGTTGCATTGCACCCTGAAACGGATATATTGGATAAAGGCATGCAACAATATAAAGGACGCATTGCTTTGGGTTCCGGTGGTTTGGATGGAAGAGGCTTATTTTTTGATAATCTGTTCAACGTTCCTAAAGCACATAACGATTTTATTTTTTCATATATTGGTCAAACGCTTGGCTTTGTTGGGTGTATCATAACCTTATTGATTATTGTAGCTTTATGTGTTAAAATATTACTTACAGCAAGAATGGCAAAAGATAATTTGGGTATGTATATATGTATTGGTGTATTCGCTATTTACTTGTTCCAATCTATTGTTAATATCGGAATGGTATTGTGCGTATTGCCTGTTATTGGAATAACTTTGCCGTTATTTAGTTCCGGTGGAACCTCAGTATTAGTATCATATATGGCAATTGGAATGGTAATGAGCGTTTATCGTGTCAATAAAAAGGAAATGATGTTTGACTAATTAAGAAAGCTTATAATTGAAAAGCAGAATAAATAGAATATGATATCCCGGAGGAAGTTAATGAAAGTAATAACAGGACAAGCAAGAGGAAGAATTTTAATTACAGTTGATGGTTTAGATGTTCGTCCAACTACTCAAAAGGTAAAAGAAGCGGTGTTTAGCATCATTCAATTTGATGTTCCTTATGCTAAAGTATTAGATTTGTTTTGCGGTTCAGGGCAAATGGGAATAGAAGCACTTAGCAGAGATGCTGATTTTTGTGTATTTGTGGATTCTTCAAAAAAATCTCAAGAAGTAACAAAACAAAATTTAGTAAATACAAATTTATTAAAAAAAGCAAGGGTTGTTGCAATGGATTATAAATCTTTTTTAACAACAACAAAAGACACTTTTGATATTGCTTTTTTAGATCCACCATATAATAAAGGAATCTTACCCGAAGCATTACCGTTACTTGTACAAAAAATGAATGATAGCGGTATCATTCTTTGTGAACATGAAGACAACGAAGAAATACCTACACAAGTAGGAAATTTCAAACTATTTAGACAATATCATTATGGACGTATCTGTATTTCAACATATAAAAACTGCGATGCAGAAAATATATAGTGGCATGTCATAAGTTTTTGGAGGAACATTAATGAGAATTGCAGTTTGTCCTGGTAGCTTCGATCCTATTACCAAAGGACACATTGATATTATTTCAAGAGCAACAAAATTATTTGATCGTGTAGTAGTTGCTGTTTCTGTTAATCCGGCTAAACATGGAAGTTTTAGCTTGGATGAAAGAGTAGAGCTTATTAAAATGTGTACTACTCATTTAGAAAATGTTGAAATAGATGTTGTAACCGATTTATTAGCTGATTATTCAAAGCGAGTTGGTGCTTGTGCAATTGTGAAAGGATTAAGAGCAGTAACTGATTTTGAGTATGAATTTCAAATGGCGTTAGCGAATAAAAAATTAAATCCGGAAGCGGAAACCGTATTTTTAACGACTGCTACGGAAAATATGTATCTAAGTTCAAGTCTAGTGAAACAAATCGCAAGTTTCGGAGGAGATATATCTGATTTTGTTCCAACAGAAATAAACGATATTGTTGCCAAAAGGTTATATCAAATTAAAAATGACATAGGAGGATAATAGACATGAATATTAACGAGAATTTAGATTTGCTTGATGATATTCTAGATTCTGCTTGGAGCGTTCCTCTTTCTGGCGGAAGATGCATGGTTGATATTGATAAGGTTCGTGAGATTGTCGATGATATTCGTTTGAATTTACCATCAGAAATTAAACAAGCGAAAATGATTGTTTCTGATCGTAAAGTAATTATTGACGACGCACGAAAAGAAGCAGATTCTATTGTTAGAATTGCCGAGGAACGTGCAAAGAAGCTGGTTGAAACAAGCGAAATTGTTCGCCAGTCTCAAGATAGAGCAAAAGAAATTATTGCTCAAACAAATAATCAAAATCGTGAATTGAAAAAAGCAACAAATGAGTTTATTGAAAATGCATTGAAGCACTCTGAAGATATTTTGGGAGCTGCTTTGCAAGAAATTAAATCGACTCGTCAAGCATTAAAACAACCAGCTAAGAAATAATAAGAAGACAGGTGTATAGCCTGTCTTTTCTTGCATTTATCAGACATATTTACAGTTCGTTAATAGCTGCGCAACAAAATGGAATAGTATTCCATGTCAATAAAACTATAATAGGTGTATAGTATGAATTTTGGAGGGGCATAATGGCTTTTGTTGAGTTTCAAGATGTAACGAAATATTATCAAGTAGGGGAACAAAAAATTTATGCTTCCAATGGAATCACGTTTTCCATTGAGAAGGGGGAGTTTGTTGTTATAGTAGGCCCAAGCGGAGCCGGAAAAACAACAGTATTGAATATGCTTGGCGGAATGGATACTTGTTCGAGCGGTAAAATTTTTTTAGATGGTCAGGAAGTTAGTAAATATAATCAACGTCAATTAACCGAGTATCGCCGCTATGACGTTGGATTCGTGTTCCAGTTTTATAATTTAGTACAAAACTTAACGGCATTGGAAAATGTAGAACTTGCAGCACAAATATGCAAAAATCCATTAGATGCAAAAGAAGTATTAACAGAGGTAGGGCTTGAAAATCGTATTTCAAATTTTCCTGCGCAGCTTTCAGGCGGAGAACAACAGCGTGTGTCGATTGCTCGTGCAATTGCCAAAAATCCAAAGTTGCTTTTGTGTGATGAGCCGACGGGCGCATTAGATTATAATACAGGTAAAACGATTTTGCAGTTACTTCAAGATACTTGTAAAAAATCAGGTCATACAGTAATTGTAATTACACATAATAAAGCATTTACGAAAATGGCAGATCGAATTATAAAAGTGAATAACGGAAAAGTAGTGGACGTTCAAATTAACTCAAATCCAGTAACGGCGGAAGGAATTGAGTGGTAATGAGTAAATTGTTCAGTAGACATTTTCAAACCAACAAAACATTTCGAAAAGAAGTAAGGCATTCTATAAAAAGTTCATTGAGCCGATTTTTAGCCATTATGGGTATCGTAGCTTTGGGTGCCGGCTTTTTTGCAGGATTATATTCCTCTGCCCCATATATGAGGGCAACAGCAGAAAATTATTATGACAATAGCAACTTTATGGATATTCATTTGATATCAACTATGGGTTTTACAAAAGATGATGTTGCCGCTATTCAAAGTATGAGTAATGTGGAAGGTGTAATGCCATCTAATTCCATTGATATTTCTGCAAACTATAAAGACATCAAACAAAATATTCGAATTCATGGTATACCCGATAATTTGGTTAATAGTCAAGCTCAAGACTATATTAATAGGCCACGTTTAGTAAAAGGACGTTTCCCTAGCAATTCAAAAGAATGTGTTCTTGATATGGGGAAGATGTTTAGAAGTCATTACAAGATAGGCGATACAATAAAAATTGCTGATTATGACGAAGAACTAAGCAAGCAATTAAAAGCGGATGAATTCAAAGTAGTTGGTTTTGTTGATAGCTCTTATTATATTGCTTATAATTTAGGCTCTACTTCTATTGGCAACGGTAGGCTTGATCGTTTTATTTATGTGTTGAATTCAAGCTTTCAACAAGAAGTTTATACAGATTTGTTTGTAACAGTTAAAGGCGTGAAACAACTTGAAAGCTTTCAAGCTGAATATGATAAAAAAATCGAAGCAGTAACTGCTAGTATAAAAGCAGTAGCGGAAAATCAAAAGAGTATTCGCTTTGCTGAAATAAAAGAAAAGGCAAATAAAAAAATCGAAGATTCTCAAGCAGAGTTGGAAGTAAATAAAGCAAAAGCAGAAAATGAGTTGAATGATGCTTCACAAAAAATACAACGTAGTGAGAAAGATCTCATAAAAGCTAAGAATGAAATTGTGAATGGGCAAAATGCACTTGATCAAGGCTTTGCAGAATATAATACCAATAAGCAACTGTTGGAACAAAAGGTCAAAGACACCGAGAACGATTTGCAAAAGCTAGAAGAACAAATAGCAGCACTAACTCAATCGGGGCAGAATGAGCAAGCTGAATCTTTAAAAAAACAACTTGAAATAGGAAAGGCAACGCTTGAACAGACAAAGCAAGTCATACAAAAGCAGCTTATAGAAGCTAAAATAAAGTTAGATGAATCTCAGAAGACGTTAGAAAAAGGCAAAGCTCAATATGAAGCTGGAAAGAGACAACTAGAAAAGGGAAAAGCGGAGTATGTTATAAACAAACAAAAAGCAGAAGAAAAGCTGACGGATGCACAAAAGCAAATTGATACCGGGAAAAAAGAGATTGCAAAAATCAGCAAACCGCAATGGTATGTGCTTGATCGTAATACAAATGTTGGCTATGTGAGCTTCTTTTCTGATGCAGATAGAATGGCATCAATAGCAACGGTTTTCCCACTCATTTTCTTTTTAGTAGCTGCCCTTGTAGCGCTAACAACAATGACTCGTATGGTGGAAGAAGAGCGAGTTTTAATTGGTACGCACAAAGCCTTAGGTTATAGCAATGTTACGATTATGTCTAAATATCTGCTTTATGCGGCATTTGCAAGTATTTTAGGTAGTGCATTTGGTATTGCAATTTTAAGTAATCTTTTACCGAATATCGTTTGGAATGCATATAACATGATGTATACAGCACCGACAATTCGTCCGAATATTCATTGGGGCATCACATTCGCAGCAGCAGGCTCAGCTGTACTTTGTACATTAACTGCAACCTATCTTGCTTGTGCTGCAACGCTACGTGAATCACCTGCTGCTATGATGCTGCCTCGTGCGCCTAAACCTGGAAGACGTATTTTAATGGAACAAGTGACCTTCATATGGAATCATATGTCTTTTTTAAAGAAGGTAACGGCTCGAAATTTATTCCGATTTAAAAAGCGTTTGTTTATGACAGTGATTGGAATTGCAGGATGTACTGCATTGCTATTAACGGGCTTTGGAATTAAAAATTCAGTTACTGATATTGTAGGTAATCAGTATAAGGATATTTATCAATACAATTCTGTTATAGGAATAGCAAGCGATGATTTTACTGAAAAAACGAAAGCATTATTAAATGATAAGAACTATTTTAAAGATACTTTAATCGAATTAAATAAAGCAATGGATTTTTCTTTTAACGGTAAGACGGAAAGCGGAAACTTAATTGTTCCAAAAGAAACGAAAAAACTCAAAGCGTTTGTTGCATTAAGAACAAGAGCAAGCCATGAGGATGTAGGATTTAACAAAGATAGCGTTGTTATTTCAGAGAAAATGATAAGAACATTAGGTATCCATATTGGTGATAAAATCACAATAAAAGAGCGAGACGGTAAATCAGTTGTGGCAAAAGTAACTGGTGTTACAGAAAATTATATTGGTCAAAATGTTTATCTGTCGTCAGAAAAGTATCAAGAGATTTTCGGAGCAGAACCTAAATATAATGAAATGGTAGCGAAAACATCAGGTCAAATATCCGATGAAAAAGCATTATCCACAAGCTTAATGAAAGATGATAACATAACAACAGTTCAGTTCTTAAAAGACATGACCTCTCAGTTTGATGATATGCTAACCAGTTTAAACATCGTTATCGTAGTTTTGATTATCTCTTCGGGATTACTTGCTTTTATTGTTTTGTATAACCTTACAAACATCAATGTAACAGAACGGCAAAGGGAATTAGCTACCATAAAGGTATTGGGATTTTACAACAAAGAGGTAAGTGCATATATTTATCGTGAAACTGCTATGTTAACGGTTATCGGTTGTATTGCAGGTTTAATCTTAGGTGTATTTCTCCATAACTATGTCATCCAAACAGTAGAAATTGATATGATTATGTTCAGCCGAAAAATACATTTTATGAGCTATGTATGGTCAGCATTACTTACAGCTGGTTTTGCTGCCTTTGTGAATTTCGTAATGTATTTTAAGCTCAAAAAAATTGATATGGTAGAATCGTTAAAGTCAATTGATTAGTAGAAAAGAACCCCTAAATTTGTAAGAATTTATAAAAGCACTATCATTTTTAAAATGATAGTGCTTTTGGCATTATACTTATTATGATCAAATGATTGTTATTCTTTTATCATTACTGATAGTTAATTATTGTTAATCATTTTTAAATAATATCTTGACAAACGTTAACGATAGTTATAAAATGTTAACAAAGATGAATAAAAGCCGGCACTTATTTATCTTAAATTGAATTACGAGGTGAAATCTATGTTTATCGAAGAAAGGCATCAAGATATCTTAAACAGCATTAAGGTAAATGGCAGAATATCTATTGGTGAAATACAGGAAAAATATGGTGTTTCAGTTGACTCAGCAAGGAGAGATTTAAGAATACTAGAAGAAAAAGGACTATTAAAACGTACTCATGGAGGAGCAATTCCCATTTTACCTGTAGGTATGTGCCCTCCTCGCCATCGTGACTTTGATAATATGACTATTGATGAGCACTATGCTGTTATTGCAAAAAAAGCCGCAGAACTTATTAAAGATGGTGATATTATATTTCTGACAAGTGGTACTTTTGGGTTTATAACGACTATGTATCTTCCAAAAAATATCAAATATACAGTAGTTCTTAATTCTCCAACGCTTGCTGATAAATTTAAGTATTGGGACAATGTAACAGTTTACCTCGCAGGAGGAAAGATGCGTTTGAACGGTGGTTCGGCAATGGTGGATAGTATGGCAACATCTTTTATAAAAAACCTTCATTTTGATATAAGCTTTTTAACTGGAGCTGGAGTTACTGCTGAATTTGGCTTATCCAATGGCACAGATGAAACGGCAACTTTTCAAAGGGCTGTTATTGAAAATTCACGACAAAATATATTGTTAATGCCATGCCAAAAGGTTGGAACAAACGCATTTATTAAGGTTGCAGATATTAATAAATTTGATAAGTTAATAACGGATTGGGAAACAGTTGAAGACGAAATTTTGAAAATCGAAGAAGTGGGTGTAGAAGTAATCGTAGTAGAAAAATAGAAGTAATAGTAAAAGAGCAGTATATTGACCGTTAACCTTTGTAAATTAAATATGGATTGTTAAATGTAAATTATTGAAATAGTGTTTTATTATCGTATCACATTTGAATTATAATATCAACCATGTAAAGTCACAATCCAAAATCGAAAATAGCCCCTGAAATCAGGGGCTATTTTTTAACTTATTTCAACTTCAACTTCATACGTTCACCAAAGAATGTTCTATCTTTAGCACAGAATGCAAACTCAATGGATATATCTTTTTTACAAGGGATGGTAATTGAATTTGTTACAAATTCGAGTGAAGCAACATTTTGGTGTAATGTGGATTCAAAAGCAAAGTCTGATTGATCAGTCGTTTTTAAAAGTACACTGCCAAAAGAATCTCCGCTCAACCATGTTGCTTTTTCCGTGTTTACGGCTGTTACTGAAATAGTCATAGCCTGATGATTATCTACAAAAATAATATCACCATTCTTGACTGGAAATGCTTTTTTACCATCAAATGAAACTGTAATATCAGAAATTACGCAATTTAGATATTTCGGTACACATCCACAAGGCTCCAGATTACCAACTTCAATAAGCGCAACATCAGCAGAAGTTTTTCCTGTTCCACCATCAACAAACGCAACTGTCGTACCCGCTTCAACTGCGCCAAATAACTCTTGCTCCATTTCTTGATACATAGCCATCAATCCATTTGCATGCAAATCTCTGTCGATAATAATATGCAATTCAGGTTTTTTCATTGCCGGCGCATGGATAAATTTATCTGCATACTCACGAAATACCTTTGTAACAGGTCTATCAGAGCCGTCAGGGGCAATGATTCCAAAGTCACTATTCTCACCAATGCGGTATCCACCTGCCCACCACCAAGCGTATAAGCCTGCTGTGTGACCTTGTATTAGCATATCGAAGAATCGTCTGTAGTATTCTGCTTGGAATTCCTCCGATTTATGATTATTAACAAAGTTTGAACCAATCCAAATGGATTTACCAAACTCTTTCCAAATAACTACATTATCGGGATTAGCATATCGAGAATAAATGTTTGTAAAAATGCCTTGACGCATACTTTTATAGCTGTCGGATAAAGCATAGCTTTCCGGTGACATAAATTCCATAGAAGAGGCAAGTGCTTTGTAGTCATAGCCATAAATTCCAGGATCAACTAAAGGAATCGTAGAAGCGTCTCCAGTTCTAGGGCTAATCATATGGTTAGGATCAATAGATTTCATATATTGCATTGCTTTGATGTGTTTGAATGCAACAATTCCATCAGCAAAATTACGATAAGCTGCCACCATAGCATTGTGTGGACCATCTTCACGAAGCATATCGTCTGTTACACCAATTACTTCGTTCTTATCGTTGCGTGGAGCTCGATATTGCCAAATTTTCTCCGCATTTTTAACTGAACCATAACGGTTTAATATATATTGTCTCCAATCAGCATCTAATGATTTTCTACCGTTGAAGTTTCCATAACATGGTTCATATGTTCCTAAGTAACGCTCCCAAGCAATGTCATAAGCTACAATGGTATCGTTTTCTTGAAAACCATATTTCGTAATCATTTCTTTTACTTCTTTTTCATTGAATTCAAATGGGTTAGCGTTTGGACGAATTGCTAAATCAGCATATAGTCCGTATTTTTCACATAGAGAAACTAGGTGAAGGATATTGTTTGAGTGAATAGACGGGTTGTAATGCATAAAGATAGACACAGCATTTAATCCAACATCACAAATACGTTTCAAATCTGCTTCAATAATATCCGGATCATATGCAAATGAAGCTACATAATGCTCAAACTCCTCACCGGTTTCCATACCGATGTTGCAAGTAGGCATATAGTTGACCCCAAAAAATCGAACAGGCTTATCGCCAATATAGATTTCGTTTTCACCTTTTTGAATATGTGCAAACTTGCGTTCTTCAATTGGTTTTGGGTGATGAATAATAATATCATGTGTAAGAATATCATAAACAGTTTCATCTTTTATAAGTGAAACCGATACATTCGTTTCTTGCGGAGTATCTTCAAATGCGATTAACCGTAAATCTAAGCCATCTTTATTTTCTAAATGGGATAGTTCATTTAGATCATATGTTCTGGTCTTGTTTCCTACTTGAATACGAACATGATAAGAGTCGGCTAAATCCTTATCTCGAACGCAAACTACTGCTCCGAAAGCTGCAATTGTGTCGTCTTCTAAATAGATATATTCATTAGAGCCACCTTCTAATAAAACAACAGGCATAAAAATACTGTCAACAGCTTCAGCAACACTAAGAGCACCGCCGCTTTCATAAAAGTTGTAGTCATTTGTCGTGTATGCAACAATTGTACTTTTATTATGTAGCGATTTGCGATTAGAAGTATTATAGTTTAAAAACATATACGCAGCATAACCACATCGCTGATTGTGCTCATCCAAAGCTTCAATCAGTGGTACAAAACGAAATCTTCTTTGCTTATCAATACCGGTACTTTGTGCTCTAGGAGATAGAGAAAATAAATCACTTGGAAGTTCTAAATCTGATTGAGATAAAAAAGCTTGCTTTTCATAGCATTGCAGCTTCACAGCGTTTGTTACGGGACAGAACTTATATTCGGGATATAATCCATCAATTGACACTTTTTCGTCGTTCAATATTGCAATGTGTGCGCTGGAAAGTTCATCAATATAAAATGCATGTTCTCCGGCAACTGAATAAGCAAATGATAAAGCATGTCCGAATTGTATTTTGCAAACTTCATCAAAATTGACATATACAGGTCGTTTTTCGTGATGAATACCTTGACGATTACCGTAGTAAACAAATTCTTTTTTTGATAACATAAAGAATTGAAAATTAGTAGATGGCGTAATTCTTGTTTTAAACATATCGCCGTTTGTTTGGATTAATGAAATTGTAATCGTTTTGGTGTTTTCATCAGCCTTTGCATAAAATCCAATTACGTTATGACCTTTTTTTATTTGAATTTCTTTTTCAAAACTTTCGTTGATCATAAATTCATTTGTATGATATTTTAAGCAGTGGGAGGACACAAATCCTTCTTCTACTAAAGAAAGCGTGGCATCTCCTTCATATTTCTTGCTATCGGGATTATAAGTATCTTTTTCAAAACCCAGTAAATCATTTGGAGAGTGAAAAGGAAGAATGACAGTTTTGTCAAAAGCGCCTTGAGTCATTAGCTTCTTGATTGCGTGAATGTCGATTTCTTCATTATTCTTATTATAAAACTCATTTGCAAATGGCGGTCCTCCAAGTGTAACGATGTTGCCACCTTGCTTTAAAAATTCACTTACCATATTTGGTAAAAATGCAGGACAATTATTCGCATCGGTAATGATAACAGTTTGGTTGTTTTTAATATCGAATACATTTTTATATTCAATATCGTTCCATGAATAGCAAGTAGCAGTAATTTCTTTGTTGGTAAGCTCTTGCTTTAATAAGTCAGTATAGAGGGGTGGTTGCGGTGGAGTTATAATGGCACAATGCTTTCTCATGGTAATATCCTCTCCTCAAGTAATTGAGTCTATTTCTCTTTTGATATAATATTTACATCCATTTGAGTAAATGGAATTGTAATTTTATTTTTGTCGAATGCGAGTTTAACTTCTTCTAATAAATCAAAGTTTAAATCCATATAGTTTTCAGTTAATACCCATACTTTTACTGCAATTTTAATAGAGCTTGCACCATGCTCAGTCATACGAATAATTGGCGGTGGATCTTTTAATGTTAGTGGATTTTTTTCAACAATATCTGTAAGCAACTGCTTTACAAATTGAAAATCAGCTTGATAACCAATGGAAAAAACCAAATCCAATCGCCTAGTTGGTTCAGCAGAATAGTTGATAATTTTTGCAGTCGAAACTTGCCCGTTTGGGATAAAAATTGCTTTGTTATCAATCGTATCAAGCTTGGTTTGCAAAACGTTGATATGCTTTACGGTACCTGTAATATCAGCAATTTGAATATAATCACCAACTTTAAATGGCTTTGTAAAAAGTAAGATAAATCCACCTGCTAAATTTGCTAAGCTATCTTGAACTGCAAGCCCAATAGCAAGTCCTGCTGCACCTAATACGGTAATTAGTGATGTTGGAGGCACACCCAATTCAGTTAAAGCGGAGATTCCAACTATAATATACAGCGTAACTTTAATGAATGATAAAATAAATTTGTGGCATATAGGGTCTAGCTTTGACTTCTTAAAGATCTTTTTTAGTATGCTCATGAAGAACTTCACTAAAATTAGCCCTACAACTAAGATAACAATACTCCAAATAATATTGGGAGTATGCAGCTTAAAATAGTTAATAATATTGTCTTTCATATTATAAAAATCCTTCTAAACTAGTAAATTTCGCAATTACATATATAATACTATCTAATAAAAGTATAGTCAACAGAATACATCAAATAAAAACAATAAATTGCATTCCAAAATTGACATAGTTTTCCTATCCAATGTAATATACTATAAATTGTAGGTGATGGACAGTGAAAGAAACAATTTATATTGATGTACTCATTTTATTGAATATTTATGTAAGCTATTTTTTATTTGCTTGCACCAAAAAGATATTAGGCGTATCTGTTTCAAACCTGCGTATGATAATTGCCTGTTTAGTTTCAGGTGCTTATTCCCTTTTAATATTATTTAATATAAATTTTATTGAATTTACCCTGATAAAAATCGCAATGGGGTTATCATTAAGCGCAATTGCTTTCTTTAATAAACGAATACGCTTTTTTGTAAAAGCAACATTGGTGTTTTTCCTTGTGAATTTTATTTTCGGTGGACTAATGTTTTGCCTTTGGTATTTTATTACTCCGGCTTCAATGCAATATAAAAATGGAGTAGTATATTTTAATATCTCTGCACTTGCTAT
This sequence comes from Paludicola sp. MB14-C6, assembly GCF_030908625.1. Taxonomy (GTDB): domain Bacteria; phylum Bacillota; class Clostridia; order Oscillospirales; family Ruminococcaceae; genus Paludihabitans. Next base: position 579,365 of record NZ_CP133133.1, on the reverse strand, counting down.
AGCTATTTTTACCATAATTGCATATTTAATTATTACTGCTTTTACTTATTTTTTGAACAAACGAAATCAAACCAAAGATTGTTATTACGTGATATTATCATTGGATGGCCGAGAAACAATGATATCAGCATTACTTGATACAGGAAATAAGTTGACCGATGCGTTTACTGGGCTTCCGATTATGGTTTGTGAATTAACCGAACTAAAATCATTACTACCTAAAAGATTATACGCTTATTTTGAATCGCCACAAGAAGCTTTGCTGGATAAGGAAGATACCTACTTAATCTCAAAAAAAATACGAATGATACCTGTTAGCGTTGTCAGTGGTACAGGATGTTTGATGGCTTTTAAGCCGGATAAGATTACGTTAGTACATAAACAAAAGAAAATGGAAACTAATGCTTTAGTAGCAGTAACGACTCAAAAGCTATCTGACGGAGATTTTCAAGCATTAATTAGTACAGCAATGTTATGTAATGTAGAAAGCATCGGAAATAGCAATAAGAATAAAGGAAATGAAAAGAGTGTTGAAACTGCAATAACCAGTAAAATGAAATTTTAATATTGATGAAAAGGGAGCGGCGGTTATGAAAAACTTAGTAATGAAAATGAAGTACTACTTCAAAAGGATGTTAAATCGTTTATTTGGACGAGAATATGTTCATTATATTAATGGGCCTGAAACATTACCACCACCACTAACAAAAGAAGAGGAAAGTATTGTTTTTACCAAGCTGGAAGCGAACGAACCAGAGGCTAGAGATATTTTAATTGTACATAATCTTCGTTTAGTTGTATATATTGCGAAAAAATTTGAATCTACAGGAATCGGAATTGAAGATCTAATATCAATTGGAACCATTGGACTAATTAAAGCTGTAAATACTTTTTGTCCAAGTAAAAATATAAAGCTGGCAACTTACGCATCTCGATGTATTGAAAACGAAATATTAATGTTTTTAAGAAAAAGTACACTTTCTAAAAATGATATTTCGATTGACGAACCATTAAATGTGGATTGGGACGGCAATGAGTTATTGCTATCCGATTTATTGGGAACAGATCCGGATACCGTAAATCGAGATTTAGAAAACGAAATTGAGCGAGAATTATTGATTTCTTGTGTGAATAAATTAAGTGAACGTGAGCGAGTAATTATGGAACTTCGATTTGGGCTAAAGACTGGTGAAGAGAAAACTCAAAAAGAAGTTGCCGATATGATTGGTATTTCTCAATCATATATTTCTCGTTTGGAGAAGCGAATTATTAAGCGCCTTAAAAATGAATTTCAGAAAATTATTTAGTATTAAAATAAATACTTTACTTTATGTGAAAATTTTGTTATACTCGTCTAAAACCTGTTTTTAATTATTTTTTACAAATTCATAAAAAGTTCAAAAAGATTTGAATTTTTTATTGATTATAATCGTTATTATAAATATGAAACAAAAAATAGATGAGTGTACTGATTGTCAGTACAATCAAGGAGGATCATAAAATGAAGGTAGCTTTATTTACTGAGACATACTTACCATATATTAATGGTGTGGTTACTCATGTGAAAGCGCTAAAAGATGGACTTGAGAAAACAGGCCATGAAGTATTAGTCGTAACAGCAAATACAAAGACTCATCATCATTATATTGAAGACGGCGTATTAAACTGCCCTGCAAAATTGTTTAAAAAATTATATAATTATGGTTTAGCTTCCCCTTTAAGTCATAAACGTTTAAAAATCTTAAGAGATTTTGATCCTGATGTAATTCATATCCACAATGAATTTGGTGTTGGTTTATCTGGAACGCTAATTGCCGATCGTTTGCAAATTCCATTAGTATATACATTGCATACAATGTATGATGATTATTTGTATTATATTGCACCAAAAAAGTTGGTACCTATGTTAAGAAAAGTATCCCATCGTTACGTTAAATATTTAGCAAAACATGCAACAGCATTAACAGGACCATCTCAAAAAGTACAAGAGTTTTTTGATGAATGCGGTGCACAAAAGAGTGTAAATGTTGTTCCTAATCCGGTAGAACTAGATGTATTCAATCCGCATAATGTTGATAAGGTAAGAGCACAAGAAATTCGCAATCAATATCATGTTGCAGATGATGAAATATTAATTTCATTTTGTGGTAGATTAGGCAGAGAAAAAAGCGTTGATGTTCTTTTAAATTATTGGTCAAAAAACGTTAAAAAAGAAGATAAGCTAAAACTATTGATACTTGGTGAAGGCCCTTGTCTAGATGAATTAAAGCATCAAGCAAAAGAGCTTGGCATTTCAGATATGGTTTCGTTTGCTGGAAGAATTGAGCATGATGATTTACCTTGTTACTATGGTGCATGTCAATTATATATTACAGCGTCTTTATCTGATACAAACTCTATATCTATGAAAGAAGCAATGGCAACGGGATTGCCTGTAATTCATATTCAAGACCCATTAAATGCAGGTCAAGTAGTTGATGGAGTAAACGGTTATATTTATAAAGATGCAGATGAGATGTATCAAATACTGATGAACTTTAAAAATAAAACACAAGAAGAAAAAGACAATTTAAGAAATTCAGTTATTAACTCTGTAAAGATTTACGGTTGTGAAGCACTTGCTGAATATCTTGTAAAAGTTTATCAAGAAGCAATAGACGAGAAAAAAGCGAAAGCAAAATAAATTTATTCGGATTTAATATGCAATCTAAAGAGCCTAAGGGCTCTTTTTGTTTTGTCCTATGTTTAGGGCAAATCAAAACCAAGAAAGATTTTTCAATGGTTTTGTCATTCTTCTAGGAAAGAAAGTTATATTTATCATCAACTTGTGTTACATAATTAATATTTAAGAATATAATATACTAAATAACATATTAGGAGGGTTTAAATGAAAGATAATCCAAAAGAAAAAGGTTATTGCTACGATTGCTTTGATCGTGTGCAACATTGTTATAAACAGTGTAACTGCAATCAACCAAATTATGTTTGTTGCCCGGGACCACCGGGACCACCAGGACCACCGGGTAAACAAGGCGAACAAGGTGAACAAGGCGAACAAGGTGAACAAGGCGAACAAGGACCTCCAGGTAAACAAGGCGAACAAGGACCTCCAGGACCTTGCTGTTCATCTGGTCAATTACTCTTAAATGGCGGAATGGAGCTATTTACAGCAAACGTTCCTACTAATTGGTCTACAACTACTTCATCTGCTATTTCTCAACAGACAGCTGGAGGAAGGGTGCATTCAGGAGATTCTGCTGTTAATATTAAAGATGGTGGTATACTAACACAAACAGTTACGAAAATTAACAAAGGTTGTTTTTATACGCTTTCCTTTTTTGCTAATGCCTCCGGTTCTAATGCTGGGTTTGAAGCAACAGTTGTATTTACAACAACTGAAGGAGATGAGCCAGACGGATCAATATCTGTTAGAGATTCTGATATGCCAACTTTAAGTAATAATTTTGCTTATTATAAACTCATTACTTCTGCAGCACCTGATAATGTAACCGGTGCTAAAATTACTTTCGAAGTAGCAGCTACAGGCGGTCAGTCAATTAACTTTGATGATGTTTCTTTTGCGGTTTAATATAATTTTACTATTTAAGTAACGTAGCGAGTAGTACGTTACTTTTTTTCTTACAAAAATGTAAGTTGGCTGTAAGGTAATGAGATGGAAGAACATATTTATCTTTTGTATAATAAGGATAGCAACAAAAAAGGAGAATAAATATGTTAACAAAGAAAAAACAAAAACCCGTTCTGTTCATTTCATTTGCAGTATTGCTTTGGGGAGCATTGGCAATTACTTTTGGAGTATTTGATTTAAAAATTACTGAAATAGTAGTTAATCAAACATCTAAATGCGCTCAGGTATTAGAATGGTTTGGGGAATTTATTCCCGGGATTTTGATTACATATAGTGGTGTTATTTTATTTATGTATTATTTCAGAGTAAGCGAAGTGAAGCATTCAGCGTTTAAAATATGTGCTTCATTGCTTTGCTTGTTTGGTGGTGTTATTTATTTTTTCAAATATGTAATTGAATTTAATAATTTAAGAACGTGGTTGCTGTGTGCTTTGTTTTTGTTTAGTGTGTTAGTATTGTTTTCTGTAACAACCAATATAGATATAACGACACTTTTATATCTGAAATCAATTGCCATAACTACAATTTATTTAGCAATTGCATCCGCTGTAGTAATCAATGGCTTGAAATTTACTTGGGGCAGAATGCGTTTTGAAGATATGACAAACCCTGTATTACAATTTACTCCGTGGTATATGCCACAAGGGTTAACCGGTAATCGTTCTTTTCCGTCAGGTCATACAACGTCTGCTAGTATGCTAATTGTTTTGACGATGTTTGCTAAAACGTGTGAGTATAAGCTTAGTAAGGTTATTTGTTATATCTTACCAATCAGCGTTATTATCATTATGGCATATAGTAGGGTAGTAGCAGGAGCGCATTTTTGCTCAGATGTGTTGTTTGCAATAGGGATTACCATTACATTATTTTATATTATAAAAAGCCTTGTAATGAAGAAATCACAGCTATAAAAGAAAAACCGCCATTTCACTGGCGGCTTTTGTGATTTATTTAGTTCCCAAGACATTGGTCAAATATATCAGCACATTGAATGGTATCTTTATGAGGAATAACGCTGCTTTCTAATTTACCGGCTTTAATACAAGAAATAACTTCTTTAATTTGGTGTTCAAAGCCATTATCCAAACGAGAATAGAATGTTTCTGCAACACCTTTTTCATCAATTAAAGTACATTCACTAGAGTAATGTGGATCTTTAATATAAATACGTGCATTGGTACCGTAAATATTTAGCTCATTTTGTACTCCTGCGGTCATAATACAATTTAATGTAGCAACGCAGTTCTCAAATTGAAGAATCATTGCATCTACTTTATCAACATTACCACAAGGATGACGAGTAATAACGGATTTTACATCCTTTAATTCTTCATTGATAAGATATGTCATAATCTCAATGGCATAAACGCCTATGTCATACATTGCTCCTCCGGCTAGTTTTGGATTATACATTCTATTTTGTGGGTCATTATCTGCTTTAAATCCAATAATAAAAGTAGCAAGATCAATTTCGCCAAGTTTTCCGCTTTCAATCCATTCTTTCGCTTTGTTGATAACAGGTAAAAATCTTGACCACATTGCTTCCATAACGAAAACACCTTTTTCTTTTGCAAGGGAAAAAACTTCTTCAGCTTGTGCTTTTGTTAAAACAAAAGCTTTTTCACAAATAACAGGCTTATTATGCTCAATGCATAGTTTTAAATTTTCGTAATGAAAATTATGCGTTGTTGCAATATAGACAGCATCAATATCATCACACTTTAGCATTTCTTCATAGGATTGGTAGTAACGTTCTAGGTTGTTTGTTTCAGCAAATGCTTTTGCCTTGTTTGGAGTATTACTTGCAACTGCAACAACTTTTGCATCCTCTACTAAAGTAACTGCATCACAAAATCGATTTGCAATGTTTCCAGCTCCAATAATGCCGAATTGAAATGGTTTCATAATATGTCCCTCTCTTTTTTTTATCTATTATTTATTTTTTGGACTAAGCTTAGTTTTTTTGCCTTTTTCGTCAACCAATACAATTTGATCGAGTGAGCTTCTTAAGCTATCACGATAGGCTTTAATATATTCTGCACGAAGCAATTGTTGCTCTAAAATTTCTTGTTCTGTAAGTTGTGTTTCTTTTGATTTTCTAGCAAGTTCATTGATTCGGTCTAATTTTGCTTGTTCCATGAAAATCTCCTTTATTCCATATTCAATTAGTTATTAACTAGCTTTATTATAACTTGCTTGTCGGTTTAATGCAAGAAAAGAAAAGTTAGATTTCTGTTAAATGTTGTATTTTCTTAAGGTGTGTGATAAAATTTAGTTTATTATAAAATAAATAATTCATTTATTGAATTAACGGATTACCAACTAACGAAAGTAGGGACTGAATGAAGGTTGTTAGACTAATTGAAGACAGTGAACTATGGGAACAAGTAATTGTTTACGCACAAAACTGTTTGTGGAAAGCAGGACCGTTCTTAGCAAGTGGTATGCGAGAGCATAAGTTTACCGATTGGGAAAAGGTTTTTGTTGCAAGTGAAGGTAACCAAATTGCAGGATACTGCACATTATCCAAAACCGATTGCATTCCCGATGTCCCATATACCCCATACATAGGCTATGTGTTTGTTGATGAAAACTTTAGGGGAGCAAGATGGAGTGAGCAAATGATTTTAAGTGCAGTCGAATATGCAAAAGAACTTGGATTTCAACAAGTATATTTGGTTAGTGGAGAAATAGGTCTATACGAGAAATATGGGTTTACAAAAATAGATGAAAAGCTTGATTTCTGGGGTAACAAAGAACAGATATTTAGTAAAATAATCATATAGCAAACTAAAATGGCGTGTATCACTGTTGATACACGCCATTAAAAATTGTTAACTAATGAATCATATCTATAGCTTTTGCAATATCCAAGTTTACTTCTAATACATTAACAGTTTCTTCGCCAAATATACCAAGAACTTTACCTTTTGTATTATTAGATACAATCTCATTCAATTGAGATTCTGATAGACCAGTTGATTTTATTAAAGCAGGAAATTGAACTTTTGCAGATGCAGGTGAAATATGTGGGTCTAGTCCTGAACCTGAAGCAGTTAATAGGTCAGTTGGAATATCTTCTTTTTTTACATCAGGATTTTTCTTTAAGAAATTCTCAATATCCTTTTCAACACGTTCAATCAACTTCTTGTTAGATGGGGCTAAGTTTTGTGAGCCGGAACCAACACCACCGTAAGTTCCATTTTCTTTTTCTTCTTTCGTATATGTGTTATAGTTTACCGCAGATGGTCTGCATTTCATAAAGCGGTCATCTTTGAAGTCTTGACCAACTAATTGTGATCCAACAACTTTTCCGTCTACTTTAATTAAGCTGCCGTTTGCTTGTTTAGGAAAAAATAGTTGCCCTATTCCTGTAACAAGCAAAGGATATAATATACCACATACTAATAATAAAACCAGTGATAACAGCACAACGTTCTTGGCTGTTTTTAATCCGCTTTTCATATATATTTATTCCTTTCTGATTTTTGTTTTATAATCCAATCATGCGTAAAAGTGGAGCAATAATCAAATCAATTAGTTTAATACCGATAAATGGAGTAAGTACACCACCAAGTCCGTAAACGAGCATATTCTTTGCAAGCATTTTGCTAGAACTCATTGGCTTGTATTTTACACCTTTCATTGCTAACGGAATTAGCAATGGAATAATGATTGCATTGAAAACTAAAGCAGATAAAATCGCACTGTTTGGAGTTGCAAGATGCATGATATTTAAAACATTCATTTGCGGAATGACTAACATAAACATGGCAGGAATAATTGCAAAGTATTTTGCAACATCGTTTGCAATACTGAATGTTGTTAAAGAACCACGAGTAATTAAAAGTTGTTTACCAATTTCAACGACTTCGAGTATTTTCGTTGGATCGGAATCTAAGTCTACCATGTTTGCTGCTTCTTTCGCAGCAGTAGTACCGCTGTTCATTGCAAGACCAACATCAGCTTGTGCTAGTGCTGGAGCATCGTTGGTGCCATCACCTGTCATAGCGACAATTTTACCTTCTAATTGTTCTTTTTTAATCGCTTCAATTTTATCTTCTGGTTTACATTCTGCAATAAAACCGTCAACGCCGGCTTCTTGCGCAATTGTAGCGGCGGTTAGAGGGTTATCTCCGGTACACATAATTGTCTTGATACCGATTTCTCGAAGCCTTTTGAATCGCTCAACCAATCCAGGTTTTACGGTATCTTTTAAATAGATAACACCATAAATTACATTATCAACGCAAACAACAAGAGGTGTGCCGCCAAGTTTAGAAACATCACTTACTTTTTCTGATAAGTCAGAAGGAATAATACCGTTTTGTTCTTTTACATATTGGATAATTGCTTCACCAGCACCTTTTCGAATCTTAGTACCATCTGGCAAATCAATACCACTCATTTTTGTTTGTGCAGTAAATTCAATGAATGGGGCATTTTTATAAGCACTAACATCTATATTGTCATCCATTTGATTTGCTAACTCAACAATAGATTTACCTTCTGGAGTATCATCTTTAATTGAGCAAGCCAAAGAATATTTGATTAAGCTTGAACGTTTTTGATTCTCAACTGGAATGAATTCCGAAGCAAGTCGATTACCGAATGTAATAGTTCCTGTTTTGTCAAGGATCATTGTATCAACATCGCCACAAGCTTCAACGGCTTTACCGGATAAAGCAATAACATTAAATCGAGTTACTCTATCCATACCTGCAATACCGATTGCAGATAGCAACGCGCCAATTGTAGTAGGGATTAAGCACACCGTTAATGCGATGAGTGTTGAAATCGGAATTTCTACTCCGCAATAAAGAGCGATTGGATAAAGTGTTACAATTACGATTAAAAAGATGATAGTAAGGCTAACTAAAAGTGTATTCAATGCAATTTCATTTGGAGTTTTTTGTCTGGATGCACCTTCTACCATAGCAATCATCTTATCTAAGAAAGATTCCCCAGGTGAAGAAGTAATTTCGATTTTTAACCAGTCACTCGCAACTGTTGTACCACCAGTAACGGATGCAAAATCGCCTCCACTTTCCTTTACAACAGGTGCAGATTCACCAGTAATTGCGGATTCATCAACAGATGCAATTCCTTCTATAACTTCTCCATCGTTTGGAATGACTTCGCCAGCTTGAACTAAAACAATATCTCCTTTTTTCAATTCGCTGGAGCTGATGATTTCCTCCTCACCATTAGGTAGAATTCTGCGTGCGGTTGTATCTTTCTGAGTTTTCTTTAAGCTTTGCGCTTGTGCTTTACCTCTGCCCTCGGCAACAGCTTCCGCAAAATTAGCAAATAAAACAGTAATAAATAAAATGATAGAAACAATAATATTGTAACTTCTTAAATGTTCTCCGCTTGCTCCAAAAATATTTGGAAAGAAGCAAAGTAATAAGGTTACGATAAATCCAATTTCAACAACAAACATAACAGGATTTTTAATCATTGATTTTGGGTTTAATTTTTTAAATGCACTTACTACAGAAGATTTCAATATATCTTTTGTAATAAATTTAGATTTTTTATTCGTACTCAAAATAGTTGTCTTCCTTTCTAAGAACTAGCTTGAAATATCTTGTTTATATTAGTTTAGCTCCATAAAGTTAAATGCTCTGCTACCGGGCCAAGCGATAATACTGGGAAGAATGTTAATGCAGCAAAAATTAGTACAATCATAACTAAAGTAATTGTAAAGGTCATGCTGCTGGTTTTTAACGTTCCGACAGATTCATTAACAGGACGTTTTTTCATCAAGGAGCCTGCAATTGCAAGTTGTAAAATCATAGGAAGATAACGTCCAAAGAACATTACTAGTCCCGTAGAGATGTTCCAAAAGAATGTGTTATCTGCTAATCCTTCAAAGCCAGAGCCGTTGTTTGCAGCAGAAGATGCGAATTCATATAAGACTTGTGTTAATCCATGATAGCCAGGGTTAGTAATCCCTGCAATACCAGCGGATGTGGCAACTGCAATAGCAGAAGCAGCTAAAATGAGCAATGGATGAATAATAATGCCAAGAGCAGTTAATTTCATTTCCTTGCCTTCAATTTTTTTGCCAAGATATTCAGGTGTTCTACCAACAAGAAGTCCACAGATAAATACCGTTAATATAGCGTAAAGTGCCATATTCATAAATCCAACGCCTTTACCACCAAATACAACATTAAGCATCATATTTAATAATGGTACAAATCCACCCATAGGAGTTAAAGTATCATGCATATTATTAACGGTACCGGTTGTAAAAGAAGTTGTAACGGTAGTAAATAAAGAAGATTGTGCAACGCCAAATCGAACTTCTTTACCTTCCATACTACCCATGCTTTGGCTTAAGCCTGCTTGCGCTAATGCTGGATTTCCTGCACTTTCTGAAAAATAGCAAATAACTAAGCCGATTATAAATAAAATTGACATGGCGATAAAAATAGTTCTACCTTCACTACCAAAGAAAACGCGAGTTTTTTTCACTTCTTTTTGAATATTTTGCTCTTTCTTGCGGTAGTGTACCATTAAGCCAAATGCAATTACGCAAGCGGCAGGCAAAATCATCATAGAAAGAAGCTCTAATAGGTTTGAAAGGATTGTTGGATTCTCAAACGGAGTAGCAGAGTTTGCTCCAAAGAAACCACCGCCATTCGTACCTAAATGCTTTATGGATTCTAAAGAAGCAACAGGACCCATTGCGATGTCTTGATAAGAACCTTCTATAGTTTGAATTGTTTGGTTTGCGCTTAATGTTTGCGGAACACCTTGCCAAATTAACAATATTGAAACAATAAGGCTAAATGGCAATAGAACCCTTGTAATTACCCTTGTTAAGTCTACAAAAAAGTTACCCATGCTTTTTTTGCCTACAATACCACGAATGAATGCCATGCAAACCGCATATCCACTTGCAGCTGAAGTAAACATTAAAAATGTGATAACAGCCATTTGACTGAAATACGACAATCCACTTTCTCCTGCATAATGTTGTAGGTTTGTGTTTGTCATAAAGCTAATAATTGTGTTGAATGATAAATCCGCAGGCATAGCGCTTATACCGTTTGGATTGAATATTGGCAAGAATTGCAGTCTGAGAATGAGGTATCCAACTCCAATCATGACTGCATTGGTGGCAATCAAGGATAGTATGTATTGTTTCCAGTTCATTTCTTTTTCTTGATTGATTCCACATACTTTGTAAATTGCATTATCCATTCGATTAAAAACTGGATCTGCAAATGTATGTTTTTTATCGGTTACTTTATAAAGATATCGACCAACTGGTATTGCGATAGCTACGAATATAATGAGCGTTAAGCAAATTTGAAACATTGTTTTTCCTCCTGATTAAAACTTTTCGGGATTGATAAGTGCATAAATTAAATAACCTGCTAATCCCACAATGATAATACCTAATAATATCATTTTATTCCCTCATTTCTGTATTTGACGGTCACACCATTGAATTAACAGCCATGTAAGGCCAAGGCATAGAACGATTAATCCGATTGTTACAAAATCCATTTTATAATTCCCCCTTTGTACATATTGAGAATAGCACAAACTTTGTTATAATGGTGTTAGTATTTTTTTATCAATGTTAAGAGTTTGTTAAGATAGTTAAAAATAAGTTAATAATGCTCATCTCTTAACACGCTCTTAATGTATGTTAAGCTTTCTTAATCCCTTTTTAATATCAAATCATTTATTCTTAAATAGACATCTAAAATATGTTTGCATCAAAAGTTGCCTGTAATTTTAATATATGAAACAAATTCTTTTTTTTTACTAATATAATGATGAAATGAATGTTATCAAGCGTTATAATAGGAATAGGAATAACTGTTGATACATACAATGGCTTTATTTTATTATTTAACTTTGTTTGTTGCACTTTTTATGTTTTACTTAAGATTGACTATATATGGAGGAAATTCTATGGACGACAAAAGACCTGATGCTTATACAATATTAAAACGCATAGAACGAACTGAAACTCGTAAAAAAGGTAAATTAAAAATATTTTTTGGTTATGCTGCTGGTGTAGGAAAAACATATGCAATGCTCGAAGCAGCACATGAAGTGAAAAATGCGGGAGGTGAAGTTGTTGCAGGTTATATTGAACCGCACACACGTCCGGAAACCACCCAACTTGTAAATGGTTTGGAAACATTGCCACCGCTTATTGTTGAACATAAAGGAATTACAATAAAGGAGTTTGATTTAGATTCAGCAATTAAGCGTAATCCTCAGTTGATATTAGTAGATGAATTAGCACATACAAATGCTCCCGGTTGTAGACATATTAAGCGTTATCAAGATATACAAGAGCTATTAAAGGCTGGAATAGATGTCTATACAACGGTTAATGTGCAGCATATTGAAAGCCTAAATGATATTGTATCTTCTATTACAGGCGTCAAGGTAAGAGAACGTATTCCAGATAAGGTAATTGATGATGCAGACCAAATAGAGCTTGTTGATATCGAACCGGAAGAGTTAATCATTCGTTTGAATAAAGGAAAAATATATCGTGAAGAACAAGCCAAACGAGCATTGCATAACTTCTTTACGGTAGAGAATTTAATAGCTTTAAGAGAAATTGCATTGCGTAGAACGGCTGATCAAGTTAATCGAAAAGCAGAAAAAGCAAAAGAGCTTTCACAAAGAAATGATTATTATACAAATGAACATATTTTAATTTGTCTTTCAAGCTCGCCATCAAATGCAAAAGTCATTCGAACTGCGGCAAGGATGGCCAATTCTTTTCATGGTGAGTTTACAGCTTTATTCGTTGAAACTCCCGGAACAACTGAACTATCAGATGAAAATAGAGCACGGCTGAGAACGAATTTAAAGCTAGCTGAACAATTAGGTGCTAAAATTGCAACAGTATATGGCGATAATGTGCCGGAACAAATTGCTGAATATGCGAAAGCTTGTGGTATTTCGAAAATTGTATTGGGACGATCCAATAATAAGAAAGGAATCGTTCCAAGAGCAAGTTTTGTTGATAAATTAACGCAAATTGCGCCAAACTTAGATATTTTTATTATCCCGAATAATTTGCCTGCTTATGTTGCTCCCAAAGCTAAGCAAAAACAAAAGAACCCTGTTTTAACGATACGGGATTCATTGATAACATTATCTTTATTAGCATTATCTACAGCAATATGCTTTTTGTTTTATGAGTTAAGTTTTAGTGAAGCAAATATTATTATCGTTTATATTCTAGGTGTATTGTTCACCGCTGTTGCAACGCAAGGCAGAATATACAGTATTGTATCATCTATTATAAGCGTTGTCGTATTCAACTTTTTCTTTACAGATCCACGTTTCTCGCTAGAAGCATATGATTCTTCCTATCCGATAACATTTTTAATTATGTTAGTGGCAGCGTTTGTTACTAGTACACTTACTGTTAGGGCAAAGCAGCAAGCCAAAAATAATGCTCGAAAAGCAAGAAATACTCAGGTTCTTTTGGAAACGAGTAGAATGCTACAACGTTCTACAACTAAACAAGCTATTTATAATGCAATGGGAAAGCAAATGGAAAAATTATTGTCTCGCATGGTTATTATTTATCCGGTGAATAAAACACAAGGATTAGATGAACCAATTTTATTTTCGGGTAATGAAGAGGTGTTTATTACAGAATATACGTCTCGCAGCGAGCGGGCAGTAGCTGAATGGGTATATAAGAACAATAAAAGCGCAGGTGCAACCACAACAACATTACCAAATGCAAAGTGTTTGTATCTAGCTGTTAGAGGACATCATACGGTATATGCTGTTGTAGCTGTTACAATGCAACCACAAACTGAATTAGATACTTATGATAGAAATTTGTTAATCGCAATGTTGGGCGAATTTGGATTGGTTTTAGAAAAAGAAGAAATAAACGAAACCAAGAACGAGATAGCCTTAGAAGCACAACGTGAACAATTAAGAGCAAATATTCTGCGAGCAATTTCTCATGATTTACGAACACCGCTTACCAGTATTTCAGGTAACGCTAGTATTTTAATGGGAGACAAAAACTATCTTGATGAGAACAAGAAACTACAGCTTTATACCGATATATATGATGATTCTATGTGGTTAATCAACCTTGTTGAAAATCTATTATCCGTTACTCGTATAGAAAATGGAACGATCAGCATTACGATGCAATCAGAATTGCTAGAGGAAGTTATAGCGGAAGCGCTTCGCCACATAAACCGTAAAAGTGTTGATTATCAAATCAATGTTTCTTTGTCTGATGATTTGCTAATGGCAAAGATGGATTCCAGACTGATTATTCAAGTTATTATCAATATTGTAGATAATGCAATTAAATATACGCCACCGGGCTCAATAATTGATATAACAGCAAGAAAATCGGATAATATGGTATTGGTTGAAATTAAGGATAATGGCGAGGGGATTTCCAACGAAGATAAGAAAAAAATATTTGATATGTTCTTTACCGTTGATAAAAATAATGGAGATAGTCATCGAGGACTAGGACTAGGCTTATCACTTTGTAAATCCATTATTATTGCACATGGTGGTGATATTACAGTCAAAGACAATAATCCTCATGGAACGGTATTTTCATTTACGTTACAAGCAGAGGAGGTAGTAATAGATGAATAATAATACAATTTTTGTTGTTGAGGATGATAAAGCAATTCGAAATCTAATTTCAACAACGCTTGAAATGCAAGGCTATCAGTATCAAACAGCCGATACTGGAAGTTCAGCAATTATGGGTATTTTATCTTGCAATCCGGATGTTATTATATTAGATTTAGGATTACCAGATATGGATGGAATTGAAATCATACAAAAGGTTAGAACTTGGTCAAATACACCTATTATTATAGTAAGCGCAAGGAGTGACGACCAAGAGAAAATTAACGCTTTAGATGAAGGTGCGGATGATTATATTACAAAGCCTTTTAATACAAACGAATTATTAGCTAGAATTCGGGTTGCATTACGCCGATATAACAATATGAAAAATACACCCAATAATAATGAAAAATCGACTTTTGTAAATGGTGATTTGAAAATTGATTATGCAGCAGGATGTGCTTATTTTCAAGAAAAAGAGATTCATCTTACACCAATTGAATATAAGTTGTTATGTTTGCTTTCTAAAAACGTTGGTAAAGTATTAACGCATAATTTTATATTAAAAGAGATATGGGGAGCTGTTTTGCCTGCAGATACACAATCTCTTCGGGTATTTATGGCAACGCTGCGCAAAAAAATTGAGTTAAATCCATCAAAGCCACAGTATATTCAAACGCATATCGGTATTGGGTATCGTATGTTGAAAGTGGATGGTGTGAATGAGTAGGGTCACAAGTAAATGAATTTTGAATATGAGGAGTGCTTGGCATGAACATAGATGTAACGAGCTTACAGCAATTATTTGATTACTGGTGTAAAAAACTGCGTATTATACCATGTTGGGATGTTCGCTTAGAGTTTGTTGATGATGTTAGTTGGAATAAAACCGGTGATATCAAGATAGATTGTGATACGAAAAAGGCAATTGTACTCATTAACCGAGTAAATCCAAAGTATGAAAACCTTGAAGAGGTACTCGTTCATGAATTGTTTCATTTAAAATTATATCCTTTGGATCAAGTAACGGAATCTTTGCTTTCTTCTCATTATAAAGAGGGAACACCTGAATATGAGTTTGTATCAGACCAATTTTTCTTGTCGTTAGAACAAACCGTAGAAGAGCTTGCAAAGTGTTTTCTATTGGAATTTGGCGAAAACAAAGAACTCTCGTTTAAAAATTGCCAAAATAGAAAATCTTTTAATGAATTGTTTGATGGATTGAAAAGTTTGAAGTGAGTATAGAGAAATGTAGAAAACAAGTAGAGGTAAAATGAATGAAATGGACTATAGATAATGATAATTCTAAGCCTATTTTAAACGATTTGTCGAACAGGCAGTTTTGTTTGCTTTGAACTTATAGTTATCTAAATTAAAAGGGCCCTATGGCGATTTGCCATAGGACCCTTTTTACATAATTAGGAGTTAGTATCTTCCGTAGGTTTTTGCTACCTCAATCATTGCTTTGGCGTTGTCAAATGCAGTGTTTGCAGGATATTCACAACCGGTAGCAAGCATAAATCCGCCACCTTGCTTGAATAAATCTATTTCATGCTTACTTTCCTCGATAACTTCTTCAACGCTAGCTGTTGCAATCCAAGTAGGAGATACGCAACCGATTAACGTAATGTCTTTGCCGTATTTTTCTTTGCATTCTTCAAAGGAAGCACAGTCAGCAGGAACGTGTAAGAAAGAGATTGCTTGTGGATGCATTGCTTCAATCTGCACATCAAAATAAACACCATTACCACAGTTATGAATCATAACCATGCAGCCTTTTGAATGAACATGGTCTGCCCAACGTTTAACGTGAGGGCCTTCAAATTCTGACCACATTTCCTTGCTCATGATAACAGAGGAAGCGAAAAGGGTATCTACCATAATTGCGTTAATTCCCGTTTCAATGAGTGCATCGGAATAGTCAATCAAAACATCAGTTATTGTAGTAAGTGCTTTATGTACTGCGTCAGGGTCATCGTATAAATCCATATATAAATCTTCTTGACCTCTGAGCATACTTAAAATACCTAATGGGCCAAAGATAAAAGCAACAACAGGAGTTGTTTTTCCTTTTGCTTTTACAAGTAAATCACAAAGTTTAATGTGATCGCTCATTCTTGGAGTAGTTCTTGGGTCAATATGTTTTACTTTATCGTAATCTTCTATGTCTTGTAAGAATTGATTATCATAATTTGGGTGTGCAGCTTCGTTTTCAGGATAAACAATTTCTTGTCCGAAATCTGCGGCTTCAACGGAAAGATCAGTAAGTGTTACCAAACAATCTATTCCAAATTCATCAACAGATTGAATCATGGCTTTTGCAGTTTCTTCTGCATTAGTTGCCCATTCTTTGTAACTTGCACCTGTTAGTTTTCTAGTTACACCGCTTAAAATAGGGTAAACAGGAACATGGTCGGGTTCTTTATGGGAAAGTGTAGCTGCTACTCTTTCTAATGAGGTCATAATATCCTTCTCCTTAAATTAGTATTAATTTTCACAATTTATATATTTATTATATACAAAGTAAATAAAGATTGCTTGAAAGTATCAAGCTATTTTTTGTAATTTTTCATCAATATCTATCAATTTATGCATGAAACCCTACCTATATGATGTTATCGTATCAATCTATTCACACTTTCGTTATTTACATTAGATATAGAAAATGGTATGATATATACTGTATAATTATATAAAATAAGAAGGTAGTTAAATGAATAAAAAAGTGATACGAGTTGTAGCATGGGCATTAGCAGGCCTTATGATTATTAGTGCGCTCAGTGTATTAATTTCATTTTAGTTAAAGCAAAAAGCATTGATGTGTATTAAAAAAATTAAAATTTCTCAAACAAGAGTTTGAAAAGGATGGTTGAATTTTGAGTAATTTTGCAATTCGATTAGCAACAAGAGAAGATAGCAAAACGATTTATCAGTTTATTGTAGACATTGCTACATATGAAAAAATGTTAGATGAAGTCGAAGGCAATGCAGAAGATGTTTGCGATACTATTTTTAATAAACAACAAGCAGAAGTAATTATCGGCGAAGAAGATGGTGTACCGGTAGGATTTGCATTGTTTTTCCACAATTACTCGACCTTTAAAACACGTCGTGGATTATATTTGGAAGACCTTTACGTGAATCCTGAGATGCGTGGAAAAGGATATGGAAAAAAGCTATTGCTATATTTAGCAAAGCTGGCTCATGAACGGGGATGCGGAAGAATGGAATGGTGTTGCCTTGATTGGAACACCCCGTCAATTCAATTTTATAAGAGTTTAGGTGCAAGGCCAATGGACGAATGGACCACATATCGATTAGATGATAAACAACTCGCTGAATGCGCAACTGCACAAATGCAGTAGTGCAATTTGCAAAAGGAGTAAATATATGAGTAATAATGAAACAAAGAGAACAAACCAAGCAATGCCGATGTTGGCAATGCGTGGCTTAGTACTTTTTCCTGATACCGTAATGCATTTTGATGTAGGACGTGAAAAATCAATCCTAGCATTAAGAGCTGCAATGGATTTGGATAGAAAGATATTTTTAGTAGCACAACGAGATATTAAGCAAGAAGACCCTTCCATTGATGATTTATATCAAGTTGGTGTTGTTGCAACAGTCAAACAATTATTAAAAGCAGATAAGAATACCGTTAGGGTTTTAGTAGAAGGTGAATATAAAGCAAAGTTAGTAGACCTTTTATCAGAAAAACCTTTCTTTTTAGCTGATATTAAAAAAATAAATAACATAACAAGACCCAAGCTAGAAGCTCAAGAACAAGAGGCTTTTGTTCGATTGGTAAAGAATATTTATGAGCAATATTGTGAGGCACTGCCAAATGTGCCAAAGGAAATGGTGCTTCAAGTATTAGCAGAGGATAATCCCAACAAATTGTTGTCTCAAATTATGACTAATATTCTAATCAGCTACGAAGATAAACAAATGATATTAGAAGTAAACAATGTATTTAAAGCGTTGGAATTATTAGTAGATTTTTTACAAAAAGAAATTGAAGTTTTGAACTTAGAGCATGATATTTATAATAAAGTTAGAGTTCAAATGGACAAAAATCAACGAGATTACTTTTTAAGAGAGCAACTAAAAGTAATACAAAGTGAGTTAAACGACGGAGATAGTCCTGAAGATGAAGTATATGAGCTTATGGCTAAAGTTGAGCAAATTAAAAATATCGACGATGCATCTAGGGAAAAGTTGTTTAAAGAATGTGAACGCCTAAGTAAAATGCCAATGCAATCTCAGGAAGCCAATGTAATCCGTTCTTATTTAGAGGTTTGCTTAGATCTTCCTTTTGATACTTTTACAAAAGAAACAATTGATGTAAAAAAAGCCAGAGCTCAGTTGGATAAAGATCATTATGGATTAGATAAAGTAAAGGATAGAATATTAGAGCTGTTGGCAGTACGTCAGTTAAACCCTGATATCAAAGGGCAAATTATCTGTTTAGTTGGACCTCCGGGTGTTGGCAAAACTTCAATCGCATCTTCTATTGCAAAAACATTAAATCGTCGATATGCAAGAATTTCCTTGGGCGGAGTTCGAGATGAATCAGAGATAAGAGGACATAGAAAAACGTATCTTGGTTCTATGCCAGGCAGAATCATTGCAGCATTAAGACAAGCAAAAACCAATAATCCTTTGATTTTACTTGATGAGATAGACAAAATGGGGAATGATTTTAGAGGAGATCCCGCTTCAGCAATGCTTGAAGTATTAGATAGTGCGCAAAATAATGCATTTGTCGATCACTATGTTGAAATTCCGTTTGATTTAAGTAAAGTATTATTTATTACAACAGCAAATACACTTGATACCATTCCGGGTCCATTGCGTGACCGTATGGAGATTATTGAGTTATCCAGTTATACAAGACAAGAAAAATTCAATATCGCCAAAAAGCATCTCGTAAAGAAACAATTACAAAAGCATGGACTTACTTCTAAAATGCTAACAATAAAAGATGAAGCACTTTATGATATTATCGACAGCTATACAAGAGAAGCAGGTGTTCGAAAACTAGAGCGTTGTATTGGTACAGTATGCCGTAAAGCTGCAAAGTTGATTGTAAGCGGAGAACAGACAAAAGTAACTGCTACCAGCAAAAATATTGAAGATTTAATTGCACCACGTCGTTATAAGAAGTCAAATGCAAATCTTGAAAACAGAGTTGGCGTAGTAAGTGGACTTGCTTGGACTTCAGTTGGTGGTGAAATGCTTGAAATTGAAGTTGCGGTTATGAGCGGGTCAGGAAAAGTGAAGCTGACCGGTAGCCTTGGCGATGTTATGAAGGAGTCTGCTGAAATTGCCATCAGCTACGTTCGAACTATTGCTAATCAATATAATATTAAACCTGATTTTTATAAAACTTGTGATATTCATATTCACGCACCGGAGGGAGCCGTTCCAAAGGACGGACCTTCTGCAGGTGTAACAATGGTAACGGCATTAGTTTCTGCCTTAACAGGTATTCCTGTGCGTGGAGATATTGCTATGACTGGCGAAATATCACTTCGTGGACGTGTAATGCCGATTGGTGGATTAAAAGAAAAATCAATGGCAGCATATCGTGAACAAAAATCGGTAGTAATTATTCCAAAGGAAAATAAACCTGATTTATATGAAGTAGATGAACAAGTAAAAGAAGCAATCACATTTGTTCCAGCAAAAGAGATATCCGATGTGCTTGATGTTGCGTTAATAAAAAATGAGGATGCGGTAGATAAAATTACACAAAATATGTGGTGTGAATTTGATGTACAGCAACCAACCGTTATTATTTAATAATGAAGGAGAAACTATGAATTTTAACAAAGCGAAGTTTGTAATTTCATACGGGCTTTCCAAACAAATCCCTGAATCAGAAACAATAGAAATCGCATTTGCAGGACGTTCCAATGTTGGAAAGTCCTCTGCGATCAACAAAATATTTAATCGCAAAAATCTAGCAAGAGTAAGCTGTGTACCTGGAAAAACTGCAACAATTAACTTTTATTCCGTTGGGGATGAGGTGAATTTTGTTGACTTACCGGGTTATGGTTACGCAAAAGTATCTAAATCAGAGAAGTATCGTTGGTCTGAGTTAATAGAGGGATATTTTAATCAAGATCGTAACATTGGCTTGGTTATTCAGTTAGTCGATATGCGTCATCCGGCAACTGCTTTAGATATTCATATGATGGAATATATGATTGAGCGTGAAATTCCTTTTATTGTAGTGCTAACAAAATCAGATAAGCTGAATAAAACACAAACTCAAAATCGACTTGATTTAATTCGTTCTGAAATTCCTTATGGGGATCAAATTACCATCATTCCTTTTTCAAGCGAAACAGGCGAAGGTGTAGAACAAGTAAAAAGGATTATTGAAGAGGTCGTAGATGAAAGTAAAGAAATTGACGTTGAACTAGATGATGAAATTGAAGAAGAATTGTTAGAGGATAATCAAGAAGATTAATTTTAATTATAAATTTCTGAAATTAACGTGTAAAATACTATAAAAGATACATTTAAAGAAGGTGTGGATTCATTATGTTTCTGCACCTTTTTTGAATTACTAATAAGCCAAATCCCATATTTAACCTTTATTATTCACAATTCATATAAAAAATGATTTCCAACTGAAAAACTTTTATATATATGTGAGATACAACGATAAAATAACAAAGAATTTCAAAAAAAGTGTTGACTTTTAAGGCCGTATAGTGTAAGATATAAAAGTCGCTGGGAGACAGAGAAACGAAAACACTTCGAAAATCAGTCAAACAGTAACTTGTGTGGGAGCATAGCTCAGCTGGGAGAGCATCTGCCTTACAAGCAGAGGGTCACAGGTTCGAGCCCTGTTGTTCCCACCACATATGGCCCGTTAGCTCAGTTGGTTAGAGCGCTAGCCTGTCACGCTAGAGGTCGTCGGTTCGAGCCCGATACGGGTCGCCATTAACCCAAGCGATTGTTTTATCGCAATGCAACGGATGTTGCAAAATATGCCTATGCCTCTGTAGCTCAGTCGGTAGAGCAGAGGACTGAAAATCCTCGTGTCGTTGGTTCGATTCCGACCGGAGGCACCAATTGTTTGATAGTAAAAACGACTCTTGTCGTTTTTTGCTTTCAACTTAGCTTAGGTATATAATGCGGATTTAGCTCATCTGGTAGAGCGCCACCTTGCCAAGGTGGAGGTAGCGAGTTCGAGCCTCGTAATCCGCTCCAAAGCTACGGTAAGCGCCGTGGTTTTTTTATTCTGTCGTTTGACAGTTCCAGTGTGGGAGCATAGCTCAGCTGGGAGAGCATCTGCCTTACAAGCAGAGGGTCACAGGTTCGAGCCCTGTTGTTCCCACCACACATTGGCCCGTTAGCTCAGTTGGTTAGAGCGCTAGCCTGTCACGCTAGAGGTCGTCGGTTCGAGCCCGATACGGGTCGCCAGTGTAACTTTCAATGAAGTTACAAAACAAATATATACCTTTATGCCTCTGTAGCTCAGTCGGTAGAGCAGAGGACTGAAAATCCTCGTGTCGTTGGTTCGATTCCGACCGGAGGCACCAATTGCTTTTGATTTTTGATTTAAAGCAGCATAAAAGGTATATGATGCGGATTTAGCTCATCTGGTAGAGCGCCACCTTGCCAAGGTGGAGGTAGCGAGTTCGAGCCTCGTAATCCGCTCCACAAAAAGGACTGCGGTAATAACTGTGGTCTTTTTATTTGCATAAAAATCTTGTTTTCTTTAGGCTTAGTTTGCGTTTTACTTAATCTACCGGTTTCACTGCATGAAAGGGTGGGCTTATGAGCTGCGAACAGTTATTATCCATAATAAAAGAACGATGTCCAATATATTTCAATAGTAAAAGAGCATTCATTTCAAATCTGAAATGAATGCTCTTTTACTATAACTTCTGAATAGGGAAAAATAGATATAATTGACCATTTTCTTCAGGACAAATATAATCATTCACAGCTCCGACTAATGACATCCCATTTTGCTTTATGTAATCAAGTGTATCAGTAAAGCACTGCATCATATCACCTGTTACTTTTACATAAAGATATTCATAAGAGGGAATAACCCATTTGGTCCAGTTCATTGGTGCTTCTGCGTCATCTCTTGCTTCAATTCCCGCCAAATATAAGCCTTTTGTAAAATGATCTTCCCATGGATGAAACTGCCTAGAGAAATCACTCATAACACCCCATATGCCCAGAATGTTACCTTCATCATCTTTTTTGCTAAATGTTCCACTTCATTAAAATGGCTATTTGCATCTTCCCATAGTTTATCGATAAACCCTTGTCCATCATTTGTAGTGCCTTCTTTGCCAATAACCGTAAAAGATTCTTTTACACATTTTTGTATATCCATCAAAATGCACTTCCTTGCTGTTACTTTATCATTAAAATAACACACTGCCAGAGTATAATCAATACAATTTTGCTGTTATTGAAATATTTTATAGTAAACCCTTGAATTTAGGCCTAATGCTGTGTACATATGTTGCAATTAAGCGTGTAAGTGCAATATCGTATATTATAAATGCTACATTACCCATCACAAGCAAAACAAGAACTCCATATTGTGCAAAGCCTTGCATATCATCTAATACTTGTGACATGCCTAATATGTGAATAATAAAGTAATAAGAAAGAAGCACCGTAACGTTAAAGATGCCGACTTTTAAAATCCATTCAACAACTCTCGACTTACATTGTTCTAAAATGCTTTTTAAAATAGGGTAATAGCCTAAAAATGCAACAAATAAGATGGATGCTTCTTTATTGGGCATAATGAGTAAGGATAATATTGAAACTGCGCCATAAGCGATTAATGCTGTTTTTTTATTAAAATCAATAACCAATGCTATTAAAAAAATTCCAGCTAATGCAGGACAAGTATATTCAGCAAATGGAAATATGCCTGATAAAAACATACTGACAAGGCTTAATGCTCCGACAATACCTCCGAAAGCAACTTTTTTGCTATTTTTCATAAGTTAATTCAATCCTTTTATTTTTGTCATGATTAAAAAGAACAGTATGGTGAAATAATGAAATTATGCCGCTTGATATATTAAAGCACGACAAAAAGTCGTGCTTATTGGTTTATAAATTAACAACAGCTGATTAAGTCGCCACCCATGCATTCACAACAACTATCGGCGCATAGTAAACTACAACACATATCACAACCACTACATCCGCCTGCATTACGCTGTGGTGCACGATATTGACCTTGGCCATATCCACCCATGTTGCCTTGTCGCTGCCAACCCATACGGTTTAATGCAGCTCGGTATTCAGCATTATTTGGATCCATTCTACAAGCTGAAGAAAAATGATTCATAGCATCGTCTAACCAGCCTCTGGAATAAAAAATACTGCCTTTTAAGAAATACCATTCTGCATCTCTTTTATTTAATGGAACTCCATCCAATAACTCTTCTGCCTCTACTAAGCGATTTGCTTGAATCATAGAACGAATATCTGCAAAATTAGAAGAGGTATAACTTGAATAATTGCTTGTATTTTGCTGAGATTGATAAGAACTACTTGAGGAATTACTTCCGTTTGAACGTCTATTATTCATGATTTGATCAAAAGCACTATTAATTTCAGCCATCTTTTCATCTGCAAATTCTCTTAATGGGCTGTCATTATAGTTATCTGGATGGTATTTTTTTGCTAATTCACGATAAGCTTGTTTTACTTGCTCATCGGTTGCATTCTCGTTTACTCCCAAAGTGTTATACGGGTTGTTCATCATTTTGCTCCTTTTTCTTTATAATGGTGTCTTTCGTATTATGAAGACCAAGATAGACAATATTATCTAAAATAGGTTTATAACGTTTTAAGTCCAATAATTCATATGCGGGCGCAATTTCAGCAATTGTCATATTGATAACTCCAACAGCATATTCTTTAATTTCATCAATTGTTTTGCTTTCATGAAGTCCACGTTTTAAAAACGGGTTATACTCATTATTCTTTGAATCTTTATCAATATCATCCAAAGCATCTGCAAAATACACATATCTTCCAACTAAATATCCGAAACGATGTAAAATCTTTTTTTGTGTTTCGTTATTACTTAATTCTTGGCATATGAATGCTAATGCATTAGCAGTAGGATCTGCTGCTTTGTCAACGCTGATATTATCGCTTTTTTCAATTTCTGCTTGTTTTTGAATTGCGGTTTTAATTACTTCGTCCATTTTAGGATATTGCTTTGCTGCTCTTCGTTTTGCAAAATAAACAAACGGAAGAACGCTTAAAGGTTTTAATTTACCTAAAAAATTGCTGTCATGTAGATCGTCTAAAACTTTATAGTAAATCATCAACATCGCTGTTCCGGCGCAAAAAGTGAGTTCTTCGCTGGAATTATGACACATTTTACGCTTTAGTGGATTTGCTACACAAGAACATTTTTGAAAGCCCTTACAGTTTTCAGAAAGCCCTAAAGAAATGGTTGCTATAAAAGTGAAGTCATAGCTTAACGTAAGACTTGAAAAAGGACCGTATACATGACTTAACTCTTTGCAAAGCCCACAATAGATACCTTTAAATGTATCAAATTCTGAAACTTTCATTTCGGGTTTATATGGTTTAATGTATCCGAACAATAAAGCCCCTCCTTAAACGGATGCATGATTTATCACACTCATTATTTTACTCTATAAACTGTATAGAATTATTAAGTAAATGTAAATATCTTAAGTAGAGAGTTTTAATTCGCAATCGCAATTACCATATCTTAGAAAATACAGGCCGAATGTTAAATAATATTGCTTTTTAAAGTGCTTTTTAATGAAGTTTTGTAATAAATTACAAATCGTTTGGCAAATTATTTCAAACAATTGATATATACTAGCTGAAGAAAGAATAAAATAAAATAGATTTCGAGTAGCTTGATTTATTGATGTTGAAATTATTTTTAGAATCTGTTAAAATTAAAAAAAACAAGTTAAGAAGAAGGATTCTATGAAAGAGTTAAATATCGTATTGGTTGAGCCTCAAATACCACAAAATACAGGAAATATAGCAAGAACTTGCGCAGCAACCGGTGCAAGATTACATATTGTAAAGCCTATGGGCTTTACAATAGATGATAAAAAACTAAAAAGGGCAGGACTTGATTATTGGAATTTGCTTGATATTACGTATTATGATAATATTCAAGATTTCTTTTCAAAAAATGATGGTCCTTATTACTATTTTACCACAAAAGGCCAACATATATATTCCGATGTAAACTATCCCGACAAAGCATATATTGTATTTGGTCGTGAAGATGCAGGCTTAGACGAAACACTACTATACGAAAATCCGGACTTCTGTGTAAGAGTTCCTATGATAGGGGAAGCACGAAGCTTGAATTTATCAAATACCGTTTGTTTAGCAGCCTATGAAGTGTTGCGCCAATGGGGATTTGAGCATTTAAAGACAGTAGGCGAATTAACCAAATATACTTGGAGGTAAAGAATGAACAAAATCAAAATTATGACTGATTCTGCGAGTGATATTCCAAAAGAGTTAGAAGAAGATCTGGATATCAAAATATTAAGTTTTCCTATTACAGTTGGAGATCAAGGATACATGGAGCGTATTGACTTTACAAACGAAGAGTTCTACGCTTTATTGCTAGATGTTCCGAAAATTCCTGTAACTTCACAAATTACGTCTCTTGTTTTCAATGAAGAGTTTTTAGAAATATATAAACAAGGCTATAATGAGTTGATTTATGTAGCAATTAACTCAAAAGGATCAAACACGTATCAATCTGCTTTATTGGCAAGAGATATGTTTTTTGAAGAACATCCTAGCGCAAAAGGCGAATTTCAAATTCACATTATAGATTCTAAAACTTATACAATGGCATATGGATATGCAGTGATAGAGGCTGCTAAAAAAGCAAAGAAAGATGCGAAATCCAGTGAAATTGTTGGATTTTTAGAGGATTGGTTTGATAGCGTTGTTGTTTATTTCTCACCATTAAAATTAGATTTTGCAAAGAAATCGGGGAGAATTAGTTGTGCTGCAGCATTTGTGGGAGAGCTGATAGGATTGAAACCTATCATTCGCATTATGGATGGAGAAATGCAAATTTTAGATAAAGTGCGTGGTGAAAAAGCTGTCGCTCCTGCTTTGGTAAAATTAGCGAAAGAAACCATGATTCCGCAAACGCCTTATTTTACTGTTAAAGGTATGGCTGAAGCACAAAGCAACGAGCTGATTGAATGCGCAGAAAAACAAATTGGATATCAAGAAATTGGTGCTTATTTAGTTGGTTCTGCTATTGCGATTAACGCTGGACCTCAAGTTATAGGCATTATTGTAAAAGGTACGAATAGAAATATTCAAATGAAGTAAAATAATATAGAATTTATACTTGAAAAAAGTTAGAAAATGGTTTAAAATAATCTGTGGATTGTTATTGATTTAACAATAGAAATTACTGTTTATTGTGAAATTGATAATAAAAATACATATATAAGATTGAAAGGACGATATAAAATGAACGCATTGAATAAAAAAACAGTTGACGATCTAAAAGTATCAGGAAAAAGAGTATTAGTACGTTGTGACTTCAATGTTCCTCTAAAGAACGGAGTTATTACTGACGAAAATAGAATTGTTGCAGCACTTCCAACAATTAAAAAATTATTAGCTGATGGCGCAAAAGTTATCCTATGTTCTCACTTAGGTAAACCAAAAGGTGAGCCATTACCAGATAAATCTTTAGCACCAGTTGCAAAAAGACTTTCTGAATTATTAAATCAAGAAGTTATTTTCGCTGCTGATGATAACGTTGTTGGCGAAAACGCTAAAAAAGCTGTTGCTGAAATGAAAGATGGCGATGTTGTTTTATTAGAGAACACTCGTTATCGTGCTGAAGAAACTAAGAACGGCGAAGCACTAAGCAAAGAATTAGGAAGTCTTGCTGATATCTTTGTAAACGATGCTTTTGGTGCTGCTCATAGAGCTCACTGTTCAACTGTTGGTGTAGTAGCTTACGTTGAAGAAGCAGCTGTTGGTTATCTAATTGAAAAAGAATTG
The DNA here is from genome assembly GCF_030908625.1 of Paludicola sp. MB14-C6. Taxonomy (GTDB): domain Bacteria; phylum Bacillota; class Clostridia; order Oscillospirales; family Ruminococcaceae; genus Paludihabitans. The sequence goes on along the minus strand of NZ_CP133133.1, from coordinate 552,040 downwards.
AAATTCCTAGGTGGAGCTGTTGAAAACCCAGTTAGACCATTTGTTACAATTCTTGGCGGTGCTAAAGTCGCAGATAAACTAAATGTTATCGAAAACTTATTAACAAAAGCTGACACTCTAATCATCGGTGGTGGTATGGCTTATACATTCTTAGCTGCAAAAGGCTATGATGTTGGTACTTCTTTACTTGACTCTGAAAAAATTGATTACTGTAAAGATATGTTAAAACAAGCTGATGAAAAAGGCGTTCAAATTCTTCTTCCAATCGATTGCACAATTGCGAAAGAATTCCCTAACCCAATTGATGCAGAAATCGATGTAAAAGTTGTTGCTGCAAATGAAATCCCAAGCGATTACATGGGCTTAGATATTGGAACAAAAACTGCTGAATTATTTGCTGAGGCAGTAAAATCTGCTAAAACTGTTGTTTGGAACGGACCTATGGGCGTTTTTGAAAACCCAGTATTAGCAAAAGGTACAATTGCTGTTGCAAAAGCATTAGCTGAAACAGATGCAATTACTATTATCGGTGGTGGTGACTCTGCTGCTGCTGTTAATACATTAGGTTACGGCGACAAAATGAGCCATATCTCAACTGGTGGTGGAGCTTCTCTTGAATTCTTAGAGGGCAAAGAACTTCCAGGCATCGCTGCAATGAACGACAAATAATTTTGTAACGATAAAGTATTGGGCGAGCATTGCTCGCCCTTATTTATAGATTGATATGTACACAAAATATATGAACATAAATTGAAGGAGTTTTAAATTATGAATAAGACATTAAGAAAAGCAGTTATTGCTGGTAACTGGAAAATGAATAACACAAGAGTAGAAACGAAAGCATTGATCAACGACTTAATTCCATTAGTAAAAGATGCTGATTGTGAAGTTGTAGTATGTGTTCCTTTCACAAACTTGGAAACTGCTGTAAACTTAACAAAAGGCACAAACGTTAAAGTTGGTGCACAAAACGTTCACTTTGAAAAAAGCGGCGCTTTTACTGGCGAAATTTCTGCAGATATGTTAACTGAAATGGGCGTAGAATACGTTGTTGTTGGCCATAGCGAAAGAAGACAATATTTTGGTGAAACGAATGTAACAGTAAACAAACGTACAAAGGCTGCAGTTGCTGCAGGCTTAAAAGTACTTCTTTGCGTAGGTGAATTATTAGAAGAAAGAGAACAAGGTATCACTGATGAACTAGTTGCTCTTCAAACCAAAATAGCTCTACAAGGCATCGATAAAGCTGATTTAAATAAAATTATCATCGCTTATGAGCCAGTATGGGCTATCGGTACAGGCAAAACTGCAACTGCTGATCAAGCAAATGAAGTATGTGCAGTAATTCGTGCTACTGTAGCAAAAATCTATGATCAAGCTGCTGCTGATGCAATGACTATTCAATACGGCGGTTCTATGAACGCTGGAAATGCTGCTGAACTTCTTTCTAAACCAGATGTTGATGGTGGATTAATCGGTGGTGCTTCTTTGAAAGCTGCAGATTTTGCAACAATTATCAATGCTGCATCTAAATAAGCAATTTTCATAAGCAACAATAGTTGCAAGAAGCGAATATTCAAGGTGGCTTTGGCCATCTTATACCAATTTCAATTAAAATAAACCATAATTGTTTTTATAAAAGCTTTGATTTATGCGTTTTTATAAAAATTTTTAATGTAATTTTTAATGAAATTGGTATTACATACATTGTTTGTATTAAGGAGATAAATACTATGAATAAACCGTTAGCGTTAATTATATTAGACGGATACGGAAACAATAAAAGCGAATATGGTAATGCCATTCGTGCTGCAAAAAAACCGAACCTAGATAAAATTTTTGCAGAGGGTGTCGTTACTGAAATAGGAGCATCCGGATTAGATGTAGGTCTTCCAGATGGTCAAATGGGTAACTCAGAAGTAGGACATACTAACATTGGTGCTGGTAGAGTTGTATATCAAGAGTTAACTCGTATCACAAAATCCATTAAAGACGGAGATTTCTTCTCCAATGAAGCGTTATCTGCAGCAATGGATACTTGCTTAAAGAATGATACTGCTTTACATTTAATGGGCTTATTATCTGATGGTGGTGTACATAGCCACAACGAACATCTATACGGCTTATTAGAAATGGCTAAAAGAAAAGGATTAACAAAAGTTTACGTTCATGGTTTTATGGACGGACGTGACGTTCCTCCTTCTTCTGGTAAAAGCTTTGTAGAGCAATTGCAAGATAAAATTAATGAAATCGGCGTAGGTACTATCGCTACTGTTATGGGTCGATACTATGCTATGGATCGTGATAATCGTTGGGAACGTGTTGAAAAAGCATATGCTGCAATGGTATATGGCGAAGGAAACACAAGTGATGATGCAGCTGCAGCAATGCAAGCTTCTTATGGCAACGAAATTACGGACGAATTTATACTTCCAACAGTTATCAATGGCGGAGCTACTGTAAAAGCAAACGATAGCATTATTTTCTTTAACTTTAGACCAGACCGTGCAAGAGAAATTGCTCGTACTTTCGTTGATGAAGCTTTCAATGGTTTTGAAAGAAAAAATGGTTTCTTCCCATTAACTTTTGTATGCATGACACAATACGATGCAACCATGCCAAACGTAACAGTTGCATTTAAACCACAATCTCTAACAAATACATTAGGTGAATACCTAAGCAAAAATGGTAAAACGCAACTTCGTATTGCTGAAACAGAGAAATATGCTCACGTTACTTTCTTCTTTAACGGTGGTGTAGAAGCTACATTTGAAGGCGAAGACAGAGCGTTAATCAACTCACCAAAAGTTGCAACTTACGATTTACAACCTGAAATGAGCGCTTATGAAGTGTGTGATGAAGTTGTAAAACGCATTGAGTCTGATAAATACGATGTTATTATTTTAAACTATGCAAACTGTGACATGGTTGGTCATACCGGTATCTTTGATGCAGCAAAAGCAGCTGTTGAAGCAGTTGATACTTGCGTAGGCAAAACAGTTGATGCTGTTCTTGCAAAAGGTGGTATCGCATTGATTACTGCTGACCACGGTAATGCAGACCAAATGTATGAGCCAGATGGTTCTCCATTTACAGCTCACACAACAAATAAAGTACCTTTCGTTGTATGTGGTAAAGACGTTAACCTTCGTGAAGGTGGTAAACTTGCTGATATCGCTCCAACAATGTTAGAATTATTAGATTTACCTCAACCAGCTGAAATGGACGGCAAATCTTTAATCGCAAAATAATAATTTATTATAAGCTAAAACCTCCGATACAATTTCGTATCGGAGGTTTTAGACTGTCGATAAAGTGAATTTTAATATTATATTTGCATGATTTTAGTTTGTTCCTTGGTATTATGAATACTGGGCTATCCGCCCAAACCTGACCATGCTTTTTGGCAATCGCCCCAAAAAGTATGGATAAAAAATGCTTTGTTTCTCAAAATTGTTTTTTATATGACACCGCGCCTATGTCTGTACAAAATTGATAAAGGTGAAGCTTGTACTATATTATTTTTGATTCGCTCCCCTAGATAGTTTCTTGTAAAATCGTTATGCGACCAGCAATTGTTCCACGCGAATAACATTTGAGAAAATATTTATATGTTGCTATATGTCATTTTAGAAAAAACAATTTTCGCAAGTAAAATTCTTCTGATATTCATTGCTTTCTTGCGTTCTAAGTTTTTCAACTAGCTGAAACCTCCGATACAATTGATTCTATAATACATTTAGCAGTAAAATCAGATATAAAGTCATCAAAGGATTTATTGTCATTAACGCTTTCAAAATTTGCAGGGCTACCAGCGTATCCTAATGGAACTAATTTTCTTGTTTCATCCCAACCTTTGCTCCATATCTGTAGTTCATCGAATGTTAAGTCTGTAGATGGTAATCCTTTGGCAATTTCTGCGTTAACACATTCGGGAAAATGATAATACATATACGACGTTTCCATTGCACCGGCATGGATGTCAAGTCTTTCTGGTGTTGCATTAATTTCATCCGGCATAGGCGGAGTTACAGGTAAAATATAATCTTCATTTCCAGTTAATCCAAATCGTTGTAAACTAAACCCTTCTACAACCATTTTAACGTCTAATTCTGTGTCTTTACGAATATCAATAATTGCTTCTAAAATCGCGTTAATGTGATCAATATCACCATGCCCATAGAAGCAATAAACGTTTTTAAAGCTCCAACGTTTTAGACAGGATAAAGTGTCATATATTATATTTTTCATGGTTTCTTTTCTCACTGTGAATGAACCAGGAAACGCACCTGTTACATTGTTAATTCCCCAGTAATAGGGAGGAACAACTAAGACTTTTTTACCCAAAGCTTCAAGTTTCGATTTGAGCTGTTTGCATCCAGTGTAACTTAAATAAATATCAGTACCTAAGCATAGATGCGGCCCATGTTCTTCTATAACACCCATAGGAAATAGAACAATAGTACTCTCGTTTGCTAGCTCCTCAATTTCTACCCATGTCATGTCAGTTATTGTTCCCTCGAAAATTGAATATCCCATAATTTACGTCACCTTTCATGTTTTGATGTGTTCTAATTATATTGGAATATACTGGTGAATACAAGTCTTGAAGAAATAGCGTTTTTATGCTATAATATAGATATACTAGAAAAAAGTATTATAAGTCGTATGTTAATTTCTTGTTATACCTATATAAAAGTAACCCCACATTGAAATTATAGTTCAATGCGGGGTTACTTTTGTTGTAAATTTATTTAATATTATTTAGCCCTTCTGATTTAATTGATAAATCCGTTTTTCTAGATTTGTTCAATTCTATATTAGATGTATTTAGTTTGCTACATAGAATTCGTCTTCTTTCCAATGTATTGCGTTGGTTTTAATGTATTGAAATATATTGTAATATTCATTTTCATTACGAACGATATGATCGTAAAATGCGCTCCCTACTAATCTTTATCAACATATGTATGTGATTGGGCATAATATCGTATTTAAAACAGATATACCTTGATTGATTTTATTTAGACAACCAATGTGTTTTTCTATAATGAATCCACATTGTGTTAAATGTAAAATGTCATCAGTTATTGTACAAAACAGGTTAAGACGATTGTTTGTGCAAATTGTAATAAAATAAATACCGTTTTTACTATAGTCAAAACCTTGTAATCGTATTCGTTTTCGCTTTGGTAATTCCAATTTATCACATCCTCATATCTAATTTTTATATCACTATACCATATTTACACAATATTTATAATGAAATTAAAATATATTTTCAGTATAACCCCGCTATTTAGTTAGCTTTTATAATATATAACCATTTACCAATTGCATTGGGATTTTCTTTATGAAATTTGTTTACCAAAGTCCATTCATGCTTCATTTCATCATAAAATTCTACACCTATTTCTTCAATTAACTTTTCTTTGTTCTTTTCGAATAGTTCCCATGTATCCCAAAACGGGAGAACATTTTTAGAAAAATCAATCGGAGTGAAGTCAATGTTATGTTTTAGCGCCCATTGTCCAATAGGCGTATCAAATGGATGATTAGTTTGGTTTTGAAATAGTTGTAATGGACAGTTCTCCCAATACACTGCAAGTATTCCATTCTTGCTCAAGAGTTGCAAGCAATTGGTTAGTATGTTTTCAATGTCAATTATTGAATTGCAGAAATATAAAGTATCTATTGAAATGATTGCATCAAAAGAACGGGGTGGGAAATTCAATTCGTTAAAATTGATGTGTTTATATTGAATAGAAGCTTTATCATTAGTTTTGTTTGCATATGAAAGTGCATCAGTATCAATATCTACACCGATTGCTTCACTGGATAACTGTTCAGATAACCATTTAGTAATTTGACCACAACTACAGCCTAAATCTAAAAATCTTTTACAGTCATTCTGCAAAAGAGTATCGCATAAGATTTGTAGTTGATTCATTGTTGCCATACCCAATTGTTTCAAATCATTTCCATACAGTTTGGTTGTAATTTTGCCATAGGTAGGACTCTCAAAATATTTCATATTGTCACTCCTCTAATGCCGAATATCTTATCACTATACCATATTTACACAACCAATACAACAATAGCCATTTGAAAATATTCAAATGGCTATTGTTTATTCTAAAATTCAATTAAATCAGTATCTTTGCCTTTGCAACCATCGTAAGTGATTGCATCAATAATCTTCATATCTTCGTTGCTAATTTCAAAATCAAATACCTTAGTATTTTCAATGATTCTGCTTGGTGTAACGGATTTTGGTAATGGAACAAATCCATGTTGTAATGACCAACGAATACAAAGCTGTGCAAAAGATTTATTATATTTCTTTTCTAAGTCTTGCATTTGTTTGATCTCTGCAAGTTTGCCACGTCCTAATGGAGTATATGCTTCTAAAACAATCCCATTTTCTTTGCAATAAGCCACTTTATCTTCTTGTAACTCACCGGGATGAAGTTCTATTTGGTTAACCATAGGCTTAATGGTAGCCGTTTTTAATAGCGATTCAATATGGTGTGGCTTAAAGTTACTAACACCAATTGCTTTAATTTTTCCTTGATTATATAAATCTTCAATTGCTCTCCAAGTTTCTTGATTTTCCTTTTCCCAAGTCTCACGATATGCCCTTGGTATAGGCCAATGGATAAGATATAAATCAAGATAATCCAAGTCAAGTTTATTCATCGTGTCTTCAAATGCGCTCAAGGTGTTTTTATACCCTCGTACATCATTCCATACTTTACTTGTAATAAATAATTCATTCCTTGGAACGCCACACTCTTTTATTGCTTGCCCAACACCCACTTCGTTACCATAAACAGCAGCAGAATCAATATGGCGATAACCACATTGAATCGCTTCTTTCACAGCAGATATACATACATCACCATCGGAAGTTTTATATGTTCCAAACCCAATACACGGCATCTTCACACCATTATTTAAAATAACGCCATCATTTGTAGATTTCATAATATTCATCCTCTCTATAAAGCAATTTCAAGCGAAACAGGGCAATGGTCACTACCCATAATATTGCTATGAATACTTGCTTCTTTGATTTTATCCTTTAGTTGCTCGCTTACAACGAAATAGTCTATTCTCCATCCTGCATTGTTTGCTCTTGCATTATACATATAAGACCACCAAGAATAAGCACCCGTTACATCAGGATATAAATAACGGAAACTGTCGACAAAGCCTGAATCTAATAGTTCAGTCATTTTACCACGTTCTTCATCAGAGAAACCTGCATTCTGACGATTTGACTTCGGATTTTTTAAGTCAATTTCATTATGAGCAACATTCAAATCACCGCACATAATTACAGGTTTTGTTTGGTTTAGTTTCAACAGGTATTCCCGAAATGCATCTTCCCATTGCATACGATAGTCAAGTCGAGCTAACCCACGTTGTGCATTCGGCGTATAAACATTTACAAGATAAAAGGAATCATATTCAAGTGTAATTACTCTGCCTTCGCCACTATGCTCCTCTCTGCCGATATCATAAGACACTGATATTGGTTTTGCCTTTGTAAAAACAGCAGTGCCTGAATATCCTTTTTTAATAGCACTATTCCAATATTGCTCATAACCATCCAGTTCTAATTCCACTTGTCCTTCCTGTAATTTTGTTTCTTGAATACAAAATATATCTGCATTCATTGTATAACAAAAGTCTAAAAAGCCTTTTGTTAAGCAAGCCCTTAGTCCATTTACGTTCCATGATATTAACTCCATAATTACCTCCTGAGGTTTATTTTGTCTGTTATGCTAATTTAATAACAATTAACTTTTGTAGGGAACGGTCTGTAACCGTTCCGCGGAGTGACCGCAGGTCACTCCCTACATTGTATTGCGAATGAATAGGTGCTAACCTATATTTTTATTGATATAACCAGTTTTATATTATTATATCATAAACAAAGTATTGATATAATAAGCGATATGCGTTTTTGCGCAGCACAATGTTCGCATCGCCACGTAAATATATAATAATCCCTACGGATTATTATAGCATAAAGAATAATTAAAACAAAGTTAATTGCTGATTTAACCCATCCTTCATGGTTTGTTCACAAATAATAGTTACAAATGTGTTACAATTGGTTACAAGTTGTATCGAATGTTCATTTTGTCGGCACATTAACCAATATAAAAGTAAAATATTTGTGCTTTCACCTTGCAATATTACGAAAAATTAGGTAAAATAGATATAAGTGAAATTTAATTTAGTTCAAAATATAACGGTAAAAGGGGTATTCATTATGTCTAACAGGTTATTCCAAGGTGTAGTTCATCAAATGCGCGATACAGTTAATCGTGTTATCGGTGTTATCGATGATACTGCAACCATTGTTGCTTGTAGTGAATTATCAAAAATAGGAACAACAAATGAGTTTGTAGCATTCGAAATGTCTGATTCACATGAAGTTTTCACAAGAGATGGTTATAGTTATAAACCATTCGGTGCTCATCTAAAACCTGAGTATGCAGTATTTGTAGAAGGTACAGATGACACAGCTGCAAAATTTGCTCAACTTATTGCAATTTCTTTAACAAGCATTAAGCAATACTATGATGAAAAATATGATAAGAATAACTTCGTAAAAAATATTGTATTAGACAACATTTTACCGGGAGATATTTATGTAAAAGCACGTGAGCTTCACTTCAATTCTGACGTGAATCGTGTTGCGTTGTTAATACGTATTATTTCCACAAATGAAGTTAGTGCTTATGATGTAATTCAAAATTTATTCCCAGATAAACAAAAAGATTACGTGTTTAATATTAATGAGAATGATATTGTTTTAATAAAAGAAACAAAAGCAGGTATTGATGCAAGAGATTTATCTAAACTTGCAGGTTCTATTGTTGACACTTTGAGTAGCGAATTCTATACGAAAGCTGCTGTTGGTATTGGTACAACTGTAATAGGAATCAAAGATCTTGCTCGTTCTTTTAAAGAAGCACAAATCGCATTAGAAGTTGGTAAAGTATTTGATACAGAGGAAAATATCGTTTGTTACGATAACTTAGGTATTGCTCGTTTGATTTATCAATTGCCAACAACCCTTTGTGAAACTTTCTTAAGAGAAATTTTTAAACAAGGTTCTATTGAGTCATTAGACCAAGAAACATTGTTTACTATTCATAAGTTCTTTGAAAATAACTTAAACGTTTCTGAAACATCAAGAAAATTGTTTGTTCATAGAAACACATTAGTATATCGTTTAGAAAAAATTAAAAAACTTACAGGTTTAGATCTAAGAGAATTTGATCATGCAATCGTATTTAAAATTGCATTGATGGTTAAAAAATATTTAACGGCAAATCCTACAAAGTTCTAAAAAAGAGAGAGAAAAGTAAGGAGCGGTTGAAATGATAGAGTTATCAAACGTATCATTAAAATATGACAACAAAACAACAGCTCTAAAAGACATTACGCTTAACGTTGATAGCGGAGAATTTGTTTTTATTGTTGGGGCTTCTGGTGCTGGAAAAAGCTCAATTATTAAGCTTTTACTAAGAGAAAAAGTAGCATCAAGCGGTATCGTAAGAGTAAATGGTGAAAATATCGGTAGATTAAAGCAACGCCAAATTCCGCAATATCGAAGAAAGCTTGGGGTAGTATTCCAAGATTTTAGACTTATTCCGAATATGACTGTTTACGATAATGTTGCATTCAGCTTACGTGTTACGGATGCATCCACTAAATTTATTCGAAACAGGGTACCATATATCTTAAACTTAATGGGACTAGAGCAAAAAGCAAAAAGGTTCCCTAATGAAATATCAGGAGGAGAGCAACAACGTGTTGCTTTAGCTCGTGCACTTGTAAACGATCCTCCCATTATTATTGCCGATGAGCCTACAGGAAATATCGATCCTGAGTTATCCTATGAAATTGTTGAGTTGCTGCAAGGAATTAATCAATGTGGTACAACCATTTTAATGGTTACTCATGAGCAAGACATGGTGCGTCATTTTGGTGGTAGAACTGTTACCATAGACAGCGGTCTCGTTGTATTTGATGATATGATACAGCCAAATGAGGGGAGATTATAAATGAAAGGTTCAAGTTTTAAATATCTTCTTAAAGAAGGTATAAGAAGTTTATGGCGCAATCGTGTTATGGCGTTTACCTCAGTTGGTGTGTTGGCCACCTGTTTAATTATCGTTGGTGCTGCATATTTAATTAAAGTGAATGTAGATAGCATGGTTGGATACATACAAAATCAAACAGAAATGGTTGTTTTTCTAAAACAAGATGCTGATCAAGCTACCATTGATAATGTAAAATCTGCAATTCAAAAAAATGCAAATATCAGTAAGCTAACCTATGTATCAAAAGCACAAGGCCTTGAAAATACAAAGAAAATGCTTGGCAATGAAGGATATTTGTTAGACGGGTTAGAAAATAGAAATACCATTCCGGATATGTTCGAGTTAAAAGTAAAAGACTTATCTCTAACAGAGCAAACTGTAAAAGAATTGAAAACTATCGCAGGAGTAGATATTGTACAAGCTTCAAACGAGGTGGCTCATACTTTAACATATGTGCAAAGAACAGTTAATACTTTTGGCAGCATTTTGATTATAGCATTAGGCATTATTTCTCTTGTCATAATTGCTAATACAATTCGGGCAACAATTTTTACAAGAAGAAAAGAAATTAACATTATGAAATATGTCGGTGCAACAAATACTTTTATTCGTATTCCGTTTATAGTAGAAGGCTTTATGCTCGGTTTAATATCAGCATTTATTGCTTTTATTGTAATTTGGGGTGGATATCATTATTTGACCGCATTTGTAGTAGAAGATGCTTCAATTTGGGTTAAATCTGCGTTAGAAAGTATAATACCATTCAAAGATCTAGCGTTGACAGTTGGTGGATTTTTTACTGTTACCGGAACATTGCTAGGTACAGTAGGAAGTGTGATTAGTATCCGTAATCATGCACGTGTATAAGGGGGCTTTGTAATGAATAGGTTTTCAAAACTATTTAAAACAAATACTAAAAAAGGTATTAGGATGGTTTCCATAGTTATGACTATGGTGATTGTGTCTTTTACTGCCTTTGGTTTCATAAATGTTAATACAACGGTGGATGCAAGATCAATTTCTGAATTAGAAAAAAAAATATCTGATTTAGAAAAATCCAATAAAAATTTAAGTAATAATTTAAATAATATCTCAGGCCAAATTAAAGATGAAGAAGAAAAGCAAGAGATATATGAGAAAAACATAGAAAATACAGAAAAGCAAATTGATTTGTTTAAACAAAAAATTGAGTTAATGCAACATGATATTGGGTTAAAGAAAGGCGAAATTTCCGTAAAAGAAAAAGAAATTAGTGAAAGTCAGGATTTATTTGCACAAAGAGTTCGTGCAATGTACATAGCAGGTTCAAATTCAGCTTTAACTACTATTTTGGAGGCGAAGAGCTTTTCTGATTTCTTAACAAGAGCAGAATTGTTAAAGCGAATTTCAAAAAGTGACCAAGATTTAATTGATAAACTATCAAAGCAACGCAATGATTTAGAAAAGATTAAAGCTAAAATGGAAGAGCAGAACCAATCGCTTAATGCATCAAAAACTCAACTAGATAAGAAATCCGAAAATCTTGAGTCAATGAAAAAGCAAAGTGAAGCTAGTAAAGCACAATTAAAAGCAAAATGGGATCAATATTATGCTGAGAAAAAGAAAAATCAGAAGCTAATTGATCAGCAATATGCTGAAATTGATCGTATTATTGCGGAACAATCAGGTGGTGGTACGGCCCCTGAGGGTGCATTTAAATGGCCGGTTCCTTCATCATCTAGAATTACTTCACCTTTTGGTTGGAGAACTATGTTTGGCAATCGTGATTTCCATACTGGTGTAGATATTGGTGCTCCTTCCGGAACAACAATTGTTGCATCACAAAGTGGTAAAGTTATTTCAGTAAAATATCAAAATGTCGGATATGGATATAACGTTATCGTTGACCATGGTGGCGGATATGTAACGTTATATGCGCATTGCAGCAGAATTGATGTTAAAGCTGGCGACACTGTTAGTCGTGGACAAGCAATAGCAGGAGTTGGTACAACCGGCAACTCAACAGGAAACCACTTGCATTTCGAGGTTCGTGTCAATGGTAAGCAAGTTAATCCTATGGGTTATGTAAGAAAGCCTTAACGTAAATATAAATCTACATACTGCAAATAATATAAACATTCTCTGATGAGAATGTTTATATTATGCAGTAAATTCTATTGATAATAATTTCATTTTGAAAAATTCCATGTATCATTGGAGGACTTTTATGAACAAAAAAATCTCATTAGGTGCTGCAATTGCTTTTATGGTAGTGCTAGCAGGAATTACATTTTGCATCACAATGATGGTTTCATTAAACTATTTTAATACAATGGTTTTAAACGTGAAAAATCGTGAAGAGATGTATAAAAAAATTGCCGATTTGGACAGAGAAGTTCGACAAAACTTTGATGGTACAATTGACGAAGAAGCGTTGTTGAATTCAATTTCAGCAGGATACGTAAAAGGTATCGGTGATAAATATTCAACTTATTTAACAAAAGAACAATATGAAGAAAGATTAAAAGATCTATCTGGAAAATCTGTCGGCATCGGTGTAACAGTTGCAAAAGACGATAGTGGCTATTTGCTTATTAAAAAAGTACTGGCTGAATCTCCTGCAAAAATTGCTAACCTTGAAGTAGGAGACTATATTGTTTCTATCAATGACACCGATTTGAAAACTTTAAGCTATGATAATGCTGTTCGATTGATTAAAGGTGATGCAGGTTCAAAGTTAAAACTTGTTTACCGTAGAAATGGTGTGGATACGCCGATTGATATTATTCGTAAAGACATCACTATACCTTATGTGGAAATGCAGATCTTAGATAAAAATGCGGTTATTAAAATCACCGATTTTAATGAAAAAACCCCATCACAGTTTATAGATGCTGTAAATAAGGCAATTAAAGGTGGCGCGACTGGTTTAATTTTTGATTTAAGAGATAATGGTGGCGGAACAGTAAACTCCGTTATTGAAATGTTGGATTTCTTATTACCGAATGGTGACTTAGGATATAAGATTGATAATACAGGTAAAAAGACAGTTCTAGGTACTTCCGATAAACATCAAATCAGTATGCCAATGGTTGCTCTTGTAAACTCTAAAACAGCAAGTGCATCAGAATTATTTGTTTCTACTTTAAGAGATATAAATAAAACATCTATTGTTGGAGTTAACACATATGGTAAAGGAGTTATGCAATCCTTAATCAAGTTAACCGATGGAAGTGCAATTAACGTAACTACAGCTCATTTCTTCCCACCGTCTGGTCAAAAAATCAATGGCGTTGGAATTAAACCCGAATATGAAGTAAAATTAAAACCTGAATTGGAAACAAATCTTATTTCAATTAAACCGGAGCAAGATACACAACTTCAAAAAGCATTAGAAGTATTAAATTCTAAAAAAGCAAAATAAATTTTAATTTTATCGCATATATATTGAATAAGTAGTCCTACCAAGACTACTTATTCAATATTACTTTTCAGTAGACTGTTTTTACTGAAAGAATAAGGTGAAATATGTTTACAATTATTACTTCTAATCATTATAGTCAAAAGAAACTGTATTTGAAAAATATGAAGCTTGATTATGTTACTTGTGGTGATGTGAAATATTGTATAGTTCGAATTAAAAAAGCTGAAAATGTGAGCTGGAACGTAATTGAAAATCTGCTAGGAGCAACAAAAGAGCGTGTGATTGTTACAAACGAAATCACTTTACCCTCAACAACAGCTATTAAACAACTCGATATTATAAATTATTCACATGTCACAACAATGAACGCCTTACAAGAGATTTTAAGTTATAATCAAAAATATATTAAGAATAAAACCGTTACACTAATAGATATTAACTGTCACTATCAAAACTACGCTAACATTCTAGTGGGTTTTTTCGGAGTAGTCCGCATTATTACAAAAAAAATGCAATTATATGAAGACTACAAGAATACCATGTATTATGAATGCGGTGCTAATATTTTAGTTTCTAATAAAATATTTCCAAGTGCAAGTGACAATGTATTATTTGTTTCGCCTGACGGAATAATACTATCTAATATGATAAATCAAACCATTCCCATAATTATTCCAAAGAAATTGGGGTTTGATGCACATTCATACATTTATCATTCATTTCGAGCGGAAACGCCAAATGAATATTTGGAGGCAATTCCACATGATCTGTTAAAATTAGATAGTATACAAATTGATTCTGAAGAAAAAGAAAACCCACAAATGTTTTTGCATAGCTATCAAGCTGCAATTTATCAATATTGTGGAATTAAGGCTTTAGGAAGCTTAAAGCCTATTTATTGCTATAAAAATAACAACAAAATAATGATGGATACGATTAAAAATAATATTTTTGCTATTGACATAAATTAGAAGCTTATATATAATAAGAATATTGCTAATAAGCTACACCATCACAATCCACTTTTGTGGATTGTGATATACTATTATAAGCAACATGTTGAAAATTGATTTATAATTGTCTTTTGACAACAAGATAAATAACTTAATACAGGAGGATTTAGAATGGCTAGTAAACCTATACTATTAACAAGCGAAGGTCTTGCAAATTTAGAACAAGAGTTGGAACAATTAAAAACGGTGAAACGTAAAGAAGTATCTGAAAAAATAAAAGTTGCTCTGTCTTTCGGCGACTTATCAGAAAATAGTGAATACGATGAAGCAAAAAATGAACAAGCAATGATTGAAGCAAGAATTGCAGAGATTGAGCAAATGTTTAAAAACGTATCTGTTTTAGATGAAGACGGTATTACGACTGATGCAGTAAGCGTAGGTTCAAAGGTAACTGTACTAAATCTGAAGAACGATAGAAAAGACACTTATAAAATAGTTGGTTCAACAGAGGCTTCACCACTTGATAAACGTATTTCTGATGAATCTCCGGTTGGAAGAGCATTACTTGGAAGAAAATTAGAAGACATTGTTGATGTTGAAGCACCATCAGGCGTGATTCAATTTAAAATTTTAGAAATTAGCAAATAATGATTAAAATAAGTTTAAGAAATTATTGATATAATGATTTTTAAGCAAAATAAGGGGACGTGTCAAATGAACGACAATAATACAGTTGAAAATAATGCAGTGGAGGATTTAGGTGATCTTTTAAAAGTTCGTAGAGAAAAGTTAAAAGATTTATGTGAAAGAAACTTAAATCCATACGAAGTAACTGTATATGATCAAACTGCTTTTGCGCAAGTAATTACAGATAATTTTGATGAATATGAAGGCAAAGAAGTATCTATCGCCGGTCGTATTATGAGCAAACGTGATATGGGTAAAGCTAGCTTTATTGATATTCAAGATACAACAGGCAGAATTCAATCCTATGTAAGAAAAGACCACGTTGGTGATGATTCTTATGTAGATTTTAAGAAGTATGATATTGGCGACATTATTGGTATTCGTGGTGAAGTATTCCGAACACAAAAAGGACAAATATCAGTAAAAGCAAGCGCAGTAAAATTATTATCTAAATCATTATTGCCTTTACCTGAGAAATTCCATGGCTTAAAGGATATGGATTTGCGTTATCGTCAACGTTATATTGATTTAATTGTAAATCCTGAGGTGAAAGATACCTTTATCAAGCGTAGTAAGATTATCAAAGAAATTAGAAACTATTTAGATGATAATAATTTCTTGGAGGTTGAAACTCCGGTATTACAAACGGTTGCTGGTGGTGCCGCTGCAAGACCATTCAATACACATCATAATACCCTTGATTTAGACATGCATCTTCGTATTTCACTTGAATTATATCTAAAACGCTTAATCGTTGGCGGATTTGATCGAGTTTATGAAATAGGCAGAGTATTTAGAAATGAAGGCATGTCTGTTCGTCATAACCCTGAATTTACCTTATTGGAATTATATCAGGCATATACCGATTATGAAGGCATGATGAATTTAACAGAAAATCTAATCAAGCATGTAGCTGATAAAGTTATCGGTACGAAAGTTGTTCAATACGGAGAATATGAAATTGATTTAGAAAAACCATTTGAGCGTTTAACCATGATTGAAGCAGTAAAAAAATATGCAAATGTTGATTTTTCTACAATTGAAACAGTAGAACAAGCGAAAGCATTGGCACAAGAACATCATATCGAATTTGAAGATCGCCATATGAAAGGTGATATTTTAAATCTGTTCTTTGAGGAATATGTTGAAGAACACTTAATCCAACCAACCTTTATTATGGAACATCCTGTTGAAATTTCACCTCTTGCTAAGAGAAAACCAACCGATCCTGGCTATACAGAGCGTTTTGAGTTGTTTATTTTAGGTAGAGAACATGCGAATGCTTTCTCAGAGTTGAACGATCCAATTGACCAAAGAGAACGTTTTGTTCATCAAGTTGAGTTGAAAAATGCAGGCGATGATGAAGCATCTGATATGGATGAAGATTTCTTAAATGCATTAGAATATGGTATGCCTCCAACAGGTGGTTTGGGTATTGGTATTGACCGTCTGGTTATGTTATTAACAAATAACAATACAATTCGTGATGTATTATTGTTCCCAACAATGAAACCGGAGATTAAGTAGAAAATAAAAATATAGTACTGATAAAAAGGGCTTTGACCGATATAGGTCAAAGCCCTTTTTCCATCTTATCAAATCCTGCGATGTATGGTTAAAATAACTAAGTACTATGTGTTACTCTTAGAATAAATAGTTTTTTATTATTTATCGTTAATAACTGTAAATATGCATATAAACATTGATTATACGCTATAGAAAATTAAAGAAAATATTGATAAACTTTACTTATTAAAGGAGGAATAATTTATGAAAAAATTGTTTAAAAGGTTTATTGGTTTTACATTATGTTTGTGCTTGATGGTAAGTATAGTTTGCATGGTAGGAGTATCAGATGCTCGAGCGAATGCAGCTACAACACAAAAAAAGGTGCTATTAATAATTGCATCAAAGGATTATGAAGATATTGAGCTATACGAACCAATGGCAATATTGAAAGCAAACGGCGCTAAGGTATCTATAGCTAGTACTGTAACAACAACTGCAATTGGCTCACAAGGAAGGAAGATTACTCCTAATGTTAAAATTTCAAGTGTTAATCCAACAGACTATGATGCATTTGCTGTAATAGGCGGAACAGGAGTAATTGGTGAGCTTTGGGATAACCCAGATCTCAGAGTATTATTACAGCAAGCTAATGAGCAGAATAAGATTATAGCAGCGATATGTGCTGCACCCCCTATTTTAGCAAAAGCTGGATTGCTGAAGGGAAAAAGTGCAACTATGTTTCCCTGGAACGAGGGGATTATGCAGCTTACAAATAATGGGGCAAATTATGTTAATGAAGAAGTTGTTGTAGATGGAAATATCATTACAGGTAAAAATCCTGCTGCTTCAAAAAGTTTTGGTTTAGCTCTTTGCGATGCTCTAAAAATTCGTAAGTTTCAGAAAAATGTACTTATTGTTATACCATCAAAAGATTATGAGGATGAAGAGCTTTCAACTTCCAAAGCATTACTTGAACTGAATGGTGTAAAGGTAACCATGACAAGCACAGTCTCTTCTGCAACTGGTGCAAATGGTTCAAAATATACTACTGATTTACTAATTTCAAACGCTGTTGCAGCTAATTATGATGCTATTGTAGTAATAGGACAAACAAATGGTGACAATACTTTATGGAATAGCAAAGAGTTATTAAAGTTGCTACAAGATGCATATAGGCAAAACAAGATTGTTGCTGCTATATGTGACTCTTCTTCTAATTTAGATAAAAATTGCTTATTAAACAATAACAAAGGAGCTATATTCTCTTATAATAATTTTATTAGACAATTGATTAAAAGTTGGTCTAGATGTGGAAGTAAGGAAGTTACTGTTATAGGTAATATTATTATAGGTAGAGATCGTGAATGTTCTACTGAGTTTGGATTAAAGATATGTGAAGCATTGAAAATTTTAGGCAGATAAATATTTTTAAAAAAGTTAACATTTGAAAACAGCACAGTGGTATAATATGGATATACGATTGTGCTGTTTTAAATGTTTTTGGAGGAAACTTTATGAATCTCGATTTTCATACATATGGTAAAAAAATATTTGAAGGGTATGCTTTGCCCATGAAATTCTGGAATAAAGATGTTTTTAGCGATGGATTAAAACAGAGAGATTATTATAAGCTGATTTTAATTTATTCGGGTACTGCTTTTGTTTTAATTAATGATATTAGACAAATTATAGTAGCTCCTTCTATTCTTTGTATGAATGAAAGCGATAAGTATTATTTAGAATTAGGTACTTCTGTAGAAGCAATTGCTATTGCTTTTCATCCTCAAATAATTAATCAGAACTTTGACTTTGACGTTTTAAAGAAAGAGACATATCAAACTGTAAATAACAATATACAGGATGCATATTGGCTTAACTCTTTTCGCTGGCGAGAAGAAAAGTGCACAGGACAATTGTATTTAAGACCAGATAATGCAAAAATAATACAATTTGTAATGGAAAAAATAAATGAATCATTAGAAATGCAAATGCACGATTGGCCATGCAGAAGCAGAACATATTTGATTGAATTGCTATTTATGTTATCACGTATACCGATTATTGATGAGGTTTTTAAACATATTGAATTTTACAAAGACCCAGCTGAAATAAAAGAAATTATTTTGTTTATTTATACAAATTATATGAACAAAATAAAAATGCAGGATTTAACAGATAAGTTTCATATAAACCGAACAAGCCTTACTGAAAGATTTAAAGCTGTAACGGGATATCCGATAATGGAGTACATTATTAGAGTACGAATCTATGTTGCTTCACAGATGTTAAGAGAAACATTGCTCCCAATTTCAGAAATATTAAATAGAGTTGGCTTTTCAGACGCAACACACTTTAGTAGAATGTTTAAAAAACATATGGGTTGTGCACCATCTGAATATAGATCAGCAAACTGTGTCATGTTGTAAAATGAGTACAAAATTTAGCTGTTTTGGATAATGTCAAGTAAACGGAAATAACATTAGCAGAGATTATTACATTGAAACTTTATAAAAACGCAAAAGGATCAGAATCAAAACTTTTTACATATATTTTATAAAAAGTATATGAGTACTTAATATTAAATATTTAAAATAAACTATGAGTTGTATGTGAATAGTTATGCTTGAAAGAGGAGCTATTTCGTTGATTTTATATTACAAATAAGGTATAATGCAAAGTGTATACTTAGCCGATACGTTAATAAATATACGTGTTTACAACTGTTTAAGTTAGGATAAGTCATTTAAATAGAAATCCCAACAATGAAACCGGAAGCAAAAGCATCTAGCTGATAAGGGCTATCCTATTTGTTTTCGAGTAGGGTAGAAAGGATGATGAAAATGGCATCCCAATATGAAAAAGATAAGCTTGCAAAAAAAGAGGCTGCTATGGTAATGAAGCAAAAAGCAGCACAAACTCCTCAAGTTATTGAAAAAGACGAGGTTATGAAACCGAAAACTTTCAAAGAAAAGTGGCAAAACTATTGGTATCATTATAAAATTCAAACGTTGCTTGGAGCTTTGGCAGTTATTATGATTGTTAGTTTGCTATGGACTCAGTTTACAAGGCCAACTTTTGATGCATCTTACACAATTGTAACAGAAAGCACATATGATGGCGCACAATCATATATGGAAGAAATATTATCATCATTTGTTTTAGATAATGATAAAAACGGAAAAAAACAAATAAATGTTGAAGCAATAATGATTGGAGCTGGTAACAACGGCAATACTTCTACAGAAGTTTTGCAAATGAATCGCACTAAGTTAATCGGAAAGATTTCTAAAAATGATTCATTTTTGTACATGGTTGATAGTGCATGTTATAAAGATATGAAAGACTTTGGTGTTGTTTTCCAAGATCTAAGTAAATTATCAGACAATAAGCGTGTTGACGGTGATAAGTATTCACTAAAAGACAGCAAGTTTGCTATAAAAATGGGTATGAGCAAAATGTTTGATGATATGTATTTATGTTTAATTGATTTTAACCAATTTGGTGAAAAAGAAAAAGGCAAAAATTCAATAAAAAATGCATATCAAAACGATAAAAAACTTTTAGAAGCTATCATGCAATATGATTAACCGAAAAGCTCTCGAATTGAATTCGAGAGCTTTTGTTAGTATTTTTTACCAAACTGTAACTTGTATGTTACAGTTTTTTTGATTATAATAGAATAAAGGATGTTGATAAGATTATGGGAATAAAAATGGAACGATTAAAAAGATTAGGTCTTACAATAATGATATTGTCGTTATTTTGTATGATAAATTTTTTTACATCTGTTTTCGCAGAAGAAGAAAAAGCTCAACTATTAAATGAATCTGTTCAAGTCAGTTTAGATGAAAAAGCGGCACCAACAAGTATAATAGACAATAAATTAGCAACTAAATATATCTTTGAAACAGAACAAACAATCAAAGTGAATTCGAATACTCCAATTAAAAGCATATATATATTATTTCAGCATACTAATAATTGGATATTATTATATGATAAACAGATTACCTCTTGTGGATTATATGGCTTTTTACATGAGTACGTTGAACTTACATATGAACAAAATACCGTCGAAATGAAATTTCCAAAGGATACCGTTATTTGTGATATTCAGATTTATTCCAAAGGTGAAGTTCGAAGTACGGTTGAAAAGTGGCAGCCCCCATATGAGGATGCCGATATGTTGCTGTTACCTACTCATGCGGATGATGAACATATTTTCTTTGGTGGAATTATGCCTTACTACGCTGGACAGTTGAATAAAAAGGTGCAAGTCGCCTACCTTACAAATCATAAAGGTGAATGGTATCGTGAACATGAATTATTAGAAGGCTTATGGCACGTTGGAATAAAGGCATATCCCGTCATATCTGAGTTTAAAGATCTTTACTCTGAAAGCTTAGACCATGCTAAAAAACTATATAATAATGATGAGATGCTTGCTTATCAAGTTGGGCTATTGCGTCGCTTTCGACCTGAAGTAGTAATAGGGCATGATTTGAATGGGGAGTATGGTCATGGTGTACATATGTTAAACGCTCATTTACTAATTCAAGCAATAACATTGAGTAATGATTCTACCTATATGCCTGAATCTATAAAAAAATATGAAACTTTTGATGTTCCAAAAACCTATTTGCATTTGTACGATAAAAACCAAATTACAATGAAAATTGATGAGCCATTAACTAGCTTTCATAACAAAACAGCATACGAAATGGCGAAAGAAGGCTTTGCTAAGCATAAATCTCAAACTAAATATTTTAAAGTCGAAGATAAAGGAAAATATGATTGTCGAAAATTTGGACTCTATCGTTCTACGGTAGGGCTGGATAAGTCGGGTAATGATTTTTTCGAAAATATCAAAATAGAGGAAAAGCCGGTAGTAAATTTTAATAAAGAAAAAACGGAATCCTCAAACCCTGTGACATCTAGCACAACACAAGTTAAAAAGGAAGCAAAAGCTCAAGAATCGTTACTTCGTACTATTCGAGGGCCAATTTGTGTTATTTTAGGTATCGTAATTATTCTATTCACATTAAAACTATCCGCTCGAAAGAGAAATCGACTAAATCGTTAGGGGAGATAGCATTTGAAATATGCAGCAGTAGGCGTAGAGCGTAAAAAACGCCACATAATAAGAAATATTCTTATTATTGTTGGAATTGTTTTAGTTTTTACTATTATTTTTTTGTTTAGCGCAATGGCAGTTATTATGAAAGGACCGTCGAAAGCTGCCAGAGATTTATTTGTTGTTACGTGTATGGAAACAAGTTTTGCAAAAATTTTTCCACCTATGTATTTATCCAATCAACAAATTGACCAAATTAAACAAGCCAATAGCGTAATTGAATCCAATGAAGTAACGGATGTTGCTACTACTATCGTTCAAACAGATCAACCAAAACCTAATCAGAAAGAGATTGAAGTAGTAGATGTTGTTGGGCCAACATATAAAGGAAAAATGATGATTGTAAAAGATCCTTCAAGAGTAGTTGTTATTTCTCCTGATGAATATGGAGAAGATAAAGAAGGCGAAAAGCTCGATAAGTTGATGAAAAAAGTCAATGCTGTGGCTGGAATAAATGGTGGCGGCTTTGTCGATGAAAATGGCGTTGGAAATGGTGGCATACCGTTAGGAACGGTTATTCGAAACGGTGTGTTTTTGTATGGCGATCATCGTACCAGTGCTGTTAATATAATTGGGTTTGATAATAAAAACATATTACATGTAGGAAATATGACATCAGCGGAAATGAAAGAACGAAAAATTCGTGATGCTGTAAGCTTCGGTCCTGCTCTTATTGTAAATTCAAATCCAATAAAAACAAGTGGTAGCAGCGGGGGATTAAATCCTAGAACAGCTATAGGACAGCGAAAAGATGGATCAGTATTATTACTTGTAATTGATGGTCGACAACCTCATAGTCTTGGAGCGAATTTCAAAGACTTAGTTGAAGTTATGCAAAAGTTTGAAGCGGTAAATGCGGGCAATTTGGATGGAGGTTCCTCCTCCATGTTGTATTATAACAATGAGTTAATTACAACTTGTGCATCATTATACGGTCCACGAAAAATACCAAGTGGATTTGGGGTTTTACCAAAATAAATTCGTTTTACATGGGGGTTTTTGCAATAAAGAACTTATTAAAAAATAAACTCTTTTTAGCTATCATGATAACGGTTATTGTCTGTATCATGATTATGAGTGGGTTATTAGTAGGACTGTGGTCTTATTTAGTAGAATATGAAAATAATACCCCGCAACACTATATTAGCAGTTTTCTTAAATCTATTGAACAAGGTGATATTGAATTAGCTATGAAGCAAGTGGGGATAACTTCCTCTAAGTTTTTAACTTCTCAAGATTACCGACAATATATGTATGATATGCTTGGAACAGATTTTTCAAATTTGAAAGTAATTCAAGAATCTGAAAATGGTGAAAAGCTTAATTACACTGTTAGTGGGATTGAAACAAAAAAGATTGGCTTAGAGTTATCTAAAAAGGCTCAAAAAAAAGAGTTTGGAATTGATGCTTATACCATAAAGCAAATATTGCCTTTAAAATCAATGAAGATAACGGCACCTGCGAATGCACAAATTCAAGTAAATGGGACTTTATTATCGGAACAAGAAAAGACGAAAATAAAAGAGCCAGTAGCATGCTTTCAAACGCTAGAGAGCGCAACTCTCATTCCTCAGCTTGTTACATATGAAGTTAGTGGATTTTTATATGAACCTAAGATTACAGTACAAGGATTAACTCCACAAGAGTATATTTTAAATAAAAAAAATAATAACGTTTTTATAACTTTATATGCTAAATCAGATGTAAAAAAGCAAGTTGAAGAGTTTGCGTTAAAAGCGTCTAAAGCATATGCACATTATATTTCAAAAGATGCTCCTTTTTCTGAATTTTCTCAATATTTAGTCAAGGACTCGAGTTATTATAAATCAATACGCTATTTTGATAATTCATGGTATATTAGCCATGATAGTACAGCTTTTGCAAATGAAAAAGCAAATGAAACACTAATATATTCTGATACTTGCTTTTCAACAACGGTATCTTTTGATTATATTGTTTCAAAGGAAGAAAAGAAAATAAAAAGAACTTTTCCAACAAAATATAAGGTATCTATTATGAAACAGGATAAAGGATATAAAATAGTTAATTTACAATCAATATAATGAAAAGAGCTCGCTTTTGGCGAGCTCTTTTGCAGTTTGTATATTACATTGTTATTTTATCTAAAATACCGTTTAACTTAGCAAGTAAAACACCATAATTCGTAATTGGTACACCAGAGCTTTTTGCTCGCTCAATTCGGGACAGCAAATACTTTTTGTTAAACATACAGCCACCACAATGCACAATTAAATCGTAAGCTGTAACATCATCAGGAAAGTCAACTCCACTTACAATATCAATCTGTAAGCTTTGTCCATATTTTTTGCGCAGCAGCATTGGTATTTTCACTCTTCCAATATCTTCTGATAGTGGAGCATGTGTGCAAGCTTCAGCAATCAAAACCTTTGAGTTAGCGTTTAGCTTATCTATGGCATTTGCACCATCAATGAAGGTAGGTAAATCGCCCTTGTGTGCCGCAAACAGCACAGAAAATGAAGTAAGCTTGCTTTCTTTAGGCGTCATTTTATAAACTGCTTGGAATGCTTGGGAATCGGTAATAATCAGTTTAGGTGGTTCTTTTAAGGAATGGATAGCGTTTGGCATTTGCTCAGGTGTTACACTAATGATGATACATTGATTATCCAATAAATCACGAGTGGTTTGCACTTGAGGAAGAATGAGACGTCCTTTAGGAGCTTCACTATCTTGCGGCATAACTAGCATAACAACATCGCCTTGATTGACTAGGTGCTTCGTAATACTGTCATTGTTAAAGCTTTCAGGTACATTTCTTACTAATTCAATAAGTACTTCATCTATTCCGTTTCTATTAACACTACTTACTATAATTGGGTTAAGTTCAAACTGTTCTTTTATTGTCTGGGAAATAATTTCAATATTTTTTAAGCAGTCTGCCTTGTTAATAACAGCAATAACGGGAATATTATGTTCTTTTAAAAGTAAGTACCATTCATACTCTATTGCTGTTTCAACATTCGTAAATACTAAAATTGCAATTTCTGTTTTTAAAACAGCTTGCTTGGTTTTATCAATACGAAGCTTTCCAAGGTCACCCTCATCATCAAATCCAGCGGTATCAATAAAGGTACAAGCACCAATTCCGCGGACTTCCATCGCTTTGTAAACAGGATCCGTCGTTGTTCCTGCAATATTAGACACTAAAGCAACGTCTTGATTAGTAAGAGCATTAATTAAGGAAGATTTGCCACTATTCCTTTTTCCGAAAATTCCAATATGCAATCTGTTTGCGCTTGGCGTATTATTTAAACTCAAAGTATCAATCCTTTCTTAGAATCGAAAATCTCTTTTACCATCATCTAAACTATGCAAGTTTTCGATAACAATTTCTTTTACTTTTGGGTTAGGTATATTGTGAATTTCTTCTTCAATTCGTTTATGTGCTAGTTCGGCAGTATGCTCACTTGCATAGTCCTCAGCATATTCTTTTAGAGTCATTAGTGCATTTGCTTGACACACGTTTGCAATTTGACCTGTTTTAACAAGACGCATAAAGCGGTCACCCGTTCTGCCTTCACGATAACAAGCAGTGCAGAAGCTTGGAATATAGCCTTGTTCCAGTAACCAGCCTACAATATCGTCTAGTGATCGGTTATCACTTACTTCAAATTGCTCGGTATGCTCCTCTTTACTATCAGCATATCCGCCAACGCTTGTTTTAGAACCGCCACTTACTTGTGAAACGCCATAACGAATAACATCAGCTCTTGTTTTTTCAGATTCACGAGTAGAAACAATAATACCGGTATATGGAACAGCTATTCTTAAAATAGCAACTATCTTTTTGAAAATTTCATCGGGAATGGCATTAGAATAATCTTTAACGTCTACATCGTCTGCCGGACGAATTCGAGGAACACTAATCGTATGAGGGCCAACTCCATTTGTATCTTCAAGATGTTGCGCATGCATCAATAAGCCAACAAAATCATACTTGTAAAGGTTTAATCCAAATAAAACGCCAATTCCAACATCATCAATACCGCCTTCCATAGCTCTATCCATAGCTTCGGTATGATATGCATAGTTATGTTTTGGCCCTGTTGGATGTAGGTATTCATAAGTTTCTTTGTGATAAGTTTCTTGGAACAAAATATATGTGCCAATTCCGGCTTCTTTTAGTTTTCTGTAATTTTCAACTGTAGTAGCAGCAATGTTTACATTCACTCTTCGAATGGCACCGTTTTTATGCTTAATGGAATAAATGGTTTTAATACTTTTTAAAACATATTCTAAAGGACAGTTTTCTGGGTCTTCTCCCGTTTCTAATGCTAGACGTTTATGACCCATATCTTGAAGTGCAATCACTTCTTTTACAATCTCTTCTTGCGTTAGCTGTTTTCTTGGAATCGTTTTATTTTTTGCATGGTATGGGCAATATCGACAACCATTTACGCAATAATTTGATAAATATAAAGGTGCAAATAAAACGATACGATTTCCATAAAACTTTTTCTTAATTGTTTCAGCTAAATGGAAAATCTTTTGCATAATTTCTTCAGAATCACATTCTAATAAAACAATTGCTTCTTTATAAGTTAATCCTTTTAAGGTAGCTGCTTTTTCAAGAATGGTTTCAATTAATGGTAAGTTGTTTTTGTTTTGCTTTGCATACTCTAATGTTGCTAAAATTTCTTGGTGATCAATAAATTCTGTTGCTATTTTTGATTTGCTATTATACATGTTTACTACATATCCTTCCATATGGTTAATACTTATCTGTATTAGTATGTGTACAGACAAGTAACAAAATAATAAGTTGATAAAACATCTCAAAAATGTATAAGCTTGTTATTTGTATACCATTTTTATCTACTTTATTATATCACTTTCGATAAGAAACAACAAGAACTATAACAAAAAAATCGCCTTATTTAAGGCGATTTATAATAAGTTAAATATTTAAAGTATAGATATCTGCTTTTCCATCTTTGTCTGTTAACGTAATATTATCTAAAAATGGGCTAAGTGCATCAAGACTTGTTTTATCTTTAGCATTTGCTTTAATCGTAATTGTTCCGCTAATGAGTGCAAAATATTGATTATCTTTTAAAACAGTTTCTATTTTTGATATGCTTTTGTGGTAAATAAGATTCTTATACTGTTCATTCTCAGAAAATGTAGCAGATGCAATATCTTCAACATTCTTTTTACCATTATAAATATGAACCATATACTCTACTTTCGTTTTTTCAAAATAAATTCCAGCAGTATTTGTACTGATAACGGGTTTTACATAATAATTTGTTTGTATATTAGAATTACAATTCATGCAGCCAAATATAATGAAAATGGTGAGTGCAATTATATAAATCTTCTTCAAACTGAAACCTCCAAATTGATAGCAATAATTATCATATTAGAAAAAATCACTATAAAAAACAAAATTCCATTATTTGCACTTTGATTATACTGCAAATAATGGAATTTATCAACTGCATTTATAAGTCATCAGCATCTTGTGTTGGTGCTTCGTTTATGTCTACGGGAACGCCTGTATAACTTCCGTTTGGATCAGATTTATCGGGTTTATGATTACTCATTGATACCACTAATGGATCATTTTCAGATTTTGTTTTATTTCGTTTTCGCTTTTTTAGCATAAATATCCCTCTTCCTTGATTTTTCTTTGGCTTTGTAGTATTATTATCAACATATATATTGGAAAAATGCATACAGTTCTTGCATATTTATATAATAAGATAAGACAATGAAAAGGGGAATAGACATGAAGTTATTAGAATATCTGTCACAACTGAATACATGGTCAATTATTGTTAGATTGTTATTAGCAGTCATTTGTGGAGGTATTATTGGTATTGAACGTGGAAGAAGGCGTCAAGCAGCAGGTTTTAGAACACATATTTTAGTTTGTATGGGTTCTGCTCTTGTAATGCTGACAAATATATTTATTGTAATGGAATATAGCCCTGGTCAAGATCCAACAAGAATCGCAGCACAAGTAGTAAGTGGAATTGGTTTCCTTGGCGTTGGTACAATTATCATAACCGGTAATAAGCAAATTAAAGGTTTAACAACAGCCGCAGGACTTTGGGCATCTGCATGTATGGGATTGGCAATTGGTGCAGGATATTATCTTCCTGCAATTGCAGCTTGCGGTTTGATTTTTTTAGTTATGACTGTATTAAATAATGTCGATAAATGGGCTTATCAACATTCAAAAGTAATGGAGCTATACATAGAATTTCAAGATATTCAATATGTTTCTGGCTTTTTATCCGAAATTAGAATACGGGAAATGAGATCATCTAATTTAGAATTAACCAAAAGTAAAGTACCCGGTGAAACGACAATTTCCGCTTTAATGACATTGTATTTACCACGCCGCATGGAGCATTCTCATGTATTGAGCTTATTAAGTGAAATTGAAGGAATAAACTTTATTGAAGAGATGTAGGTATAAAAAATAACTCCTCTGATTATGTAGTTAATCAGAGGAGTTATTTTATGCTATTTTAATGTAACTTCAACTACAGTATCGATACTGTCAGGTAGATATGGTGTAGAACTGATATCAACAAAGACTATTTCAGGATAGTTATTTACAATCCAGCTTTCAACTGGTTTTAGTTCACTTCCGTCACACAATAAACGTATTTTCGCTACTTCTTCACGTTTTATTCCGTAAAGAGGAACACTACCAATCGAATTTTCAAGGATGTGATAATATATTTTATTGCCATTTCGAGTGATTCGACCATTTTCAGGTTTCGCAATAGTAGCAATACCGCAATTGTAAATACTATCATGGTTGAGTTTCATCCAATTGCCTACTTCACTTAAGATTGCAATTGATTGGTTTGGAATTCTACCATTTGCATCAGGACCAACGTTAATGAGCATATTGCCACCCTTGCTTACACATTCCACTAGCTTTTTAATTACTGTGCTTGCAGGTTTATAGTTGGTATCTTTTGCATTATATCCCCAGTTATTATTCATTGTAATGCATGCTTCCCATGTTAATGGTTCACCGGCATCGGTTAATAAGCCATTTGGTGGGATTATTTGTTCTGGGCTAACAAAATCGCCGCTGTAAACCGTTGGATTATTGGTTGCAAGTGAGCCAAATCCTTCGCCGCTAACTTCTAAACGGTTATCAATAATAACATTTGGCTGATAGCTGCGAATCATGTTAACAAGCTCTGTTGCACGCCATTTTTCAGCACGCATATCGCCGTAAGAGAAATCAAACCACATAATATCGATTTGACCGTAATTAGTACAAAGCTCTTTTACTTGTCCGTGCATGTAATCTAGGTAGTTATCAAAGTTATGTACCTTGTCTTTCAATGCAACATTATTACGCATAGGATGATGCATATCACCGTAATGCGGATAATCTTCATGGTGCCAATCTAAAAGGGAATAATATAATCCAACCTTGATTCCTTCTTCACGGAAAGCTGCTAAATATTCTGCAACTAAATCTCTGCCACATTTTGTGTTAGTTGATTTATAGTCCGTTAATTTTGAATCGAATAGGCAAAAGCCATCGTGGTGTTTTGCAGTCAATACAGCGTATTTCATACCTGCATTTTTGCAAATTTTAGCCCATTCTTTTGGATTATAGTCTTGAGGATTGAATTCATCGAAAAATTGCTGGTAATCTTCAACGCTTATTTCTTCTTGGTTGCGAACCCATTCACCACGTGCAGGAATTGCATATATGCCCCAATGAATGAACATACCGAATCTTGCGTTTTTATACCATTCAATTCTTTTTGAGTATTGCTCTTTGTCAAACATCCAAATCACTCCTAAAGTAATATTTATAAGCTCATTATATCATATAAGAATACAAATACAATTTAATATTTGTTGTTTTTTCTTTGCATTTGTTGTAAAACACTATACATATATTGTAAATTATGTTATGATAAAATATAATATATTGGGGTGAGTAATTATGAAAAATACAAATACGTTTCAAAGAATATATGAAGTCGTTCGTAAAATACCAAAAGGAAAAGTTTGCACTTATGGTCAAATTGCGCTTCTTGTTGGAAATTCAAGATTATCAAGAGTAGTCGGCTATGCACTTCATAGCAATCCTGATCCAAAAACAATACCATGTCATAGAGTAGTAAACCGTTTTGGCGAGGTTTCCTCCGCTTTTGCTTTTGGCGGAGCAAATCGTCAAGTAGAATTGCTTCAAATCGAAGGAGTTTCTTTTATAGACGAAACTAAAGTAGATTTAAAAAAGTTTATGTGGTATGGCGAATAGATTTTTGAGAAAACTAAATCATGTAAAGGATGGGTGATACTATGAAAAGGGCAATTGCAATCTTGTGTATAATTGGATTTTTATTATCAATGGCAGCTTGTAATTCGCGTACGAAGTCTGAAAGTAACGAAATTGCACAAGATACGCAATTCGATTT
Organism: Paludicola sp. MB14-C6; assembly: GCF_030908625.1. Taxonomy (GTDB): domain Bacteria; phylum Bacillota; class Clostridia; order Oscillospirales; family Ruminococcaceae; genus Paludihabitans. The sequence continues at coordinate 521,780 of NZ_CP133133.1, read as the reverse complement.
TCAAATAATAGACGCTATCAGAAAAGACGCTGATTTTATTGGTAAAATCGAAATTGTTGAACCGTTTGAAAAGAAAAATAGTTTTGCTGTGAAGTATAATGAGAATGCAGCACTTATTCATTACGAACGAAAAGCGAAGATCATTTATTGCGAAAAAGGTAATTATAATATTGATGATATTATAGCTTTTTTAGAACCAAACTACACAACTAATAATAATTTTTCATATTTGCAAGGCGGAGTTCCAATGGCAAAAGGCAAGCGTTATTACGTTTATTTAACAAAATTGAAAGATGCCGATAAACTGATTTTAAGCTATAGTGAAGCCTCTAAAGTTAATATACAATAATTATAAAAGGAATTGTTAATATGAAAAAAATCATTCTGTTTATAATCTTATTGTATTTTATATTTAATTCATATGGTTGCCAAATAGTAGTAAAAGATGTGATAGTATCGAGTAACTATGCTCAATTCAATTATGATGAAATGAAACAAGAAGCAATTTTTATCGGTAAAGTCGAAGTGTTAGATAACTTATCAAAGAAAAATAGCAACGTTGTTTATGATGGAAACACTGTTATAGATTTTTATTCGGAAAGAAAAGTGAAGGTTCTTGAAGTTTATAAAACTGATATCAATATCAATAAGGGTGAATTAAAATTTTTAGAGCATACTGCTATTACACACAAAAATGAATATATCCATTCCGAAAATTCCGAAGCAATGAAAAAAGGAGAAAAGCTGATTGTTTTTCTTTGTAAATCAAATGTAAAGGACATTCCAATTTTAATGTGTGGCGAAAGGTCAAAAATTGCCTTGAAAGATATTAACAAGAATACGAATTTAGAAATTGCATATAAAACTGCAATAGAATTTGAATCAGATGAAAATAGTAATCATGACTTGAAAAAACAACTTTTACAGTCTCAAAACGGGAATACGATTCGAGATTATGAACCTAGTAAGCTAAAAAAGTACGAAATCGAAACCAATTTAGGCAAATTATTTGTTCAAGAGTATGTTGATACAAATGAAACATATTTTGAAATCAACGGTGTTCCTTTTACTTTAGTTAATAAATAAGTAAAAACCCTGACTTTAACGTTTAGTGAAGTCAGGGCTTTTCTTTGTCGTTTAAATATTGTTGAGTTTTTACTAATCATACTAAGATTTTTCAAATCGGATTTAAATCTCTCAAATATATAAAAAAAATATAAAAAAAGATTGATAAATTATTGACAAACCGTTAATTATATAGTAGATTATATACAGAAGTTAGTTTAAGACTTAAATTAACTAGTTTAAAAATGATAAAAACAAAAACAAGAGGGGGAAGGGGAGTATCGTGATTCCATTTAGATTTAACTTCAAATGAAATTATGATACAAACAACATATGAAATTTAAGTATAAATGGTGGGGAAAAGGTGATATTGACGCTGCATTCGGTCTGTTTTTTGATGGCTTTTCAAAAATATTAACCGCTACAGGAATCATGATTTATGTTTTTGGAATGCCTGCTTCACTTGTAATTGGTAGGATAGTTCCTGCTATTGGTTTTATCAATTTCGCAGGTAACCTATGGTACTTTTTTGAAGCTAAGAAATTAGCACAAAAAGAGCAACGACATGATGTAACCTCGCAACCTTTTGGCATTGGTGCCTCGCAGCTTACTGGTTGGCTTTACTTGATAATGGGTCCTGTGTATTGGCAAACAGGCGATGCAATGATAGCATATAAAGTAGGCTTAGCTGCAACGTTTATAGGAAGTTTTGTTGAGATAATGGGTGGCTTTTGTGGCCGTTGGATAGTAAAGGTAGTTCCACAAAGTGCTCTGCTTGGCAATATGGCTAGTGCGGGAATCGTTTGGCTCTCATTTGTTGGAATGGCGTTTGTATTTGATAAACCTATTTATGCAGTTCTTCCGTTATTTATCATTATTATTGATTATCTTGGAAAAGCAGATAAACGCTTTAAAAAAATACCTTCTGGAGTTATCGCAATTGTTATTGGTACGGCAATTTCATGGGCAACCGGATATTTGACAATTGATAACCTATTTACATCGTTTAATCAAGTAGGTTTATATATTCCTCGGCCTTGTTTTGAAGAAATATTTTCAGGATTTAAGTATATCGTTCCGTATTTACCAATTATCATCCCACTTCAAATAAATAACTTTCTTTCTACTCTACAAGGTATTGAAAGTGCAAAAGAGGCTGGAGATGAATATCCTGAATGCTTGTCTATGGTAATGGATGGAGTTAGCACGATGGTAGGCTCACTTTTCGGAAATCCATTTCCTACAACAGTATATTTTGGACATCCGGGATGGAAAGAAATTGGCGCTCGTGCAGGATATTCTGTTATAGTTGCGATTTTATATTTGTTGATTGGTTTAACAGGCTTAACGGGCGTGGTAATGGCAGTAATTCCTTCTGAAGTAGTCATTGTATTGCTCATATTTGTTGGATTTTCAGTTGCGCAGAGTACGGTTAAGAGCATGGATAAAAAATATTTTACAGTTATACTTATTTCGATGGTGCCAATTGTATTTCAATATATACAAGTACTTATTGATTCGGCTATACAAGCTGCAGGAACTACAACAGCAAAGATTGCATTTGAAAAATTTGCTGAGTTTTCAGTTCCAATGAAAGGTATTCAAATCTTAAGTTATGGTGCATTTTTATCTAGTCTTTTAATTGCTGGTTTATTGGCTTGTGTCATTGATAAAAAATATATAAACGCTGGCTTTTTTGCAGTTGTATTATCTGCAAGCTCTATGATAGGATTGATTCATTGTGAATCTCTCGCATTTTTTCCGAAAACAGGAGTTATTTTAGGCCTTGTTTATCTTTGTGTTGGAGCAATACTGTTTTATAAGCATTATTTTGTTAAGAAGAATGGAATTAACACAACCGAAGAAGATATGATTCCAAACCTTAATTAGTTGCAAACCCTTTATGGTTTATCATAAAGGGTTTACATAAAAACACATAGTTTGCGACTTAAACTATGTTATTGTAAATCAATTTTGATAGATAATAATAAAAAGATTATATTTTTATTATTACTTTCAAAATCATTAAAATTGATGGAGGGAAACTATGATTAGTGTAAATGAAAAAGCAGTTAAGCTTGCTGAAAAAATGATGCATGATCCTGAAGCTTATAAAGTAAAGGTTTATAGTATCTGCGGTGCAAATATTATTGATGCAGGCGTTGAAGCGAGTGGTGGCTGGGAGGCTGCAAAGCTTGTAACTGAAATACTATTTGGCGGATTAAATGAAATTACCCTTGAAACATTCCCAGAACGAATTGGTGATGTTTATTACAATGCAGTACATGTTCATTCTGATCACGTTGTTCTACAACAAGCAGGCTGCAATATTTCCGGATGGGAATTAAGACCGGGAAAATATGCACCTGTATTAGCAGGACCTGGAAGAACGGTTGCACGTAAAGCCGGTGACTGGTTAGAAAAATACAGTGATTATTCAGACAAATACCATAAGGCTGTTCTTACAGTAGAAAAAGGAACCAGAATGTCTGAAGATGAAGTACAAGATTTAATAGATGCAACAGGCGTAGAACCACAAGATTTATATATTATCTTAGCTGCAAGCGGAAGCACAGTATGTTCTGTTGAGGTTGCTGCTAGAATACTTGAGCAAACTTTACATCGTATGACAGAAGAGAAATTTAATCTTGATAACATCATTGAGGCACATGGCTTTTGCGTAGTTCCTCCTGTAGTAAAAGATGATTTAATTGCGATGGGAAGATTAAATGATGTTTTAATGTACGGCGGTCAATCTACATTTACAGTTGATTGTGAAGATAGTGAGATTGAAGCGGTTATCGGAAAAATAACATCTGATAAATGTTCTGAATACGGAAATATGTTCCAAAAGATATATCAAGAGCACGGCTGCGATTTCTATAAGGTGCCAATGGAAATGTATTCTCCTGCGAAGGTTTTAATTATAAACCAACGAACTGGAAAAAGTTTTAAAGCTGGTGAATTTAATTTAGCAGTACTTGAAAAATCATTTAATTATACTGTTAACGATAAATAGAAAAGAAAGTAAAAGGTTTGAAAGATAGGATTTCAAACCAAAGTAAGAAAGGATAGGTTAAAAATGGATAATGTAAAAATACCATTTTTCAAAAAATCCGATATGGATGCTTCCATTGGTGTATTTTTTGATGGTTTCTCTAAGGTAATCGTGGCGATTGCCGTTTTAGTAGGCACATTCAAATTAGATAGCGGCACTGTATTTGGCACAATGATGCCAGGTTTGTTAATCGGTATTATTTTGTTAAATGGTTGCTTGTGGTTCTACTATCGCAGTATTGCGAAGAAAAGAAACGATCCTGAGTTAACTGCTATTCCAGCAGGTATGCAAACAGGTCGTATGTTTATCTGGCTATTTAGCATTATGCTTCCAGTTTGTATGGCAACAAAAAATCCGTTAATGGCATTTAAAGTTGGTGTATTTGCAAACTTAATCGGTGGTTTAGTGTTTGTTATTGGTGCTTTTGTTGTGCCTAAATTATTGAAAATTGTTCCATCCGGAGCTTTGTTTGGTTCTTTGGCAGGTGGTGCAATGGCATTTATGATTTTACAATCAATGGACGGCGTTTTAAAAATGCCTTTAGTTGGTTGGGTTTCATTAGTTGTTTTATTTGTAATTTATTTAGGAAAAGTAAATACAAAATTACCAGCAGCATTAATTGCACTTGTAATTGGTGCAGGTATTGGCTGGGCAACCGGTTTAATGGATTTTGGTGCAGTAACAAGTTCATTTGCAAACGTGGGACTATATATACCTAAACTAACATTCGGTATTTTCTCACCTGAAGTTATATCTACAACGATTAACTACTTACCAATTATCATTGTTTTCTCAATCAGTGAAGTTATTACTGGTATTCAAGGTGTTGAACAAGCAGTTGAATGTGGCGATGATTATTTTACAACAACGCAACCTCTTGTAATTGCTGGTGTTGCAACTATAATTAGTGCACTTTTCGGAAGCCCACTTGCATTAGGTCTATACTGGGGTTATCCAGGATGGAAAAAGATGAAAGCGGGAACAGGCTACCATTTAGGTATTGTTGTATTGTATGCAATAGTTTGTTTAACAGGTTTAACTGCAATTATCAATGCATTCATTCCTGAAGCATCTGTTTTACCTATTCTTGTATTCGTTGGTATTTCCAGCTATGCACAAGCTTTCGATGTTGTGAAAAAGAAACATTATCCTGCAGTAATTCTAGCTTCACTACCGGTTGTAATGGACTTTATTGTTGGTAAAGTACCGGAAGGAACATTAACAGGATTTAAGATTTTCCAACCGGGTTCAGCATTTATCGGTTTGATTGTTGGTTGTATCTTTGTGTTTATTATTGATAACAACTGGAAAAAAGTTGCTATTGCGAATATCGCTGGATTATTCTTAACATTGATTGGTATGATTCACTCACCTGGAATTTTATTCACAAGTGGTTATAAATTCCAAACTAGCTTTGTAATTGTATACTCAGTATGCGCAGTTGCGTTCTTTGTTCTTCATTTTATGAAGTTTAATCAAAAAGCACATCAAGCTGATTTAGAAGAGGAAAAGAAATTAGAATTAGCAGAGGCATCAAAAGAATAAGAAGCATGCTTTTGTGTTGTCTGATAGGGAGATTTTAAATGAAGACTTTAGTTTTTTTTGGCTCTGCAAGGGAAAAGGGTCATACAAGAGCAATGGTTGATTTGCTGCTTGAAAATTTAGAGGGCGAAAAAGAAATTATTGACGCTTATAGAACAGAAGTTCAACCATGTAAGGATTGTCGCTTTTGTTGGCATAAAAAAGGTTGCAGCATTAAAGATGGAATGCAAGATATTTATCAAAAAATAGAAGAAGCAGATAATATTATCCTTGCATCACCAATGTATTTTCATTCTATAACAGGAGAGCTGAAAAGCTTAATTGACCGATTGCAACTGTATTGGGCTGGACATATTAGAAACGATATGCCAACACATTTTATTAAAAAAGGTGCAATCTTGATGGTAGGCGGAGCACCAAGCTTTGAAAATCAATTCTTAGGTGGAGAGCTTGTATTTAAAAACTTGCTAAATGATTTAAGCGCTGAATTAGTTGGCGAAGTTTGTTTGCCAAATAGTGATGTTGATTCATTAGAAACACGACAAGACATTGCAAAGGACGTAGTTGAACTGGCAAATAAATTAAATCAAGCAAATAGTTCTAAGTAATATTAGTATTATAAAAAAATTGAAACCGAATGATAAATAGTTCAATTTATCAATTAAGATAAATTGAAATTCGGTTTCGTAAAAATACCAGCGGGTATGGAAGGAAGGCTTTAAAATGAAATTCGAAAATAAAGTAGTAATTATAACAGGCGCATCATCAGGTATCGGCGAGGGTGTAGCAAAACATTTCTTAGCAGAAGGTGCAAAAGTAGTAGGTTGCGGTATTGAACCATCTATGAAAATCGAAGATAAAAATGCAATTTACGTTCAAGCAGATCTTACAAAATTTGAACAAGCAGAAAATGTTGTGGCAGAGGCAGTAAAAGCATTCGGTAAAGTGAATAAGCTAGTTTGCTGTGCAGGTGTAACTTTTGTTGGCTCACTAGAATCAACAACTTCAGAATCATTTAATCGAGAATTACAAATTAACCTAGGCGGCGTATTCAATATGGCAAAAGCGGCTATTGTTGAGCTTAAGAAACAAGAAAATTCTACAATAGTAACAGTTGGTTCTGACCTTGGCGTTCATCCAATTCCAGAAAGAATCGGCTACTGTCCATCTAAAGCAGGCGTAATTATGTTAACAAAATGTATTGCTCTTGAATATGCACCTCACATTCGTGTAAACTGTATTCTTCCTGGTCTTGTTCGCACACCAATGATTGAGCAACGCTTTCAAGAAGCAGAAGATCCAGCAGCTTTGGAAGAAGCTTACGCTAGCATATATCCACTACACAAAATGGGCAAAATTGAAGATATGGCAAACGCAATTTCTTTCCTATCAAGTGATGAAAGCGGATTTATCACAGGTGAGATTATGCACGTTTGTGGCGGAAGCTTAATATAAAAAAAGGAGATACAATTGAATGGCTACTTCATTATTTAAAATGCCGTTTGACGTAGAAAAAATTAAATTAAATAAAATCTACGAAAGCGAAGATTTAAAAAATGCAAAGATTACTACGTTAACTTGTGATCATATAAAAGATATTTATGGTGAGCTTAAATTTGTTGAATTACACGAGGATAGACCATACACTTATACTTCCCTTGTAACATCAATCGATGGTAAAATTGCATTTACTGATGCACCACAAGGTCCATTGATTGCAAAATTAAATCAGTACGATGAAGATGGTGCAACTGCTGACTGGTGGATTTTAAATATGCTTCGTGCTTCTTGCGATGGCGATATTATCGGTGCTGGAACGATGCAAGCAGAGAGCGATTATACTTGTCATGTTTTTGATCAAGATTTAGAAGATGCAAGAATTGATGCAGGCTTAACGCCTGTTCCATGGAATATTATCTCTTCACTTGATGCAACAGATATTCCTTTTGATCATGTTCTTTTCCATTCACCTGAAATACCTGTAATGATTAGTACATCAGCAGCAGGTATAAAGGTAATAGAAGAAAATATTAAAAATGAATATGTTGTAATTGGTCCTGTTAATAATGTGAAAGATGTAACGGAAGATATGATTAACCTTATGAAAGAAAATCAAAATAAGGTTATTGTCATAGCAACAGGCGACAATGCGCCAAACTCACAAGTTGCATTATACATTATGAAGAAATTTGGATTGAATAAGGTTCTTGTTGAAACTCCAACATATATGCATTATTTAGTTTCTCAAGGTTTAATGGACGAGCTTTTCTTTAACTATTCTTGTCTTTATATTGGTGGTCAAGCGCTATCAATTGGTAAGTTTGGAAAAGAATTTGGTTCTAAAGATCATCCACATACAAAAATGTTATCTATCCATTCTCATAGCGACCATTTCTTCTATTTCAGACATAAGTTAATTTACTAAGCTAAATAAACCTAAAAGCGGTGTCAGTTTCATTACTGGCACCGCTTTTACTGCTTATTTGAGCGTAGTGAATAAGTGTTAATCATATTTAGGATGATTTGCTAATTCAGTATAAAAATTATAAATACAATGCTTTGATGCACCTAAAATTGCTGCATCTTCGCCTAACTGAGAAATAAAAATATCCTGTGTCTGTGTAATAGGAAGAACCGTATTTTTGAGAACCTCAGAAATAATATAAGGAAGAGCAGATACGATTTCAGAGTTAATAATGATAACTTCACAATCCAAAACAAAAATAATGTTATCTATTCCAATGGCAAGATTTTTAATAAATTGATTTAAAACTATCATTGCTGAAGGATCTTGAATTTTAACCATAGCAATGAATTCTTGAATACGGCTAATGGGTTTATCTATTAATTGATTCATTTGGTTAATAACTGCATCGTTTGAGCAATATTGTTCCCAACAACCGTATTTGCCACAAGAACATTGTGCTGTTTCTGTGAAATTGATTGTATGATGTCCAATTGCATTGGCAAAACCATGATGTCCTTGTAAAAGCTTGCCGTTAATAACCAAACCTGTAGAAATGACATCTGTAATGCTAATAACAGCAAAATTATCATACTGATTATTGTTTTCTTGTTCAGCAAGAGCCATTAAGTTACCGTCATTGTTAACAAATACAGGAACATGATATCGATCAATTAAAAGACTTCTAATATCAATGTTTTTCCATTTGAGTATAGGTACATTTCGTATCACACCTTCTAAGTCAACAACACCTCTTACGGATATTCCTATGCCAATAATACCATAGGGCGATGGATCCATTGCTGAAATTACCTTGTCAAGATAGGTATAAAGTTGCTTGTAGTTAGTAACAAATTGGTTGGTTACAAGAGGAATATTATAAGTTTCTTTAATTTCATTACATAAATTCGTAATAATAACTTTTATTTTTGTAACACCGATATCAATTGCAATGCAATAACCCGCATTAGGGTTTTGCATTAGCATAATAGGCTTGCGTCCGCCTGACGAGCTTCCAAGCTCTGTTTCTGTTATAATATTAAGGTCAATCCACTCTTTTACTATGGTAGATATAGTTGCTTTATTAAGGTTAGCTGCTTTTGAAATCTCTACACGAGATATCTCTTTGTTTTTTATAATAGCATCAATTATTTTAATGCGATTTGCAGTTCTAATATCCTTTGTTTGATTGATATTCATAAATTACCTCTTAAAAAGTTAATGATTTTTCTATTTTATTATACCATAAGTGATGTGTTTGGCAAATATCTTTTGTATTTTGTCATTATGTAGAGGTTAAACAATTCACCAATAAATTACTAATTGTAAGATTGAAAAAACAAGTTTCTATCAATAAATTGTAAAGTCACAGTGCAAAAATTTAATAAAATAACAAAATATTGCACACTGCTCATAAATATATTTCATAATTTAGCAATATAGTTCAAACCTTAGCAACATTATATACAATATATTTGTACAACTATGCAAATTATTATATATAATAAACACATAGAAGAAACGGAGGTTATAGAATATGGCGAAAAATTCACTAAGCGAAAAAAAAGAAAATCCATTAGCAATTGTATCAAGGATATTTTTACAAAAACAAGAGAGCAGTATCATCTTAGCTCTTATCTTTTATATTATTTTTGTAACTTGTATCAATCCAACGTTCGCATCAAAGGAAAACATATTTAATGTGTTACACTCATCAGGGTTTGCACTGATCTCAATTGCAGGTACTACTCTTACATTGTTAACAGGCGGACTTGACCTTTCAGTTGGTTCTGTTTTGGCACTAGGTGGAGTTGTTACTGGTCTTTCATGTAAAATGGGATTACCGGTTCCTATAGCAATAATTTTAGGTGTTCTTTCTGGCGTATTGGTGGGAGCAGTAAACGGCTTCATTATTGTTAAAGCAAATATTCCTCCACTAATCGTAACATTGGGTATGCAATATGCAGCACGTGGATTGGTTTCAGTTTTAACGCAAGGTGTTCCAATTTATCCACTACCAAAAGAACTTATGAATATTGAAAAAACTTCACTTTTCGGAATTCCGATGATAGTTATAGCTTCTATTGCAGTAGCGATTCTATTCCATGTTATCTTAACACATACAGGATTTGGACGTTCCGTTTACGCATTAGGTGGAAATGAAGAAGCTGCAAGAATTTCGGGAATTAACACAAAGAAAACAAAATTCTTAGTATACGTAATTTCTTCAACATTAGCTGCTCTTGCTGGTGTGTTCATGGCAGCAAGACTAGGTTCAGCTGAAGCTGCAGCAGGTACAGGTTATGAAATGACAGTTATCTGTGGTGCTATCATTGGTGGAACATCTGCTCTTGGTGGAATGGGTACAATTTTTGGCGCAGTTCTTGGCGGATTGTTTATGGAAATACTTACAAACTCATTAACATTGATGAGAATTTCAGTATATTGGCAACAATTAGTTGTAGGTGCAATTTTAATATTAGCAGTTATGCTTGACCAATATAAACGTAAACTAATACTTAAAAACTCAATTAAATCTACTAAATAGGGGGAGAGCAAAATTGGCTGAAAGAAACGTTGTATTATCGGTTGAAAACGTAACAAAACGTTTTCTTGGAACAGTTGCCCTTAAAGATGTTTCAATGAAACTATATGAAAATGAAATATTGGGTGTAATGGGTGAAAATGGTGCTGGTAAATCAACTTTAATGAAAATACTCAGCGGTATGTATCCCTATAATGAGGTAGAAGGCAAGATTTATTTACATGGTGAAGAATGTAAATTCAACTCACCAATACAATCAGAGGCAAAAGGTATCGCAATGATTTATCAAGAATTGAATTTGGAGCTTGATTTAACAGTTGCAGAAAACATTTTGCTTGGCTGTATGCCACAAACCAAAATCGGGACAATAGATTGGAAAAAAACGAGACAGTTGGCTACTGATACGCTCAAACGTTTACATGCAGATATCGATGTAACAGTTACAGCGAGAAGTTTGAATCCATCTATGCAACAGCTTGTAAGTATTGCAAGAAGCTTGGTTCGTAATCCTAAAATTCTAATTTTGGATGAACCAACCTCCGTTCTAACCGAAGGTGAAACGCAAAAGCTTATGATGGTATTGCGTGAACTAAAAGAACAAGGAATTTCTTGTCTTTACATTTCGCATAAACTTGACGAAGTATTTGACTTGTGTGATAGAATGGTAATATTACGTGATGGATTTTATATTAGCGAGTATCTAAAAGAAAATGGATATGATTCAAAATCAGTTATAGAAGATATGATTGGTAGAAAGCTAGATGTAATGTATCCTACCATTGAAAAAACTGTAGGCGATGAAGTCTTAAGAGTAGAAAATTTTACAGTGCCTCATCTATTTGCATATGGTAAAAATATTATTGAGAATGCATCTTTTTCTTTGAAGAAAGGCGAAATATTAGGACTTACAGGGCTAGTAGGTTCCGGTAGAAGTGAGCTTATCAATGCTATTTTCGGTACAATTCCTAAGACACAAGGAGATATTTATTTAAATGGCAAAAAGATAACTATAAATTCTCCTAAAGATGCAAAAAAATACGGTATCGGTCTTTTAACAGAAGACAGAAAGAAAAATGGTATTGTAAAAACAATGTCTATCAGAGAAAATATGACACTTACGGTACTCAATAAAATTAGCAAAGGATTACTCTTAGATCATAACAAGGAAAGAAGCTTGGTAAAAAAATATTTTGATGTTTTACGTGTAAAAGCTCCTAGTGATAAAACAATGATTACAAGTTTATCAGGTGGAAATCAACAAAAAGTTATCTTAGCTAAATGGCTGATGACAGATTTAAAAGTGTTAATGCTTGATGAGCCAACACGTGGTATCGACGTAGGAACAAAATCCGAGATATATAAAATAATTCTCGATCTAGCTAAAAATGGTATTAGTATTGTTATGATTTCATCTGAGCTTCCTGAATTATTAGCAATGTGTGACAGATTTATCGTTTTAGGCAAGGGAACAGTCGTTAAGGAAATGAATAAAGATGAAGCTGATGAAGTATCCATTCTTCAAGCATCATCAAATGTTTAATTTGATAAGTATAGTTTTGCTATTCTTATAAATAATTATTTGAAAAGGGGTTAAAAAAATGAAAAAATTTATAGCGCTTATATTAGTTTTTTGTATGGCTTTATCATTCGTAGCTTGTGGTAAATCTTCTACTTCTAATGGCAATGATACTAGTAAGACAAACAAAGACGAACAATTGCATTTTGTTTACGTATCTCCTTTACTTGCACATCCCGTTTGGTTATTGGCAAAAGATGGCTTTGACGCAGCTTGCAAAGAATTAAAAATCAAAGGTGACTGGGTAGGTCCACAAAACATTTCACCAGATGAAATGGCTAAATTAGTAGAAACTGCTGTTGCACAAGGTGCTGACGCAATCATTACTCAAGGACTTGTTCCAGCTGCTCCTGTTAATAAAGCAGTAGACAAAAAAATTCCTGTTCTAATCGTTGACTCTGATATTGCTGATGTTAATAAACTTGCTTTCTTTGGTAAAGACGTTAACGTACAAGCACAAGCACTTTATGATGATGCAGTTAAAAATGTAGGTAAAGATAAACCTATTACTGCTTCAATCCAAGTAGCAGCTTTGAATTACCAAGCAGCACAAGACCAAGTAGCAGCAATTAAAAATGTATTCTCTAAACATCCAGGCGGATTTAAATTAGTTAATATCAGCGAATCTAAATCCGATAAGATGAAAGCAACAACTGAATGGCAAAATACATTTAAAACATATCCTGAAATCAATGTTGCGATTAACCTTGCTGCAGAAGCAGGACCAGCTTGTGCTAACGTTGCTAAAGAAATGGGTATCAAAGATAAAGTTAGCGTATACGCAGTTGACGATATCGAAGAAACTCTAGCTTTAATTAAATCCGGCAACATTAACGGTAGCGTTGTAACATCTTTCTATAATTATGGTTACCAAGCTGCATATTGGTTATATCAAAACATTAAAGAAGGCAAAAAACCTGAAAAAGTATTTAACGATGCTGGTACAATTAGTGTAAATAAAGACAATATTGCAACTTATGCAGAAAAACTAAAAGAAAAAGTTGACTTGAAATAAACTCCTAATAATTTGTATTTTGCAAGGCAGTTTTACTGCCTTGCAAAATACCTTTAATAAACTATATACTGAGAGGATGCTTAATAATGACCGGATATGAAAGAATAATGGCAGCTTTAAAAGGCGAAAAACCGGATAGAACACCAATGATGCTCCATAACTTTATGGCTGCAGCAAATGAAAAAGGATATACACTGAATGAATTTAGACAAGATCCTAAAAAAATTGCAAGAGCATTTGTAGATGCAGCAAGAAAATATAAACTGGATGGTATTTTAATCGATATTGATACCTGTATGGAGGCTAACGCAATAGGAGTTCCTACAGATTTTCCAAATGATGAACCTGCAAGAGTAACTTCCGGAATTGCTGGTGGCGTAGAAAAATGTATGGAGGCTATGGATCCTCAAAAATTATATAGTAATGAAAGAATTAAAATTTTGCTTGAAGCAGTATCACTTATAAAAAATGAAGTAGGCGATGAGATTCTTGTTAGAGGTAATGCCGATCAAGCTCCTTTCAGTTTAGCGATGCTTTCATATGGTATGGAAAACTTTATGGCTGACTTGCTTGATGAAGATATGGAAGAAGATATTCTAAAATTGATTGATAGAGCATATGATGTTCACATTGAATATCATAAAATGATTAAGAGTGCAGGCGCTGATATTACAAGCTTTGGCGACAGTTCATGCGGACCTGATTTAATCAGTCGAGCTATGTATAACAAATATGCATTTCCTTATCATAAACGTATGGCTGCTGATTTAAAAAAGGAAAATATACTTACAGTTTGTCATATATGCGGAAATCTTGATAATATATTAGAAGATGTAGTAGCGGCAGGTTTTCCGGCAATAGAAGTTGATTACAAAACGAATATTGAAAGAGCACACGAGTTGATGAAAGGTAAATGTACCATGTTTGGCCCAATTGATCCATCAGGAGTATTTTATTTTGGCACTCCAGATATATTGGAAGCTCAAGCGAAAAGAATTCTTGATATTTTTAAGGGCGAAGGTTTGGTAATAGGCGCAGGTTGTGCACTTCCAAAGGGAACTCCTGAAAATAATATTTTTTCATTTTCTAATACTGTTCTTGCACACGGAAAATACGAATAACCAAAGAAGACGACGAGCAGCAAATGTTGTATGAAGATATTTGTTGCTCGTTTTTTATAATAAAAGTATACTTGTTATACATATTTTGATATAATAGATTAAAAGGGGGAATTTTATTTGTTTAAAAATTACCACGGAAGTTTACGAATGCGATTAATCTCTTTTACTATGGTTATATTGTTTTTTGTTATTATAATTATTACAATGACAAATTTCAGCAGTATTAAACTTGTAAAAACATATAATAATTTCTCCGAATCCTATAATCAGCTCAGCTTGTTTTATGAAAATTTAAAAGGAAGCAGTGAGCATATAAAAAGTTATTTATATTCTTATAATACGCAAGATTACGATAAATATATTAGTAGTGTGAATAAAGCACAAGGTAATTTAAATTATCTTAAAAGCCATTCAAAAGAGGAATTGCGTTTTAGATGTGTATTACTTGAAAATATGTTTGTGAATTATAAAAATCTTGTTAAAGAAATAACTTACGATGACATGAATCATCGTATCACAGAAGATGAGTATGATGAACTGATGCATTTACATGGTTTAATAGATGCAACATCCATTGATTATTTTAAATATGTTACGAATGATATGCTGCTTATTAAAGAATCTGTGCTTGAAAGTTTACGAATGCAGATAGGAATTGCTATTGCTATTATTATTATAATGTTAGCGGCAGCTTTTATATTTGTATATTTTCTAATAAGAAGTATAACAAAGCCAATTGAAAGTATAGTTGAAAATATCAATAGTATAAAAGTTGGCAGATTTAATGTAAGCGAGGTTAAAAACGGAAGCAAAGAAATAGGCGTATTATTACAAGCTTTTGATGAAATGGCAATCAGTCTTCAAGAATATGTTAACAGTATTCAAGAAAAAGCAGAACTGAAACAAAAGTTGTTAATTAAAGAAAATGAAAATCTTAGAATTAACAAAACGCTTACCTTATCAAAACTTAAAACCTTGCAAAGCCAAATAAACCCTCATTTTTTATTTAATACTTTGAATATAATATCTAAATTTGCGTATATTGAGGGTGCGCAAAAAACAAGCGATTTAATGGTAATTACTTCTGATTTATTAAGATACGGCTTGGATAAATCCGATAAAGTTTCCGACATTATTCAAGAAATTGAGTGTGTGAAAAATTATATAAGAATACAAACTGCCCGTTTTGGCGATAGAATAAAATTTGAAACGCATATTGATGATGATATTCCTACCATTAAAATGCCCGGTATGACATTACAGCCGTTAATAGAAAACAGCGTTACACACGGCGTAAAGGACATTATATCAAATGCTCGTGTAGCCTTAGTTGTACAAGCTAATGAAAATGAGATTATTATTAAAATTGAAGATAACGGAAAAGGCATGGATTCAGATCAGCTTGAAAGATTAACTATGAATATCGATAATATAGATGATATTGATGAATTTGCTGAGTCTACTAGTATTGGTATATATAACGTAAGGCGCAGACTTGAGATGTTTTATGGAGATAAACATAAATTTAATATAGAAAGCAGTATTGATTGTGGCGTTACTGTTGTTATTTGTATTTATTTATCAAATAATCGGGAGGACGATGTAGATGTACAGCCTAATTATAGTTGAGGATGAACCGATAGAACGTGAGGCTTTAAAATTGTTGATTCGCAACAATTTTCCCAATATAGAGATTGTAGGTGAAGCCGCGAATGGATTTGAAGCAATGGATTTATATAAAATTCATTGTCCGGATATAATGATGGTTGATATTAATATGCCTGGCATTACGGGTTTACAAACAATTAAAGAAATTAAAAGTTTAAATTGCAAAACGAAATTTATTATATTAACCTCGTATAGCAAATTTGAGTATGCAAAAGAAGCAATTCATTTAGGCGTTGAAGATTTTATTTTAAAGCCTACCAATATTGCTCAAATAACTGAAATTTTTAAAAACTTAACAAACAAGCTAGACGAGCAAAAGAGTAAAGAAAAAATAAATTCAGAATTGCGAAGTAAATTAAAAAAGAGCAAAGATTTAATTGAAAGTGATTGTGTATTAAGCTTTGTTTCCGGTATTACAAATGAAAAATCCGAGCAAATTTGTGAAGTCCTTGATATGAATATTAAAAGTGGATTTTGTATTATTGTAAATATTAAAGACAGGAGAGAATCCTTGCTTTTTAATATAAAAATGAATCTAGTAAAGCTAGGTTTTAATTGTATTGGAAAAATAATGCATAATTATATAGTGTTTTTTATATTGAGTCAAGAAATATTAGAAGCAAGAAGGATGAAAGAAATAACCAACTTTATTTGTATGCTGATAAAAGAAAGCTTGCCTGATAAAGAATTCTATATTTCAGCTGGCTCTATATATGAAAGCATTATGCAATTTCACGTTTCATATTTTGAAGCACTTACTGCAAATAAATATGCGAAACAAAATAATACTAATTTTGCTTTGTATCAAGATATAAAGGATTCCAAGATGAATACTGAAGTGGATTTTAATTTTTACGTTAAAAAAATATCGGGTATTATATTGCAAGGTGAGGAAGATAACTTAGGTCAAATCATCGATAATTTTACGATTGAATTAACACAATGCTATGAACAAGATTGGAGTATTGCAATTCAAAGTTTGTATAAATTCAGTATTTTGTTAGAAAAAGAAGTTGCAGTAAATAATTCATTAGAACTTTTTAGTGATGATCAGTTGAAAATGCAGATTACTAATATAAAAAACTTCAATGATATTAAGCTTTATTTAAGCCTTTTTATTGATAAAATCTATAATAGTGTAAAAATATGCAGAAGCTATACTGTTAACACGCAAGTGAATACAGCTTTGGATTATATAAGACAAAATTTTAATAAAAATATCAGTTTAGATGACGTCGCTAAACATCTAAATATTTCCTCATATTATGCAAGTAAATTGATCAAAAAATATATGGCCAAAAATTTTACCGATATATTAACCGAATATCGAATAGATAATGCGAAAAAGCTCTTATCTACCACTTCACTTACTAAAAAGGAGATTACATATCAATCAGGTTTCAATAGCCAACATTATTTTGCAAATATATTTAAAAAATATGTTGGAATCACCCCTTCTGAATATAGAAATATGGTTGCTATGTCAGATTTTTTAACAAAAAATAATAAATGATTATTTAATGTTATATTTTGCGTTATAATTATTTGCACATTGTTATGAAAGATAAAAACGAAAAAGATAAAAAAACAGCCCACTGAGTTACAATAGTACATTTTTCGCTATTGTAACCCAGTGGGTAGTTTCATAAATAAATTAATGGGTATACCAAGAATTTTGTGTAAATAGAAAAACAATCAGAACAAGAAATAGGAACAAAATAGTAATTGACATAGTGTATAGGTTAGTTGAAACAAGTTTATTTAATGACAAAAGGGGCATGCCCCTTTTGTCATTAAATTTTGGCGGCTGAACATAGAATCATCCAGCGATTCTGTCCGAAAACATGATGTTTAATTGGTTTAAAACAACGTCCCAATTTCGACAACGTTGTGTCCATCGTTCGACAATTTTCTTTGAAGCTAAATACAGTATCCTTTTTAAACTATCATCATTTTGAAATGATGGTTTATTCTTGGTTATTTGTCTGAACTGCCTGTTTAATCCCTCAATAATATTAGTTGTGTATATTATTTTCCTTACATCAGTTGGATATGCAAAAAAGGTTGATAGTATATCCCAGTTATCCTCCCAACTCTTTATGCAAGAAGGATAACTTTTACCCCATTTTTCTTTGAATGATATTAGATTATTCAATGCTTCTTCCTCTGTAACAGCTTGATATACTAGTTTTAGATCTGCCATTAACTTCTTGATATCTTTGTATCCTACATATCGTGTTGAATATCGAATTTGATGTATAATACAACGTTGAATGTGCGCTTTGGGATATGCTGCATTGATTGCTTCTTTAAAACCTTTTAAACCGTCAACACAAAATAGGTATACATCTTGCAAACCCCTTGATTTCAAGTCATTCATAACGCTCAACCAGAATTTTGAGCTCTCGTTTTCTCCAATCCAAATGCCCAATATATCTTTATTTCCTTCAAGTGTAATTCCTAAAACCACATATGCTGCTTTCGTTACAAACTGATTGTTTTCTTTTACTTTGTAGTGTATTGCATCCATGAACACAAATGGGTATACACTATCTAGTGGACGGTTTTGCCATGCTGTTACTTCCGGCATTATTTTTTCTGTTATCTTGCTTACTAGTCCATCTGAAATTTCTACATCATAAAGATTTTTTACTTGTTCAGCAATATCTCGTTGAGACATGCCACAAGAGTAAAGTGCAATAATTTTTTCTTCCATCCCGTCAGCATTACGATTATATTTACCAATAATTTGTGGTTCAAATTCACCGTTTCTATCACGAGGAACATTAATATCCACTTCGCCAAGTTGTGTTTTAACTGTTTTCTTTGAATATCCATTTCGATAATTTTTCGACATGCTTTTTCCGTCATCGTTCGCTATTCTTTGACTTTTTTGGTAACCCAATTCTTCGTCTAATTCACTATCCATAACTTGCTGAAGAACATCTTTGAACATCTCTTTCATTGCCTGCATAACCTCTGTTGTGCTTGTGAAGTTTTGGCTGTTCACATACTCTTTTAATAACTCTTTCGGTTGCTTTTCCATAAAAAAATACTTCCTTTCATACTTGAATTTATTATCTTAATTCTTGTCTGATTGGAAGTACCTTATTCACTTTTACACAAAATTTTCGGGAGTCTCAAATTAATAGTCTATTCTTAGTATAAAACTTATAATTTTGCTTAACCGATTAATGTTTCAACTGCTTCATAAATATCAATTGGTGATTTAACTGCAATATCTGCGTCTTCAACGTCGGATGATTTAAAACCATATAAACAACCAATGAAAGGAATATGATTATAACGAGCAGCATCTTTGTCATAATAACGGTCACCAACCATTACTGCTTTTGTTGGGTTCACTCTTTTTAATAGCATTTCTAAAGTATCGTTTTTCGTAATGTCAGGTAGTAAAGGTTGTATGTAATCAATTTTATCAATTAGTTTTAAAGCATTTAGTACCATTCTTATATAACGTTCAGAAGCGTTCGAACAAACAGCAGTTTGGTAACCACTTTCTTTTAGCTTGTCCAACATAGTGCTAACACCATCAAATTCTTGTCCAAGATCGGTAATAAATTCGCTTTCATATTGAGAAACCTTTTTCAAGTAAGTAGTAGCGGTTTTTGAATCGCATCCTTCCATTAGCAGCCCAACACTATCTTGTGCTCTTGAACCATAGGTTGAAATAATAAATTCGTCGGTTTTGTCGAAAATACCGAATTCAGCAAGGGCCTTTTTATGCGCCGGTACAGAGTATAGATGTGTTTTGTTTAGTGTTCCGTCTAAATCGAATACGACTAGTTTTCCGTTCAGGTTATTCATAATTTGGATTATCCCCCTCAGTATATTATATAACCATTATATCAGCTAATCGGGTAAACTGATATAATAAAAAGCAACAAAAAACAAATGGGTATTGCAATTAAGCTGTAAAAATTATATAATAAATTATAATTACGTATTATAGATTTGATATATATAGAAAAATATGTATATTTTGCGCGGTATCTTTTCGGTTTATCAAAATTTGCCTAACTAAGAGGCGGAATGGAGCTTAAAGATGGAACTACATAATAGTTTTAGTAAGTCTGCATTTGGTGGATTTAAAAAAGATGAAGTTTTAGCTTATATAGATGAAATCGTTGCAAACTACAACGAAGAAGTTTCAGGGCTTAAAAAAGATTGTGACGATCAAAAAAATCAAATTCGTGAATTGAAAGATATTGTAGAACAGCAGTATCAAAAAATAGTAGTTGTAACAGATCAAGCAACCGGTTTACAAAGTCAATTAGATGAAGCAACACAAAAGTTTAATGATCTGTCAAACCAACTTCAAGAAAAAACAAATGAACTGGAAAAAATGAAAAATGATGTTGACCATATTATTGCCACAGCAAACCAAGAAGCTGAATCAATACGGAATGGTGCATCATCAGAAGTGCAAGCGCTAAAAGATGCAATTATCGCAGAAATGGATGGCGCAAAAACCGATGCTTTCCATCAAGCAAAACAAATAAAAGAGTCGGCTTTAGCAGAAGCACAAGAAATCAAGGAAAAGGCAATTAAAGAAACCAATGAAATGAGAGCGACTGCTTATGAAGAAGTTGTTGCCTTAAAAGAAGTTACTTTAAAAGAAGTGAATGAGCTAAAAGAAAAAGCAGAGCAAGAAATTGCTGATATGCAAGTACTTGCAAAAGAAGAAGCCGATGCCGTATTTGAGAAACTTTCAACTGAGCAAGAATTACATAAAAAAATGATTATTGAAACGCAAGTTAAAGTTGATGAGATTTTAGAAGAAGCGAACATACAAGCTCGCCAACTTGTTTTAGAAGCACAAAAGAAAGCAAACGATATTACAAAACAAGCACAACTTCAATTTGTATCGGAACGAGAGAAATATGAAAGGTTACTTAACGGTATCGAAATGCAAAAATCGACTATATTATTATCACTTGATGAAATGAAAACAAAAGTGCAAGACCTTAAAGTAACGAAGTCATCTTCATCAAATGAATCTTGTTCCGTACCACCTCAACAATTATCGCCTTCAGAAATTCTGAAAAGAAAATTATCCATGTTGAGTAATAAATAATTGTTTAGGGAGTGTTTCAAATCGCTATCGTAAAAATACATACCGATGATTTAAAGCATGCAGTGTCATCATTGCATGCTTATGATAAGGTTTTATTAACTGGAACAATTTATACAGCACGAGATGCTGCTCATAAATTATTAGTATCACAATTGGCAAAGAAAGAGGAATTGCCTTTTTCTTTAAATGGAGCTGCAATTTATTATGCTGGTCCAACAAAAGCACCTGACCATTTACCAATAGGTTCTTGTGGACCAACAACATCTTCAAGAATGGATGTCTTTACGCCAACGTTGCTGGATGAGGGACTGTCTATGGTAATCGGAAAAGGCGAACGAAATCAAGATGTGATAGACTCATTAGTAAAAAACAAGGCCGTATATTTATGCGCAATAGGTGGAGCTGGTGCGCTTGCTTGCAAGTGTATTAAAAGCTGTGAAGTAATCGCATATGAGTTTTTAGGATGTGAATCTGTTAAAAAACTATATGTAGAGGATTTCCCACTCATCGTTGCAATTGATTCCGAAGGAAACAATATATTTGCGGCAGAGGAAAAATAGATAGAGAAAATATATTTTAACTATTTAGGTTTTCGAAAATTTTTGGGGAGGGTATATGACAAAACCAAAAATAGTGCGAGAGAAAGAATTTTATAAAACTCTTTTAACCATCGCGTTACCCGTTACGTTGCAAAACTTAATCATTTTTTGTACGCAAATGCTAGATACCGTTATGTTGGGTGAATTAGGCGATGTTGCAATGTCTGCTTCCGCTTTGGCAAACCAACCTTTTTTCATTTTCAATTTATTAACCTTTGGACTTTCAGGTGGAGCGGCAGTAATTACTGCACAATATTGGGGAAAGCGTGAAATAGAGCCAATTAAAATTATTATGACTATGATTATTCGATTTGCAATGATTATGGGAATGATTTTTAGTATTGCAGTACTAGTGTTTCCATCGCAAATAATGTGGATTTTTACTAAGGATTCACAAGTGATTCAAGCAGGAGTCGAATATTTACAAATTATTGCATTTTCTTATTTTTTCTTTGGATTTACCAATACTTTTTATTCTACAATTCGAAGCGTTGAAATAGTGAAAATTGCTGTTGTTTCTAATGTTCTTGCTCTTGTTATAAATGGCTCTTTAAATTATATTTTAATTTTCGGTCATTTCGGAGCACCTGCACTAGGAATAAAAGGTGCAGCGTTAGCAACACTAATTGCAAGAATATGTGAGTTCTCTTTAGGCGTATTATTTATGTTTTTCTTTGATAAAAAGCTAAAAATTCGTCCAAAAGATTTTTTAAAGTTTGATAAAATATTGTTTCAAGATTTAATTAAAATTAGTTCACCTGTAGTAGCCAACGAGTTAATGTGGTCATTAGGAATGACTATGCAGGCTGCTTTAATGGGTAACCTAGGAAAACATGTTGTTTCTGCAAACTCAATTATCAGCGTAGTACAACAGCTTTCAACGGTTGCTGTATTTGGAGTTGCAAGTGCGGCAGCTGTTATGATTGGTAAAGCAATTGGCGAAGGTGATATGCAAAAAGCGCGTGATCGTGGACATACCTTTAAAATAATATCAATTATATTCGGCGTTTTTGTAACGGTAGTAATCATATTATTAAGGAATGTTGCAATTGATTTTTATAATGTATCAGCACAAGCAAAGGCTTTAGCACATCAACTAATCTATATTTCTGCATTGATTGGATTTTTTGTTTCTATTGCAGGTATTGGCATTGTTGGTATCCTGCGTGGAGGCGGAGACACTAAGTTTTCATTATGGATTGAAATAGCTGCATTGTGGGGTATTGCTGTCCCATTTGCTTATCTTGCAGCTTTTGTATTGAAATGGCCGGTTCCAGCAGTTTACTGTGTTATGAAAATCGATGAACCTGTTAAAGATACATTGTGTTTAATTCGTATGCGGGGAACTCGATGGTTAAAAAATGTAACACGAGATAACTTAGAAGTATAAATCAAATTTTAATCTCATAAAGGGGTAACATCATGAGTAGTAATATTTTAAATGTAATTGAAGCAAAAATGATTGATTTTTCAAAAGGTCAGCGTTGTATTGCAACCTATATTCTGAATCACTATGATAAAGCAGCCTATATGACTGCGGCAAAGCTTGGGGTTGCGGCTGGAGTAAGCGAATCTACAGTTGTACGTTTCGCTTTTGAGCTTGGTTTTGATGGCTATCCCGAGTTACAACAAGAGCTAGCTGAAATGATTAAAAACAAGCTGACATCAATACAACGTATTGAAGTAGCAAGCGAGCAAATAGGCGAGACTGATGTTTTAGATAAAGTTTTAAATATTGATATTAACAAGATAAGAAAAACATTAGAAGAAACTTCAAGAAAAGATTTTGATGGAGCAGTAGATGCTTTAGCAGAAGCTAAATCCATTTATATTCTTGGCTCAAGAAGTGCATCTGTATTAGCACGATTCTTAGCATTATATTTTAATATCATGTTTGATAGTGTAAAGCTTATTCATACTACAAGTTCAAGCGAGATGTTTGAGCAGATTATGCGGATTAAAGAGCATGATATAATTATCGGTATCAGTTTTCCTCGATACTCAAAGAAAACGGTAAAGGCAATGGAGTTTGCTGCAAACCAAGGTGCAAAAGTAATTGCAATTACAGATAGCGCAACTTCACCATTAGCAAAAAGTGCAGACTTTTTCTTACAAGCAAGAAGTGACATGGTTTCTTTTGTTGACTCATTAGTAGCACCATTAAGTTTAATAAATGCACTGATTGTTGCAGTTGGCTTAAGAAAAGGCGATGAATTGAAAAAAACATTTGATAAATTGGAAAGCATATGGGATGAATATGATGTTTATCAAAAGTCAGAGGATAATCAATGAAATATGATGTAATTGTTATTGGCGGTGGAGCAGCAGGTCTTATGGCGGCTTCTGTTGCAGCCCAATATCAAAAAAAAGTACTATTATTAGATAAAAATGAACGTTTAGGTAGAAAGCTTCTTATTACAGGAAAAGGTAGATGTAATGTTACGAACGATTGCGATTTGAATGACTTTTTGAAAAACATTCCTACTAATCCTAAATTTTTATATAGTGCATTGTCGCAATTTACAACGCAAGATAGCAAAGCTTTTTTTGAAGAGCAAAATGTTCCGTTAAAGACAGAGCGTGGCAATCGAGTATTTCCCGTTTCCGATAAGGCAGCCGATGTTTGTAATGCACTTGCAAATAGCTGCAAACATAACAATGTAATTGTTAAGGCTGAACGTGTTATTGCCATAACGCAATCAGAAGCACAAATTACCGGAGTGAAATGTGAAAGCGGCGAGCATTACTCAGCTTCTAGCGTAATTATTGCAACAGGTGGACTTTCTTATCCTTTAACAGGCTCAAACGGGGATGGTTATGCATTAGCAAAAGCGTTAGGCCATACAATAACTGCTATTAGGCCATCTTTAGTTCCTTTGGAATCAAATGACGAAGTATGTAAGGATTTACAAGGCTTATCTTTAAAGAACGTTGAAGTATCATTGTTTGATAAGCAAAAGAACAAAGTGATTTTTAAAGAACTTGGTGAGATGCTCTTTACTCATTTTGGATTAACGGGACCATTGATATTAAGCGCAAGCTCTCATATTCAAGAAATGGAGCCAAATAGATATATTATTTCGATTGATTTAAAGCCTGGTTTAAGTGAATCACAACTTGATGCAAGAGTGTTACGCGATTTTCAAAAAAATGCGAATAAAGATTTTGTTAACGGTTTAGGCGAGTTATTGCCTCGAAAGATGATACCCATTATCGTTGCAAATTCAAAAATTCCGCCTTTTACTAAGATTAATCAAATTACGAAAGAAATGCGTAAGGATTTAGTACAAGCAATAAAATGCTTAGAAATAGAAATTAGTAATTTCAGACCGATTGATGAAGCAATTATTACTTCAGGTGGAATTAAAACAACTGAAATTAACCCAAAAACAATGGAGTCTAAGCTAATTAACGGATTATTCTTTGCCGGAGAAGTAATTGATGTCGATGGCTATACCGGCGGATTTAATCTGCAAATTGCATTTTCGACAGGTTATTTAGCTGGATTAAATTGTTAATGATAAAAATTTACACTAGTTGGAGGCAGCAATGAAAGCAATCGCAATTGATGGGCCTGCGGGGGCAGGAAAAAGTACTATAGCAAAAGCAATCGCAAAAAAAATAGGTTTTATCTATGTAGATACCGGTGCACTCTATCGTGCTGTTGGTTTATATGTAAGTAGAAATGATGTAAATACAACAGACAAAGAACGAATTCAACCAATGCTAAAAAATATTCAAGTTGAATTGAAATATGTTGATGGAACACAAAGAGTCTTTTTAAATGGTGAAGATGTATCTGAAGCAATACGTGTCCCTGAGATGTCAATGCACGCTTCTAATGTATCAGCTATTCCATGTGTGCGTGAGTTTTTGTTTGATTTACAACGTAATATTACAAAAGTGAATGATGTTATTATGGATGGAAGAGATATTGGTACAGTAGTACTTCCAAATGCTGATGTCAAAATATTTTTAACGGCTTCTCCTGAAGTGAGAGCAAAACGTCGATATGATGAGCATATGGAAAAAGGTCAAACAGTTGATTTTGATAAGCTATTAGAAGAAATTAAACAACGAGATTATAATGATTCACATCGTGAAATAGCTCCATTAAAACAAGCTGAGGATGCAATTTTAGTAGATACTTCAGACAACTCATTGGAACAATCCATTGAACTACTATCTAATATTATTTTAAAACAAATTAAAATTTCATAATGGAGGTTAAAAATGACTTTTTATTTATTTGCGCAACAAGTTGTTCTATTTATTATGAGATTTGGTTTTAAAATTAAAGTTGAGAATAAAGAAAATCTACCAAGTGATCGAGGATTTGTACTTGCATCCAACCATCGTTCAAATTTAGATCCACTTTTTATTGGATTGGGATTTAAACGCAAGGTTTGTTTTATGGCTAAAGAGGAATTGTTTCAAAATCCAATATTGGGTTTTATCATTCGTAAATTAGGTGCATTTCCCGTATCAAGAGGAAAAGGCGATCATGCTGCAATTGATAAAGCAGTAAACATAGTTCAATCCGGTGGAGTACTTGGGATTTTTCCCGAAGGAACTCGTTCTAAGGATGGAGTACTTAAAAAAGCCAAATCAGGTGCTGTTTTAGTAGCATCAATGACTCATGCAGACATTATTCCTGTTGGAATTCGTTATGGTGAAAGAAAGTTTATTCGACGCGAAATAACTGTTGTTTATGGTGAACCAATTAAGAATGAACAACTAATAATTGTCGACAATAATAGAGCACAGTTAAAAGCAGCCTGTGGATTGCTTATGTCTCGAATTGCAGAATTGTTAGGGGTGAACATAAATGATAACATTAGCTAAATCTGCGGGATTTTGTTTCGGAGTAGATAGAGCGGTTAATCTTGTGTTCGATATATTAAAAAAAGGGCAAAAGGTTGCATCACTAGGTCCGATCATACATAATGATCAATTAGTTTTAAAATTGCAAAATGAAGGGGCTAGGATCATTAACACCCCCCAAGAAGCAAAAAAAGATGAAATTGTTGTAATTCGGTCTCATGGAGTACCACTTTCCATTTATACTGAATTTGCAAAAGAAAATATTTCTTTTGCAGATGCAACGTGCCCTTATGTATCAAAAATTCATAAAATTGTGAAAGAACAATCTATAAATGGTAAAACTGTTATTATAGCAGGAGATGATACCCATCCGGAAGTATGTGGAATTCAAGGTCATTGCATCGGAAAATCTTATGTGGTAGCCAATGCGGAAGAATTGGAAAGTTTGTATCACAAGCTATCTGATGAGGAAAAAAATAACAGCATTTTAGTTGCCCAAACGACTTTTAATACAATTTATTGGAATGAATGCGCTTTAATTGCAAAAAAACTATATACAAATATAAAATTATTTGATACAATATGTAGTGCGACCAGTATTCGTCAAAGTGAAGCGGCAAGTTTGGCTGCAATGAACGACATTATGTTTGTCATTGGCGGCAAACATAGTTCTAATACAAAAAAACTTAGTCAAGTTTGTTCCCAATATTGTAAAACGGTACTCATTGAAACTAAGGACGAGTTGTTTGACATTGATTTATTCGCTTATGACAAGATTGGTATCACTGCCGGAGCATCTACACCGGCTTATATAATTGAGGAGGTTCTTAAAACTATGAGTGAGATTTTAAGAAATGAAGAAAATGAATTAGACTTTGCAACATTGCTAGAGCAATCCTTGGAAAGTGAAAAAATATACAATGGTAAGAGGGTAAAGGGATACGTTACTAATGTAGCAGCTAATGAAGTTCATGTTGACATTGGTGCAAAACAAGCTGGTATTATTCCCGCTGATGAACTATCAGATAACCCAACTCTTAAAGTGGAAGACATTGTAAAAAAAGGCGATGAGCTTGATTTAGTTGTTGTTAAAGTTAACGACCAAGAAGGTATTGTTACTTTAAGTAAAAAACGTTGTGATGCTTTAGCTGGTTTTGAAAACTTGAAAAAAGCTTACGAAGAAGATGCTGTAATTGATGGCGTAATTACTGACGTTGTTAGAGGCGGCGTATTAGTATTTGCTTGCAATACAAAACTATTTGTTCCTGCTTCTCAAGCTTCTGATAAACGTGTTGAAGATTTAACAACACTTCTAAAACAAAACGTAAAATTAAAAGTGATTGAAATTAACGAAAAACGCAATAGAGCAAAAGGTTCCGTTAGAGCAGTATTAGCAACTGCTAGAAAAGAAAAACAAGCAAAATTCTGGGATGAAGTTGAAGTTGGCAAAACTTTTACTGGAGAAGTAAAATCTCTAACTCCATATGGCGCTTTTGTTGATCTTGGCGGAGTAGATGGTATGATTCATGTAACTGAGCTATCTTGGTCTAAAATCAAACATCCTTCAGAAGTATTAAAAGAAGGCGAAGTTGTTGAAGTTTACATTAAAGATGTAGATAAAGAGAAAAAACGTATTTCTTTGGGCTACAAAAAATCAGAAGAAAATCCATGGGTAATCTTTTCAAGCAAATACAATGTAGATGATGTTGTTGATGCAAAAGTAGTTTCTTTCACAACTTATGGTGCATTTGCTGAAATCATTCCTGGTGTTGATGGTTTAATCCATATTTCTCAAATTGCTAATAAACGTGTAGACAAAATTGCTGATGTATTAAAAGTAGGTCAAGACGTTCAAGCTAAGATTATTGAAATCGATGCTAATAAAAAACGTGTTAGCTTGTCTATGAGAGCTTTACTTTCAGAAGAAGAGCAAAAAAGAGACAGAGAGAATATTGACGAAGCTGTAGAAGCAGGCATTATCGAAGAACCAACTGCTGAATAGTTTAAATCAAAACGCACCTTTACTAAAAGGTGCGTTTTATAATATTTGTATTAATAAAAAAACTTTTTAAAAATTCGTCGATATTTCGACGAATTTTTTTATTTTCATGTTGTATTATATATATTGCTATGATACAATATATTGTATCAACTATAGAAGAGTATACAATATAATGTATGCTTTCGGGAGGAGTTAAAAAATGAAGATTTCTGAAAATGCAAAGATAGTATTAGAAAAAAGATATTTAGCTAAGAATGACAAAGGTGAAGTAGTTGAAACAGTAGAAGGTTTATTTAAGCGAGTTGCTGATGCGATTGCAAAAGCAGATTTAATTTATGATAAAAAAGCTAACGTTAATGACATATCAAAAGAATTTTATGATATGATGACGAATTTAGAATTTATGCCAAATTCGCCAACACTTATGAACGCTGGTAGACCATTAGGTCAACTTTCAGCTTGTTTTGTACTTCCGATAGAAGATTCAATGGAGGGTATATTTGATGCGATTAAGCAAGCTGCATTAATACATAAGTCCGGAGGCGGAACTGGATTTTCATTTTCCAGAATTCGTCCATCCGGCGCAACAGTTAATACAACAGGTGGCGTAGCTTCAGGTCCTGTTAGTTTTATGCGAGTATTTAACATGGCAACTGAAGCTGTAAAGCAAGGTGGAACTCGTCGTGGAGCAAATATGGGAATTCTACGTGTAGATCATCCTGATATTTTAGAATTTATTGATTGCAAAAAAAATGCAACAGAAATTACTAATTTCAACATCAGCGTAGGTATTACTGAACGATTTATGAAAGCGGTTGAGGCTGATGAAAATTACGACTTAATAAATTCATCTACAAAAAAAGTCGTAAGTAGTATCAATGCTAAGATGGTGTATGAAAAAATAGTTGAAAGTGCTTGGAGAAACGGCGAACCTGGTATTATTTTCTTAGATCGTTTGAATAGAGATAATATTGTTCCTGAAGTTGCTGAAATTGAAAGTACAAATCCTTGTGGAGAGCAGCCATTACTGCCATATGAATCATGTAACCTTGGTTCTATTAACTTAATTGAAATGTTAAAGGAAACGAACGGTAAGTATGAATTGGATCGTGTAAAATTGGAATCTACTGTTCGTAAAGCAGTTCATTTTTTAGATAACGTAATTGATGTGAATAATTATCCAATCCCTGAAATTGATCATATGACAAAGCAAACAAGAAAGATAGGCTTAGGCGTAATGGGATTTGCAGATATGCTTTTGAGAATGGAAATACCGTATAACTCAAAAGAAGGCGTAAAACTTGCTAAAAAAGTTATGGGCATTGTTAACCATGTTGGAAAAGAAGAAAGTGAAAAACTAGCTGAAATTCGTGGTGCATTTCCTTTATTTAATCAAAGTATCTATAAAAACGGTACACCTATGCGAAACGGTACAATTACAACGATTGCACCAACAGGAACGATTTCTATAATTAGCGGCGTTAGTTCAGGCGTAGAACCTATATTTGCATATGCTTTTATTCGTAATGTTATGGATAATACTGAAATGATTGAAGTTAATCCTATTTTAAAAGATACTTTAATAAAACGAGGACTATATTCAGAAGAATTAATGAGAACAATTTCAAATGAAGGCACTTTAGCGCATATTGAAGAGTTGCCGGATGATATTAAGAAAGTTTTTGTTTGCTCTCACGATATTTCGCCTGAATATCATATCGAAATGCAAGCGGCGTTTCAATCTGAAACGGATAATGCTGTTTCTAAGACGGTTAATTTTACGAACTCTGCAACAAAAGAAGAAGTAAGCGAAGTATATATGTTAGCTTATAAGCTCGGTTGCAAGGGCGTTACGATTTATCGTGATGGTTCAAGAGATTCGCAAGTATTAAATATCGGCAAAGTTAATAACGGTAAACCTGTTCCTGCAGTAGCTAATAGTATTACTCCTCGTCCTCGCCCAGAAATTACAATGGGTATGACTGAGTGCGTGAAAATTGGATGTGGTAACTTATATGTTACCGTTAACTATGACGATAACGGAATTTGCGAAGTCTTTACAAGCACCGGCAAGGCTGGAGGATGTCCATCACAGTCAGAAGCTACCGCCAGATTGGTTTCTATTTCGCTTCGTTCCGGTATATCTGTTGAAGAAATCATTGATCAATTAAAAGGAATTCGTTGTCCATCTACAGTACGTCAAACTGGGCTAAAGTGTACATCATGTCCGGATGCGATTGCAAAAGTAATTAAGAAAGTAAATGATTTGCAAAAGGATATTAAACGCGGAAAAGATATAACCGAAAAAGTAAACAGCGTATTGAAGCAGAAAAAAACCGAAAAGGTGAATACAACAACAAATGAAAAAATGTTTAAGTATTGCCCCGAGTGTGGAAGTACATTAGAACATGAAGGTGGATGTACTACTTGCCGTAATTGCGGATACAGCAAATGCGGATAAGACTAAGTCTATTAAAATAACAAAAAACTAGTTCTGATTTACAGAGCTAGTTTTTTTGTATAACGTTATTTTTAGAATAAACACAACCACAATAATCTTGTCGGTATAAATTGTATTCTTTTGAAAGTTCAATTGAGCGCTTATAGCCATTTTTCTTTTTAAAATCAGAATATAGATAAGCAATATTGAATTCTTCTGAAAGTTTTTTACCAATTTGATTTAAAACTTCAGCATTTTTATGGGGGCTGATGGAAAGAGTAGTTGTAAAATAGTCAAAACCTTTTTCTTTTGCAAGAATTGCTGCTTCACGCAAACGAAGCTCATAACAACGGAAACAACGTTCAGCGCCTTCTTTTTCCTCTTCAAACCCCTTTGCTATGGTATAGAATGCGTCTGTGTTAAAATCGCCTTGTATCAATTGAATTGCGTTTTTTGTGTTCAACTTGG
Source organism: Paludicola sp. MB14-C6 (assembly GCF_030908625.1). GTDB lineage: Bacteria > Bacillota > Clostridia > Oscillospirales > Ruminococcaceae > Paludihabitans. The sequence goes on along the minus strand of NZ_CP133133.1, from coordinate 490,295 downwards.
CAATAAAGTCAATTTGCTCTTGAAGTCTACGATAATATTCTTGTTCCGGATAAATATTGGGATTGTAATAATAGATTGTAATGTTGAAATATTCAGATAAATACTCTAATACACAGCTACTACAAGGTGCACAGCAACTATGAAGTAATAGGGTGGGTGTACGATTTTCTTTATTGATTGTTTCCAGTTCGGAATCCAACATTTTTTGATAATTTATTGTATTCATGATTATAATTCAAAATCCTTCTTATTATACTTAGGAAGTGGAGCACTTTTCTTAGGAATACGCTTTAATGGTGCATATATAAAAGAGCGGCAATTGGAATAAGGTTGTTTTGCTCCATGCTTCATGCATAAAACCATTTGATTATCCTTTGTTAGTTTACCATTTTCGCAATATTGACAAGCCGGTTCAATATGCTTTCCGAATAATGCAGTTTTCATAATTGCCTCCTAAATGAATTCTATGCCTTCATTTTATCAGATTTTTTACAGAAAAACAACAATAGAATAGACAATAGAATTAAAAATAAGGTAGCCGCTGGGGATACAGAATATGTTTTTGTAGATTGTGATGTGTTAAAGCTAATGCAATTCATTGTATTAGGAAATAACTTTAGATAGAAAAATACGATTAACCCGCTGATTGCTGTATAAATGATTCGATAAAAATAGAATTTTCGTAATCGAATGTTGCTGCCTTTTAACATAGCGCAAACCTGTAAATGAACACAAATGCCACCAAAAGCAGTGAATATTGCAGCATAAAGAATTACATGAGGTGAATGTAGGTCACGCAATGCATTGCAGGCTGTTGTTACTTCAAGTAAACCTTGTATTACGATATTTAAGTTCGGATCTAGTTTTTGAGTAAACACTCCAACTAATGGCATGAATGCGGAAAATGCAACAATAAAGCTGCATATAACGATTAAGGAGCGAACCGCATCGTTAACAGAATTTACAATTAAAGTTGCATTTATTTTGGGAGGTTTGGTTGGTTTTAATTGAATAGATGTATCTTTGTTGTTATAAAATTTAGATGTTAGAAAACCCACTATTAAGCAAGCAATAACTTGAGAAATAAAAATGAGTACCCCAATTTTAGCGTTATGGAATATGCTGCTACCTACAGCTGTAATGAGAAAAGCAGGACTGCAATTCACACAGTAACATAACATTTTTTCACCGGTGATAGTAGACATTTTTTGTTCCGCTACTGCGTTTGAAATTAACTTAGCTCCAATCGGATAACCACCAATTAAGCTAAGGACAACAATCGTAATATGTTGTGGGCTTATTTTATATATATGTTTTGCAATAAAGCGAAACGGATAAGATATGATTCTGCATAAAGAAGATTTCATAATGATATTTGAAAATATCATAAATATAAATAATGACGGAATTACAAGATTCAATGAAATTGTAATTCCATTTTTAATGCCACTTGCCAGTTCGCTAGAGAAAAAAATAATACTAAACAATAATAAGTATATCATGATTAAAAGAAATAGATTTTTTAAATAATACGGAATTTTTGTATTCATAATCCACCTCAAATGACGTTTATTCTGTGAATATATGTATATGCGAAAGAATATTATAATATATTTAATAGTAGTTAAATACTGTGATAAGAGAGGGAATATGATGGCAAAGCGTGATGGAAAGAATAGTTTAATTAAGGCTTTTATCAATGTAAAAGAAGATATTGTTGCACATTCTCAAATTGAAATAGTAGGGAATAAAGAAGCTGTCATTCAAGGTGCAAAAGGCATTATCGAATATACGGATGAATTGATAAGAATTAACTTAGAAAATCTAGAAGTCGATTTTTATGGACAGAAGCTGACAATTGAAAGTTTATCTCAAGATAGCTTGGAAATAAAGGGCATTATTCAAAGGGTAGAATATTTGTAATACAATTGGGGTGGTCAAATGAGTTTAAACAGTATTCTAAGATATTTTGCAGGTTCTATTCAATTTCAAGCGAGAAATGGATTTCCTGAACGATTGATAAATCTATGTTCGATGAATAATATTGGCTTAACAAAACTACAAAAAAACGATGAAGGCTTTCAAGCAATTACTTTAGCCCATAATTATAATAAAATTCTTGAATTAGCAAGAAGAGTGAATGTAGACGTTGAAATTGTAAAGAAAGCGGGTATTCCAACAAAAGCAGAACGATATAAAAAGCGCTGGGGATTGTTGAGTGGTGCAATCATTTTTTCTCTTATCATTTTTATTTCTCAAAATTTTGTGTGGGAAATCGAAGTGAATGGAAATGAAAAAGTTCCTACATCTATTATATTGGATGAGTTAAAGGATATCGGTATTCATAAATGGACCTATATTCCTATTATAAACTTTAGAGAAAAAAAGCACGAGGCACTTTTAAAGCTTCCCCAGTTATCTTGGCTAAGCATCAATAAAAGTGGATGTAAAATTCAAGTAGATGTCTCAGAACGATATATTCCCCCCGTTATTATGGATAATGAGCCTTGCGACATAGTAGCAAGTAAAACCGGTCAAATACGTTATATGGAAGTATATAATGGTATAAAGATGGTTCAGCCTAAATATACAGTAAACCAAGGAGATGTAATTGTCAGCGGTACGTTTGTGAATCAGAGAAATGAGGTTACATATTTGCATTCGGATGCAAAAATTATAGCAGAAGTTCAGCTTGATAAAACTTTGAAAATTGATATAGATCAACTATCTAAAGAGTATACCGGTAAGGTTAAGAATCGGTATTATTTTAATATCATGGATACAAAGTTACCTTTATTTATTATGATAAAATTGAAAGGTAATTATGATGTAAAAGATGAATATAGTCCATTTCGCATTTTTAAAAAAGAGCTTCCCATAGGTATATATAAAAAAGAATATCGATATTATAATAAAAAAGGAGCAGCACTAACGGAAGAAGAAGCAAAAAAAATATTAGAAAAAAAGTTTATAGAATATGAAAATACGGATTTAAAAGAGTGCGCCATTATAAATAGAGAAATTTCAACTTCATTAAAAGATGGCGTTTATGCTATGAAGATACATTATACGACAGAACAAGATATTGCTTTAAAAAAGCCTATTGCATTAAGCAATCCATCTTAAATGATAAACATAGAAAAAGCTATCTTTAGGCAAGCCTAAAGATAGCTTTTTTCTATGTTTATGGAGTTTAAAAGTATCAAATGCTTATTGATAAAATTATTTATGTACGATTGCGATATTCAACAGGAGTAACACTATATGTCTTTTTAAAATGTAAAGATAAGTTGCTGTGTGTGCAAAATCCATATTGTGTTGCTAGTGAAACAATCGGCGTATCACTACAAAGTAGTTGTTCACGAACTGCCTCTAGTTTTTCATGCATAACATATGTTAAGGGGGAAACGCCTAGTTGTTGTTTAAATGCGCTTGATAGACAGCTTTTTGTTCGTCCACAGCATTTTGATAGATCAGATAGTGTGATTTTTTCATGTAGATGATTGGAAATATAGTCGCAACACTTTTTAACAGGTAAACTTTTAGAAATCTTAGTGTGCTTAACTCGCTTAGTTAAATCAATAGCCGCAGTTATTGATAAACTAAGAATTTTTTCTGCGGAATTTATTTTGTTCATGGCATTAATATAAGCATCGCTTAAATCATAAGCTAATTCTTCGTTCAATCCACCTTCAATTGCCGCCCGAATAGATAGAGCGATACCGGCTACAAACAAATAACGGCATTGCAATAATTTATCATCGGCTAAATCACCAACGATGATGCCCCCAGTTGAATTGCTGTTGTCCCCCCATTCTTTTATTACAGCTGTTAAATGTTCTACGTCGCCGTTTCGAATAAGCATTAACAATCGATTCTCATCTTCGTGCCCCATATGCATTTCTAAAGTATCACGCCGATATGAGATTGATTTATCAAGTTCTGATTGAACAAAGCTAGGTGTAGTATAACCGAAATAGTTGATATTAATTTGGTTGAAATATATTTTTTTAATCATACTTTAACTTTACCATAAATTATACAAAAATTAAAGTATTTTGTGGATAGAAATTATAAAAATAAGATAGTTATGAAATTTTGTTTGGATTACACTAAGAATTAGAATAGAGTCAATATGTAAAGAATATCCCTAATATAGACTAAATCAAATTGAATTCTATGTTAAGTTGTTAGCTTGTAAATTTTTAATGTAAGAAAGTGAGGATTCAGCATGATGAATATCATACCAACAGTTCATGGAGAGTATAGTCTTTCAGAAGAAATATTTATGGTGCCGACTGACTTATCAGTTAGCGTTACGGATCAAACAAAGAAATCGTTAGAGCTATTTTCACAGAGACTTCATAAGCGTTGTAATATAGCGCTACACTATTCTGATAATATTGATACCTACATTAACATTAAAAATGTAAATGACGAAGAAAAGTCTTTGGGCTGGTATAGTATTCAAGTGTGCTCGAAACAGATTACTGTTGAGTACATTGATATTGAGGGGCTAAATTATGCATTCGTTACATTGTATCATTTAATAGTCAATGCAGTATTGAACAATATGAGGAAATTAAGATGTTGTTATTTGAGCGATAGTCCATTATATAATCATCGTGGCTTACATGTTGATACGGCTCGTCACTATTTTCCTGTTGAAGAACTGAAAAAAATAATAGAGCAGATGTCTTTGTGCAAATTAAATGTATTCCATTGGCATTTTGCAGATGATCAAGGCTGGCGCATAGAAAGCAAAGCATATCCTTTGTTAACAAGAAGCTGTAAAGAAGAATTCTATCGTCATGAGGACGTAGATGAGTTAGTTGAATATGCTGCTGAACGTGAAATTACAATTGTTCCTGAAATTGAAATACCGGGTCATGCCAGAGCAGCTATTTCAGCTTATCCTTTTTTAAGTTGTAATGGTGAGCAAATTGAAGTAGCAACAAAAGGTGGAATTTATCCGATCATATTATGTGGAGGAAAGCCAGAAGTATATAAATGGATAGAAACAATTCTAGATGAGATGATTTCTTTATTTCCGAGTAAGTTAATTCATTTAGGTGGGGATGAAGCGCCAAAACAAGAATGGGAAAAATGTCCGCATTGTAAAGCGAAAATGAAAGAGCTTAAGCTAGAAGATTTCGAAGATTTACAAGGATTTATGATAAATTATGTAAAACAGTATTTACAGAAACATGATAAGAACGTTATTTGTTGGAATGAAAGCTTAAAATCCAAGCTACTTTCTGAAGATATTATAGTGCAGTATTGGGCAGAAATGCAGCTAGACAGTTATTGTATCTCTGAATTTAAAAATGGACATAAGGCTATTTTTTCAGAGGTGTTTTCCAATTACTTTGATTATCCATATTCTATGGTGCCATTATCTAAAACTTATCATTATATACCAAGTGTAAGGGGAGTTTCTTTTGAAAAGAGTAACAATACGCTTGGCATTGAGGGCGCAATTTGGACAGAACGTGTTGAAACAACGCAACAGCTTGAATATCAAGTCTTTCCTCGTGCTATTGCATTAGCAGAGGCAGCTTGGAGCGGCCCACAGGAATATGCCAATTTTCTGAATAGGCTAGAACTATATTATGATGAGTTAAATGCCGCACAGGTGAATGCTGCACCTCTTGCGCAAGCCGACCCATCTGGTATGGAGCGCGTTTTAGAGGCAGCTCAGTTTTTACAGGCATTGCTTTCTAATATCAATAGTGAAACAACGACTGGAATCTCACCTGAGGAAGTGCAAGCCTTAATTCCAATATTTTTACAAGGATTTTTCAATCAGCAGGAGTCAGCTATGCTTATGCAGTTTATGAATATGACAGAAAATAAGGAATGATTGATAATGAAAAAAGCTATGGATAGGCAACTCCAGACAACCCCCAAAGAGCGTGTATCCTATGGATTGTATTTTATGGGACAAAATTTCTTTTATTTTTTTATAACGATGTTTGTTCAAGTATTCTTTACTGATATAGGAATAACCGCAGCAGCTGTTGGAATCATTTTTATTATTGCACGTATATGGGATGCCGTAAATGATCCGATATTTGGAGTTATTGTGGATCGTTGTCGCTTGAAAAGTGGAAGATTTCTTCCGTGGATTCGTATTTCTACTTTTTTAATTCCAATATTTACTGTTCTGATTTTTTTAACACCGGCTTCATTCCCACCTATGTTAAAAACAATATTAGCAGGAACTTTATATATTTGTTGGGGAATGTCTTATACAATATGCGATGTGCCGATTTTTGCACTTACAACAGCAATGACAGGAAACTTGCAAGAGCGTGTATCACTGATTTCTCTTGGACGTGTAACGGGCTTAATTGGTATGTTGTTAATAAACGTGATAGCTCCTATTTTACGTCCGAAAATTGGTTGGCTCGGAATCAGCATATTGTTTGCGCTTGTTGGCTTTTTGTGTATGCTCCCAATTGGAGTGAATACAAAAGAGCGAATGGTGGATAATCATTCTGAACCAATCACTTTGAAAAATATCATAACCTATTTATCCAAAAATAAATATCTGCTTATTTTTTATGGTGCAATGATTGTTTCAAGTGTTACGAATATGCTTCAAACAATGGGCGTATATTTTGCTCGTGTCAACCTTGGGGATGAGTCATTATTTGCAGCAATTATTTTAACCATGATTCTTCCAATGGTTTTGGCTGCTGCGGTGATGCCACAGTTTACAAAAAGATTTGATAAGATTTATATCTATATGAGTGGACTTATCATTACTGTGGTTTTTAGCATAATCAGCTACTTTGTAGGATACAGCAACTTTATTATATTTTTAATTATTTCCGCAGTAAGAGGGCTTGGAATGGGAATTATTATGACAATGATGTTTATGTTTAGTGCTGATTGTGTTGAATATGGTACATATAAAACAGGGTTTAGGGCAGAAGGCATCACTTTTTCGATTCAAACCTTTGCAACTCAAATGATTGGCGCAGTTTCGAGTGCTTTAGGAATGCTAATGTTAGGCGCTTTTGGGTTTGTTGAAGGCGCAAAAGCAGTACAACCACAAAGTGCAGTTGATGGAATTTGGTTTATGTATTCTATTTTTCCTGCATTTGGCGCTATTCTTGCTTTAATCCTTATTATTTGCTTTTATAAGCTGCGCGACAAGGACGTACAGATTATGACAAACTACAATCAAGGTAAAATTACTCGAGAAGAGGCGCAATCCCAGCTATCAAAAAAGTATTAAGCATAATAATGTTAATAAATAAACTATAAAAGGATGGGTGATAGAAGTGAAAGTAACTGTGAATCCATTTGAAAGCGTTCTTTCCAAAGCAAAAGAGCTTGTTGAGCAGATGACTCTTTCCGAAAAAGCAAGTCTTTGTTCCGGAAAGGATTTTTGGCATACGAAAGGCATAGAGCGTCTTGGAGTGAAATCTTTGATGCTAACAGATGGCCCATATGGTTTACGCAAGCAGGACGGCGATTCAGATCATTTGGGTATTAACAACTCTGTTCCGGCAACTTGCTTCCCAGCTGGAGTATCTACTGCGTGTAGCTTTGATCGTGACTTGTTATATGAAATGGGAGTAGCTATAGGTGAGGAATGTATTCAGGAGAACGTTGGAATTGTTCTTGGACCGGCAGCAAACATCAAGCGTAGTCCTTTGTGCGGACGAAATTTCGAATATATATCCGAAGATCCACTTGTCACAGGAGAAATGGCAGCCTCTTTCATTAAAGGAGTGCAAAGTCAAAATGTCGGAACAAGCTTAAAGCATTATTTAGCTAATAACCAAGAAAAAGCACGACTTGTATCAAACTCAGTAGTTGATGAGCGTGCTTTAAGAGAAATATATCTTTGCGGTTTTGAAATTGCAGTAAAAAAAACACAGCCTTGGACTTTAATGTGTGCTTATAATAAAATAAATGGAATTTATGCATCTGACAATAAGCGTATGATGACCGATATTCCTCGTGAGGAATGGGGCTTTAAAGGAGCAATTGTAACGGATTGGGGAGCAATGAATAATCGTGTTGAAGCAGTGAAAGCAGGATTGGATTTAGAAATGCCTGCTTTTAATGATGCTACTGATAAACAAATTATCGAAGCAGTACAAGAGGGAGAGCTTGACAAAGCATTAGTAGATATTTGTGCGATGCGAATGACTGCAATAGCTTTACAAGCTAAAAAAAATAAAACAAAGTCATATGACGCAAACTTACATAATGAATTAGCTCGCAGAATTGCTCGAGAAAGTGCGGTTTTGTTAAAACTTGGTGATGCATTGCCTGCAAATAAAAAGGTAAATATTGCTTTAATTGGTGAGTTTGCAAATACTCCACGATTCCAAGGCGCAGGCAGTTCAAGAATTTCTCCGTTAAGAATAACATCTTTTATAGAAGCGTTAGATACCGAAAAAATCAACTATTCATTTGCCTCCGGCTACAAAATGGATGACGATGAGCCTAATGATGAACGAATTGCAGAGGCGGTTGAAGTAGCAAACAAAGCAGATGTCGTATTTGTATTTGTAGGCTTGCCTGATAGATATGAAAGTGAAGGCTTTGACCGCACAAACCTAGATATGCCCAAGGCACACAATAAGCTTGTAGAGAAACTGGCTGCGACCGGAAAGAAAATTGTTGCGGTTATCAGTACGGGTGGCGTTGTGAATATTCCGTGGAGAGATCAAGTGGATTCTATTTTGTTAATGAATCTATGTGGACAAAATAGTGGGTATGCGGCATTTGACTTGCTTTTTGGTGACTATTCACCTTGCGGAAAGCTTGCTGAAACATATCCGTTATCTTTAGCAGATACGCCGAGTATTAACCATTTCGGCACTACCGGAAACATAGAATATCGAGAGAGCATTTATGTTGGCTATCGTTATTATGATAAAGCACAAAAGCAAGTAATGTATCCTTTTGGATACGGACTTTCTTATACAGCTTTTTCTTATTCTGATTTAATAGTGAGTGAGAAGAATATTTCAAATTCAGATACTCTTACTGTAAATGTAATGGTAACCAATACCGGTAAAATGCTAGGAAAAGAAATTGTACAACTATATGTTGAAGCGCCTGAAAGTACAATCTTTAAGCCTATAAGCGAACTTAGAGACTTTGCAAAAGTTGAATTGCAGCCAAATGAAAGTAAAACCATATCTTTTACGCTTGATTCAAGGGCTTTTGCATATTACAATGTAAACATAAAGGATTGGTTTGTTGAAAGTGGAGTTTATACTATCGGCATTGGTGCATCTTCTCGTGATATACGATTATCTGATACTGTAACAATAAAAAGCAACCAAAATGGTGAAATTCCCGACTATCGTAATTCAGCACCTTTGTATTACAATTTAATTTCAACAGAATCTTATGATGTGCCAAAGGAGCAATTTAAAGTAATATACGGTGGCGAAATTCCTGCTGAACATAATATAAAACCTTTTACAAACAACTCAACATTAGGTGAAATTCAGTCAAATTGGATTGGCCGTATTGTTAATAAAAAAGTCAATAAGATGATAGATGAAATGTTCCGTTCCGATTCAGACGATCTTTCAAAAATGATTAAGAGTATGGTCAGTGATATGCCGTTACGCCAGTTTGCGTTATTAACAAAAGGTGAATTATCACCCCAAAAGGTCGATGGACTCGTAAGTTTATTGAATGGCCACTTATTACGTGGAGCTAGCAGCTTAAGAAAATAATATAGGCAACAAAAAAGGCAATATGGTAGACGATAACTCGTCTATTGTATTGCCTTTTTGTAAGAAGTACGCTTTGTGTTATACAAAATTAATAAAATTGTTAATTGATACGAAACAATTCTATTGTAAATTGCCAAAATAAATGGTATTATAAAGAAAATAAAAGGAGGATGAATCTATGAAGCTAAACTATAAACGAACCTTTTTTATCGGATTTGCATTTATGTCTATATGTGCATTTTGGCAGTTGTATGATAACGCAATTCCGAAGATGTTGGAAGAAACATTTGGAATGGGCGAAACAAATGTAGGTATTATAATGGCTCTTGATAATGTTTTGGCGCTTTTTATGTTACCACTATTCGGAGCATTATCTGATAAAACGAAGACCCGTTTTGGCAGAAGAACCCCTTATATTGTTTTTGGAACTATATTAGCTGTTATATTTGCTATCTTAATTCCTATTGCAAACGATACAAATAATTTTATATTATTTATGGTTGCTTTAGGTGTGGTTTTAGTTGCAATGAGTACATATCGTTCTCCCGCAGTTGCACTTATGCCGGATTTGACTCCAAAACCATTGCGCAGTAAGGCGAACGCAGTTATTAACTTAATGGGTGCAGTAGGCGGAATTTTTACGCTTATTATGATATTCGTTTTAAAACCAACTAAAAGCGGTACTTATGTACCAGTTTATATTTCAGTAGCGATTATTATGGTAATTGCGATTGCCATCTTGCTTATTACAGTCAAAGAGCGTAAGATAGCAGAAGAAGTGGCAGTTTATGATGTCAATGAAAAAGACGATAAAAATGCACCAAAAGAAAAAATGCCAAAAGATGTGAAAATGAGTTTGATATTCTTATTAGCATCTATTGTGTTTTGGTTTTTTGCTTATAACGCTGTAGGAACGGCATTCTCAAGATTTACAGCAAATGTATGGAATGATACACGTGATTTATATGCCAAATACTTAATGGCAGGTACAGTCTTTGCGATATTAAGTTATTTCCCAATTGGAATTATTTCAACGAAACTAGGAAGAAAAAAAGTAATTCTGGGTGGAATTGTAATGATGACAGTTGCTTATTTTAGTGCAGCGTTCTTTCGCTCAGTAACACCATTAGCATATGTTGTGTTTGCCCTTGTTGGAATTGGTTGGGCTGCTATTAACGTAAATTCTTATCCAATGGTAGTTGAAATGAGTAAAGGCTCCGATGTTGGAAAATATACTGGAATGTATTATACATGTTCTATGGCTGCGCAAATCATAACACCAATCTTTTCCGGATTTTTAATTGAAAACACTTCATTGGAATATAAGGTACTATTTCCTTATGCAGTAATTTTCTCAGCATTAGCATTTGTCACAATGTTATTTGTTAAGCATGGTGACTCAAAGCCGGAAGCAAAGAAGGATAAATTAGAATACTTAGGAGATGCGGATTAATGGCATACGTTTATACAATCATTATCATTTTAATCATTCTATTCGTTTTATATTTGTATCTTATTGCACCCAAAAAAAGTTCTCAAGCAATTGAAAAGTTTCGCAATGTCCATTTGGCACATAGAGGGCTTCATGGTGACGGTGTTCCGGAAAACAGTATGAAAGCTTTTTCCCTAGCGGTTGAAAGTGGATTCGGCATAGAATTAGATGTACATAAAACGCTCGATGATAAAGTTGTTGTTATTCATGATAGCAATACAATGAGAGTCTGCGGCGTTGAAAAGATGATTGAGGAATCAACTTATGAGGAATTGTGCGAATTGTCATTAGAAAACACAGAAGAAAAAATACCTTTATTCAAAGATGTTTTAACGTTGGTTAATGGTAAAGTTCCGTTGCTTGTTGAATTAAAAAGTAAAGGTTCAGAAATAATATCGTGCCCATATGTAGTAGAACTTTTGGATTCTTATAATGGTGATTACTGTATAGAAAGTTTTAATCCGTTAATTGTAGCTTGGTTTAAGAAAAATAGACCAGATATTGTTCGAGGCCAATTATCATCAAAAATCAAAACAGTTGGGAAAGATACTTTTAAAGATAAACTATTAGGTTTTATGATTACGAATCTAATGACCAATTTTATGGCTAAACCAAACTTTATTGCATACGATTATCGCTATATTTCGAATCTATCATTTAAACTTTGTAAAACCATATTCAAAGCACCTATTTTTCTTTGGACATTAAAGGGAAAAGAAGTACAAGATAAATTTGAAGGAAAATATTTCGGATATATCTTTGAAAAATAAACAAAACAGAAGCTCTTTCAAGATTACCTTGAAAGAGCTTCTGTTTTGTTTATTGATATTTACTTATTAAGGTCATATTGCTATTGATATAACTCAAATTCATAGATACGAGCAGCTTTATAATTTACTGAAGTTTGTGGATTGGTAATAAAAAGTCGAACATATCTTGTGTTAAATGAGGTTACGGTTCGATCTGTTATATTTGCGGTGTTTCCTGTAACAGAATCAACATCAGTCCAAGTTACTCCATCAGCACTCTTTTGCAGTTTGAAATCTTTTGTATTGTAGGAAGTTGGCTCACCACCTGTGCCGGCATGTTTAACTACCCAACGACTGATATTGTAATTGGAGCCTAAATCCAGTTTGAGCCATTGAGAACCAATATTTTGTGTAGAGCACCACTTGCTATCGCCTGTTACAACTCCATTTACTGCTTTTGGTGCTTCATGCCCTGTAATATCATAGGAATCGGCAGTAGCGGTTTTATTTAGCGCAATGTTAGTTGAAGTGCTCGATTGTGTGGTTGCGCTAACTTGTGAGCTCCACGCACTGGAACCGGCTGAATTTTTAGCTCTAACTTGATAGTTATGGCTGGAATTTGCGGACAGTCCTGTATGTGAATATGGACTTGTTACATTGCTGATTGTTGAGCCATCAACCAATAAATCATAACCAGTGGCTCCTGCTGAAGAATTCCATGTTACGTTAATTTGTGATGTGCTAGGTGATGTTGCAGTAAGACCCGTAGGAACAGCAGGAATAGCGGTTGTTGGCCATGTTAAAGTCGTAGTAGCTGCTGAACTTTCTCTACCGTCAAAGCCTACTGCGGTTAATTCAAGAGTAGATGTAGATTCACTACCTTCTTTTTCAATTGATTTTACATAGTATACTTCATCATATATTCTTCCTAATAATTCTCTTGTACCATCTTGTTTTACTCTTTTAACGTTATAATACCAAACGCCTGTTTGATTAAAGGTCCAAGATAAATAAAGCTCTGCTGAATTCGTACCCATATATACATTATCTATAGTAAAACCGGTAGGTGTTGAAGGAATAGATGATGTTGAATTTGTAACTGCTATTTCACCGATTTTAATAGTGTAGTTTGAAGGGGTTGATTCAAATCGAAGTCCAATAGCTGCAATTGTCCGTCCTGCAAAACTTGATAAATTGAAGTTTTTAGTATTCCATCCTGCTGTTGTTGTATTGCCAACATCAAGATAGGTGAAAGAAGTAGGTGCATCTTCAAATATTAAACCAACTTTCATGTTAGATGCTGTACCTTGTGAACCAGTTTTATAGGTAATAGAGAAGTTAACATCGTTCGTAACGCTCAATTTTGTTTTATAGAGTCTTAAGTCATTAGCAGAACTTGTTGTGCCTGAAATTTTCAAACTACTTCCGCCTTCATAAGCATCAGTGTAGTCAAAATCAGCATTCAATTTAGTGCCTGCACTAGTCATCCACCATTGCCAAGTAGGAAGAATATCTTGAATACCCGCATTATTCCATTCTTTCGTACTGGAAACAGCTCCGTTGCTGAAAAATTGTGTTCCATGACCTGTGTTAAACCGTGTAACGAAAGGATAAGAGCCTATAACTGATCTTTCAGCAATATAATGTGCAATACCATCCCAGCTTGGATAAGCTCCACCACGTCCTGTATTAGTTGGATCTTGATTAGGACCAGACCACCATTCTCTTTCCTTTTGGTACAGCTGTGGTTGCTGGTTTGAATCGGTTGGAATATCGAACGGAAGGCCAAGCTGACTCATACCACATTTTAGTGTTCCGTTTGTATTTAGGTTTGAGCGTGGATCGTAAGGAGGATTAAATCTGTATTTTCCACCTTCAATACTACAAAGTACATCGGTTAATGGATTGATGCCTAATGAAGTTGCATAATTAGCTGAATTTGTAAGCCCAGCACTTGACCAAGCATAGTTGAGAAACATTGAATTTGCAACTCTGGTTGAACCATTTTTAAGCCAAGTATTATTGTTGCTATTAAATGCATTTTGATAGTTTAATGAGCCACTGTTATTTAAACAATCATATATTTCAATATGCATTCCTTGATTTCTCATAGAAGTTAAAAAAGCTTTAAAGTCAGTAGCTTGTGTTGAGGTTATTCCTATTTCCTGATTAATAAAATATCCGTCAAATCCATAATAATTAGCCATTTGAACTAGTTTATCAGCCAGCGGGTAGGTATTTCCGCTTTTTGTTAACCATTGAGCAATTGATGTGCCTTGTCTTCTTGGCAAAAACCAACATCCCATACTCAAAACACCGTTTCTGTGAGCGGCATCTGTATAACCTGGGTTCGGTAAGTTGATAACTCCATAGTCGGTATCTGAACCATATATCGGTGCACCATGCCAAGAAGAATAGGTATCGGTATATTGCCAAAAGTTAAATAAATAAGAAGAATAAATATCGTTGTACTTAACAGGTTTTAGTGCTAAGCCTTCATAATCTTCAGCAAGGTAGTGAAAGGTAGGCTCAGTACTTAATGTTGGCTTTGCTTGTGTTTGTGAAAAAGCAGGAATACGAGTAGCTAATGGAACCCTTGAACGATTGTATTTTGCGTATGGATCTGTGGTAGGACTCCAATTTAGTACTTGATCAGCATGATACCCATGAAAGTACGGCTGGTTTGTTTTCACAGTATATGCGTCAACCTTTGTCACTTGAATTGTCAATACACCAAATACCATAGCAGCGCAAATGAAAATACTTAAGAACCTGAATTTTGCTTTCTTTTTTTGCATAATTACTCCTCCATTACGAATTTTGCCTATTGATATGTTTGCGTATGAAAAGCTGTTTCAGCTTTTATATAACAGTATAATATCGAATCAGAAACTTTAGTACAGTCAAATTGTCCTTTTGATAAGGACAATTTTAATAGCGAAAAAGATGAATTAGATGATTGGCATTATCTTGCGTTAATATAGATTGTCGTCATTTAGGGTTGTTACTGCACCGTAAGTATACGCAATACGAGTTGGAGTTTTATATCCTGTTGCAGAGATTTCAAGATATAAAGTACCGCCATTTGCAACTAACGGTATTCTTTCTTGTCTTATTGTACCTTGACTATTTGCCGGAGCTGAAATTAACAATGGAGAAAGAGAGCTCGCATCAGCAAAGACTTTTAGAATAGCACCTTCAGGCATATTTGTAATACTCAAAACACCAGCTGGTGTACCGCTTTGTAAACCTTTTATTGAATGAAAGAGTTGGCTGTTTGAGCTATTTACAGAAATAGAGGTACCCGTTTCAGCATAGTAAGGTACACTTCGGCGTAAGCTTTCTGTTGTACCCGCTACATATGTTGCGTAATATAATCTTCCCTCAGTAGCTCCAAAATTCAAGTTAGTGAATTCAACAAAACTTTGAGTCGTTC
The DNA here is from genome assembly GCF_030908625.1 of Paludicola sp. MB14-C6. GTDB lineage: Bacteria > Bacillota > Clostridia > Oscillospirales > Ruminococcaceae > Paludihabitans. Next base: position 474,899 of record NZ_CP133133.1, on the reverse strand, counting down.
CATTTACTACTTGAGGTGCTTTTTGTGCGATTACTGTTTGTGAAGTTAATGAATTATATAGCTTAACGGTTGTTCCACTTGGCACATTGTCAAAACGAACTGTATCAGTTGCACCAGTGTTATTTTTTATTGTTACTTTATGTGGGTTAATTGCATCTGTTCGTTTTACATAATTATTATCTGCATATAATTCTAATTCGTAAACACGGGTAGCAGACCATGGTGAGTTATCAGAATTTGTAACCGATAAGCGAACATATCTTGCTGTAATAGGTGTAGTTAAATTTCGATCCGTAATATCAAGTGTGTTTCCTGTTACTACGTCAGCATCAGTAAAGTTAATTCCATCAATTGAATACTTCAACTTATAATCAATAGTATTCATTGCTGTTCCTTCATTTGCTCCTGGACAGTTGGCGTTGAAAACTACCCATCTTCCAACTTGAGTTGGACTGCCTAAGTCTACTGTTGCTTCGTGTGGGTTAGAAACGGATGCACGTGTTGAAGAAACGCACCATTTACTTGAAGTGATAACGCCATCAACTAAATTCTTAACCTCTTGGCCAGGTTCAGAAGTAACATTAGAAGTTACCGGTTTTTTATAAGCTAGGTTTACGCGTGTAGTGTTGTCGATAGGCTGTGCGGTACCTATAGGCTCAGACCATTTAAAATTCAAAATGTTTGCTGGGCCTTTTCCACCTGAATAACGAACTGGTGTTATTTCATAATTAAAGTTAGTTTCAGAACTATCTCTTACAAAGCGAGTTAAATAAAATGCGTTATTTGGAGTTGCTCCAACGAACTCTTTGGTTCCATTCGCTCTTACTCTGTGAATTTCATAAAAGTCAGCATTGGTTGCTTTGCTCCAATAGATTCTTGCTTCGGCATTCATATAATCATGAAACATTATTTCATCAAATCTTGAACTGGCAATTGCTGTAGGAGTAACCGTATTGGTTGTAATCGCTAATCGACCAATGTTAATTGAATAATTTGGGGTATTACTTGGTGCTTCAAATTTCAAGGAAATTGCAATAGCAGTTTTATTTGCGTGTGCAGATAAATCAATTTCTTGAGTGTTCCATTGATTTGCAGCTCCGCTCGGAACATCGAAAAACACGAAATTATTATCAGCATAGGTGGTACCGAAGCATAAACCAATTTTCATATTGGTTGCATTTAATGGGGTTTTATAAGTGATGCTTAGTTTAGAATTTGAGTTGATATTTAAATTTGTACTGTATAATTTTATGTGGTTTGGATTAGCACTTTCTAAATTACCATTGACTTTTAAAGAAGTACCACCCCAATATGCATCAGCATAGTCAATAGACGGTTGAAGTTTAGATCCGTTGCTATTTACAATCCAACGCCAAGTTGGTAAAGTATCAGTTAATGAAGCATTATTCCAACCGTTTTGTTTACCGGTAATCACTCCGTTTTCATAGAATTTATGCCCGTTTCCGGTGGTGAAATGAGTAATAAACTCTGTTCCAACAATTGGAGTTTTATCTGCGATCAAGCTAGACATTCCGGGAAACTTTGTTGTACTTGCTCTTGTAGATGTATCTGTAGGATTTAATGTTGGTCCAACCCACAATACTCCTTCATGTGAATTTGTAAAGTCTTCTGGTCCATCTGCTGCAGACAATGTAATATCGGGGCCTAGGATACCAATAGAAGTCTTGATTTTATTATTAGCGTCAAGCAAGAAATTCACTCTGCCGGGATGATTATTATAATCTTCGTAAGGGATGTTTTCCCAACTTGCGAATACATCAAAAGGACTTCTGCCTGCATTTGTCATGGTAGTAACAGCAGTGTTTATTTTAGTTGTGCTCCAGTTAAAATTGATAAATGCTTCGTCGTTATAACGAACGTTGTTTTGCTGAATCATACCAATATTGCTAGAGTTAATGGTATCTTGGTAGCTAATTGAACCGTTAGGCAACATGGAGTCATACCATTGCATAATAAAGTTGCTTGGTTTATTTTGTTGGATGTATTTCAACATATCTCTAAACTTTGTTGCAAGTGTTGAACTAATGCTGGACTCTTGGTTGATAAAATAGCCATCAAAGCCATAGTATTGAGCAATTTCAAATAGTTTATCTGCAATACTATATTTACCACTAGTGTCTTTCTGCGTAAGTTGCGTCATTGCAGCAGTAACAAATTCAGAATCACCCCAAGGTAAGAATATGGTACCGGTTACTTTAACGCCATTTCTATGGGCAGCATCAATTCTTTCGGGAGTAGGAATAGATATTACCCCTCGACCTTTTGAACCACCCCAAAAGTTAAATGAATCAAGATATTGAAAATAATTAAATGCATAGGAGTTAACGGTTTCGGTTCCTTGGGACTCACTTGTCACTTTGTTTAAAGCCATAACTTTTGCGCTAGTTGAAGCATATGGGTTTACTAAAGGACCTGTAACTCGATTTTTAAGTTGAATACTGCCTTTGTTGTATCTTGCGTCAGGGTCTTTATCTGGGCTCCAATTTTTTAGTTCATCAATTTGAACACATGTCCCTAAAGGTTGCAAAGTTTCTCTTTGTGCATAGGAATCGTTGGGTATAAGTCTGCTAGGTGGAATTGTAGATGCTTGGACACTTGGCGTAAATAGAGGCATACTTGCGATGAGTGTTACAATTAGGAACAGTGATACGATTTTGTTGAAAATTTTTCTGTTCATTCTGCTATCTCCCTCATTATAATTTCATGTAAATGATGATCATACATCATCACGCTATAATCTATTCATCGCAAATATTTTTTAGTACGAACGGTAGAGGTCGAGAAATTCAAATGATTAACAAACCGTTGTAACTGATAAATTTATCATTAGCAAATGTAAATAATCCCCCTATCATGTTTAAAACAAATTGACTAGTAAATGTTTTAAGTATGATAGGGGGAAAGTTTAATCAATATGATTCTTTTTTTATTAAGGAAGTAGTGGTAGGTCAAAGTATTATTCTTTTACAACTCTTCCTATAGCCGACAATAAGCTTTTATTTCTGTCAAGTGTATCATGCGATAATTCCCAAATCATGACTCCGCCTATGTTTTGTTTTGCCCATCTTGTTTTAGCTTGAATTGTTGGAATACCATTGTAATACGCTTGCACACCATTTATATAAGAAGTATCAGTGCTGTATGCATTTGGATTCACCACTAGAATTTCATCATATGATGCCCATGAAGGACGTCCATAAAATGGAACACCGAGCACAACTTTGTTTGCAGGCATCTGACGGGCGTTTTTCCAATAATTAGCGCAGTTGATTGCAAAATTGTAAGAAGAGTGGTTAATACCATCTCCACCATCGTATGCCATAACGTTAAACCAGTCAACAGCGTTAAAAACAGTTGTACTATGGGCAGCTGCATCATAATAAGGAGTACCGGATGGAGTAACACCAGCTATAACAGCAGATGTTAGCAAACGATTTGTCTTTTTTAGTTCTTTGTTTAAAGAAACCATTAGCTTTTCATATTGTGTTTGAGATGCTGTTTGATACCGAGGATGTTCCCAATCAATGTCAACCCCGTCAAATCCATAGTCGGTAACAACTTTCATAATTGCAGAAGTGAATTTTGCAATTTTAGCATCTGTATTTGTTGCGGATACGAATGTTGATTCTAAGATAATATCTTGATAAGACCAGCCCCCAACTGCAATTAAAACTTTGACGTTATTTGCATGTGCTTGTTGAATAATTGTTCTAGCTGTATTTGCACCTTCTAAAGGCAAAACAGATCCGTCGGCAGTTGGAATTAAGAAAGAGTAGTTTATATGGGTTACGATATCATATTGTATTCTGTTTAATTTATCTGGTTGCCAGCTTGGATAATAACCGACGACTCTAAAATTTGTTGGAGTCGAACCGTATGTATAAATTCCCGTTGCTGTAGCAGAAGGGTTCATGCCGCTTTTAAAAGCTTTAGCTTTAACAGTAACTGTGCTAGTAACCCAAAGAGTTTGCGTATAAACAGTGGAATTGACAGTAGGCTCAGAACCATCTGTAGTATAACGAATTGTAGCTCCGGCAGTAGCGCAAGTGATCGATAAATCTTGTTTAGAGGAATAATTGCCGTTTGGTAATGAAAGAAGAGGTGTTGCAACTGTTTGTTGGGAACCGTATGTATAAATTCCCGTTGCTGTAGCAGAAGGATTCATGCCGCTTTTAAAAGCTTTAGCTTTAACAGTAACTGTGCTAGTAACCCAAAGAGTTTGCGTATAAACAGTGGAATTTGCAGTAGGCTCAGAACCATCTGTAGTATAACGAATTGTAGCTCCGGCAGTAGCGCAAGTGATTGATAAATCTTGTTTAGAGGAATAATTACCGTTTGGTAATGAAAGAAGAGGTGTTGCAACTGTTTGTTGGGAACCGTATGTATAAATTCCTGTTGCTGTAGGAGAAGGATTCATGCCGCTTTTAAAAGCTTTAGCTTTAACAGTAACTGTGCTAGTAACCCAAAGAGTTTGCGTATAAACAGTGGAATTCGCAGTAGGCTCAGAACCATCTGTAGTATAACGAATTGTAGCTCCGGCAGTAGCGCAAGTGATTGATAAATCTTGTTTAGAGGAATAATTGCCGTTTGGTAATGAAAGAAGAGGTGTTGCAACTGTTTGATTAGGGATTGAACCTGTATATTCTTTCCAAAGAGCTGGTACATTCGGCGGTTCCCAACCTTCAATAGCGGTGTGTGCTTGACGGCATTGATAGTAGTTGTTGTTATAAGAAGCAAGGGAATTGACTTTGTATGCAGTTCCAACTGTCCATGGCTGAATAGTATCTGCTGCAGTTAAAGGTTCAAATGGGGTAATTGTAAATACAAGCATTAGAGTTAATAGAAAGCAACTAATTTTTTTGGCAATTTTCTTCATACAATTTCTCCTTCAATCAAAATTTATAGCAAACCATATCTCATACTAATCAATTTATTTTGAATTTTAAAATATCAATAGTTAAAATTCTTATAACATACCTCCTGCGTTAATATTTTAGAATGAAATATGTATGCAAACAATGTAGTGCAAAATGTTTATATATAAACTGATAATATAATGCAATTATTACAAATAAAACTATAACATGTATACAACTTTTGTCAATTGTTATTAATAAATAAAGTTTATTAACTTTTATTAGTAAAAATAACCATATATTCAAAATTCATTAAACTGATATTGATCTAATAAATAAAATTTCAGTATTTACGTTCAAATAAAATACATAAAATATCGATTTTAAAATTGGTAAATAAATCTTGTTTTATTATATTTTTTATGGTAAAATATAAAAGTCTAAAAATGGAGGTAAAGTATATGATGAGAGAACTTTTTATAAAACTAGGAAAAAAGAAATTGATCATACTGAGCAGTATTGCAGTTATCGTGTTAGCAGTATTGATAACGACGATTGTACTTATTGTAGGAAATTCAGTTAAAAATCAAAAAGGCGAAAAAGAAAGAGAAGCAAATAAAAATTTATATTCTAGTTCAGAATCTTCTACATCTTCTACAGCTAAAACCGGTTGGCAGCCGGATGATGAAGCTGTAAATGCTGAGGGAATAAAGGCAAGCTTTGAAAAATTATATGCTAAGAATAAAGATATTCGAGGCTGGATTTCAATCCCGGGAACAAAATTAGACCTAGCTGTAACGCAAGGAAAAGATAATGCTTATTATTTAGACAGAAACTTGGAAAAACAAAAATTTGCGTTTGGTGTACCTTTTATGGATTACCGTACATCATTAACTCCAACCAGTCAAAGTGATAATATTACTATGTATGGTCATGCAGCAAAGGATGGATCATTTTTTGCACCTGTTAAAGAGTATAAAAATATCAACTTCTATAAAGAACATCCAACGATAACTTTTAATACGATATATGGAAAAGGCGAATACAAAGTTATCGCTCGATTTACCGAAGATGTTCGAGTAGAAAACCCTAAAATCTTCAATTATCATGACTATTACGATTTAGGTTCAGAAAAACTCTTTAATCATTTTGTAGAGAATGTTTTAAAACGAAGCTACTTTGATGCGCCTGTAGATATTAAGCCTGGTGATAAATTTATAACTTTATCTACTTGTAATATTGAAGTTGTGAATTCACTTTCAACACCATATCGTGATGTATTAGTAGCAAGAAAAGTAAGAGTCGGTGAAGATCCAAAGGTTGATGTTGCGAAAGTAAAAGAAAATACGGATATGATTATGCCTGATGGATGGATCAAAAAATTTGGAAAGAAAAATCCTTATCAAAAATAATGAAAGGAGCACTCGTGTGCTCTTTTTATTTTATATAATAATTGAATTATAACATATTCATATTTTATAAATAATATATTGTATATTAAGATAATCTGTGTTATGATGAAAAAAAGTGTTGAAAAAAAGGAGATTATGCATGATGAAAAAGATTAAGATAACCGGTGATTCAACAATTGATTTATCTTCTGACCTTCTAGAAAAATATAATGTTAGTATCGTTCCATTATACATTACAATGGGTGAGAGTTCTCATCGTGATGGTGTTGATGTTTCTCCTGAAGATATATATAGTTATGTATCAAAAACAGGACAATTACCAAAAACAGCTGCACCTTCTGTAGAAGATTATTTAAAGCTTTTTACGGAATTAAAAAAAGAATATGAAACGATAATACATTTTAATATTAGTTCCGAATTTTCAAGTGCACATCAAAACGCACTCATAGCTGCAAAGGAACTAGGCGGAATATATCCAATTGATTCTCGAAATCTCTCAACCGGAACTGCATTGTTAGTAATTAAAGCATATGAATTAGCACAACAAGATGTTGAAGTTGAAGAAATCGTAAAGCAAATTAATGATTTAACTTCTAAAGTTGAAGCAAGCTTTGTTATAAACAGTTTGCAATATTTATATAAAGGTGGACGCTGCTCTGGGGTTGCGGCTTTAGGCGCAAATGTTTTAAAGCTTAAACCTTGTATCCTAGTAGAAGAAGGAAAAATGAACGTAGGGAAAAAATATAGAGGCGTTTATAATAAATGCCTAGAAACGTACATAAAAGATAAATTGCAGGGTAGAGATGATATCATTTTGGATCGCATTTTTATTACTCATACGAAATGTGATGACGAAACAATAGAACTTGCAAAACAAGTTGTTTTAGAATGTCAACCATTTACTGAGGTGTTAGAGACAACAGCCGGTTGTACGGTTACAAATCATTGTGGTGAAGGTACATTGGGAGTATTATTTATTCGAAAATAGAGCTATGCAAATATTTAGTTTGCTCGGAGTAGCAAGCAGTAATATTTTAAAGTGAGGTATTTGATATGACTAAGATGAGATTGGGAGTAATTATTCATAATTGCAAGAATGGCAAGGAAGGCTTACTTGAGAAAAAATTCAAAGATGCACATGAAATGGGATTTGAAACCTGCCAATTTTCCAGCTGGGATATGAGTTTGCGTACTCAAGACCAAGTTGACATAATTAAAAAGTTATCAAAGAAGTATCATGTGGAAATTACTGCAATTATCGGTGGATGGACTGGCCCATCTGCTTGGAATTTTTATGAAGGACAATTAACTTTAGGCATCGTTCCTTCTGCATATCGTCATATTAGAATGAATGAGTTATTAGGCGCAATTGATTTTGCTAGTGCGTTGGGGGTATCTGATGTTAACACTCATTTAGGTTTTATTCCCGAAAATCCGAATGAGCAAAACTATAAAGAAGTAGTTGCTGCAGTAAAACATATTGCAAACTATGCGAAAAATAAAAATATTAACTTTGTTTTTGAAACAGGTCAGGAAACACCGATTACGTTACTACGATTAATACAAGATGTTGGGTTTGATAATATTGGTATTAACTTGGATCCTGCAAACTTGGTTATGTATGGTAAAGCTAATCCATGTGATGCTCTTGATATAATAGGAAACTATGTAAAAGGCGTGCATGGCAAAGATGGTAAATATCCAACGGATCCATACGCACTGGGCAATGAAGCTCCTATTGGGGATGGTGTTGTAAATTTTCCTTTGTTTATTGAAAAATTACATAAATGTGGTTATCAAGGCGCCATTACAATAGAACGAGAAATTCAAGAAGGCGAGCAACAAATTGCCGATATTAAAAAAGCACAATCTATGTTGCAGGAAATAATAAATCGTTTATAAAATAATTTTAAGTATTAAGTAATTAAATTGATTTTGGGTATTTATGTTAATAAAGCAATAAGAGAAACATAAAAACGCATCGGTTCACCGATGCGTTTATTGTATATGAAATATGATATTAGACTAGTCGAATCTGTGTCGATATCTATGATTTTCTTCTTCCATTTTTAATGTATTCTCAATCTTCTTTTCTACAAAACGCATTTTAATGCTATGGAAAATAAGAATAGTCGCTATAGCAATAAAAACCAAGGCAATTGATAACAAAGTGATATATGAAGAAACTATGGTAGCGCTGTTTCCAAATTGATTGACTGCATAACGAAAACCGCATAGTGGAAGAATAGCTAAAATAGAAGTAATGTTTATTTTATTAAAATCGACATCATAAAAATCATGGTATTGCGGATCTATAAAAGATGATTCATCAGTTGAAAAAAAGCCTGTGGCAGTGCTGTTTTTTATGCTCGGATCGGTTAAAAATGTAACCAAAATAATTACAAAACAAAGAATCCATACTCCACAATAAATTGAGGAAATGAAAACGCTGTTTGACTTCCATGCAAAATAGTACATTAACCCCCATAAAAGCAAATAACTTGATGAAACAAGCATATCCAATATTGAATAGCAATTACTGATATATGGAGAAAAGTTTACATATGAAAAAGAGATTATAAGAATTATTGGAACAATTAACAATGGAAGAATAGGAACTTTCTTTTTTGGGGCATAATAGTTCATAATATCAACTCCTTGAATCATTATAACCATTATTAACCACAATTTCAAGTGATACGGTATATATTATTTTAGTGTAGTGATTGACAAATCTTTCATTTATGGATATACTATTATTATATTTAAAATGCTATGAAAAGAAGAGTAGATAAATAGTCCATTAACAGAGAACCCCGGTTGCTGGAAAAGGGTATTGTGATCATTTATTGAACATGGTCTTGGAGCTGCGCACCGAAAAGTTTTCTTCTAGGCTGCGACGGATTCACCCGTTAACGTGATAAACTATTGATGTAGTTGAAAAGGTTTGTATCGTAAGATAGAAACGAATTAAAGTGGTACCACGAAGCATAATGCTCTCGTCTTTAAATGTAATGTTTAAAGGTGGGAGCTTTTTTATTCTGTATTGGACTTCATATGAATACCACTGCAAAAGATGTATCATAATTTTAAAATAGAGTATTGGAGGCTAAATTATGGCAAATAAATTTTATATTACAACTGCGATTGCATATACTTCAAGAAAACCACATGTTGGCAATACTTATGAGATTGTTTTAACAGATGCAATTGCACGTTACAGAAGATTAAAGGGCGATGACGTTTATTTCTTGACAGGAACAGACGAACATGGACAAAAAATTGAGGATATTGCAAAAGAACAAGGTATTCATCCAAAAGAATACGTAGATAAAATAGCTGGCGAAATTCGTGGTATTTGGGATTTGATGAATTCTTCTTATGATCAATTTATTAGAACAACAGATGAACAGCATGAAAAGGTTGTTAAGAAAATCTTTAAAAAGCTATATGATCAAGGCGATATTTATAAAGGTGAATATGAAGGCTGGTATTGTGTGCCTTGTGAATCATTCTTTACTGAAACACAATTAGTTGACGGAAAATGTCCTGATTGCGGAAGAGAAGTTAAGAAAACAACAGAAGAAGCATATTTCTTTAAAATGAGTAAATATCAAGATCGTTTGATGAAACATATTGAAGATCATCCTGATTTTATTGTTCCGGAATCTCGTAAAAAAGAAATGGTGAACAACTTCTTAAAACCAGGATTGCAAGATTTATGTGTATCCAGAACATCCTTTACTTGGGGTATCCCTGTTGATTTTGATCCAAAACATGTTGTATATGTGTGGATTGATGCTTTATCCAACTATATAACTGCTTTAGGCTATGATCCAGATGGCAGCTCTGAGCTGTTTAAAAAATATTGGCCTGCAGATATTCATGTAATCGGAAAAGATATTCTACGTTTCCATACAATTTATTGGCCAATTATGTTGATGGCTCTTGATGTTGAACTACCAAAGCAAATATTCGGCCATCCTTGGATGTTGTTTGGAAAAGACAAAATGAGTAAATCAACAGGAAATGTTATTTATGCAGATGATTTAGCAAATCTATTCTCAGTTGACGCAACAAGATACTATATGCTAAGTGAAATGCCATATGGTCAAGACGGAGCTATTACGTATGAAACGGTAATTGCACGTTTTAATTCAGATTTAGCAAATACTCTTGGAAACTTAGTAAACCGTACGATAGCAATGAGCAACAAATACTTCGAGGGTGAAGTGTCTAACCCAAATGTAACAGAACCAGTCGACAGTGAGTTAATAGAATGTTGCAGGGAAACGGTTGCAAGCTTTATAAAACAAATGGATGATTTAAGACTTGCTGATACGCTTGATACTATTATGGATTTAGCAAGACGTTCTAATAAGTATATCGACGAAACTGCTCCTTGGACTCTTGCAAAAGATGAGGCAAATCATGACCGATTAAGAACAGTGCTGTTTCACTTAATTGAGAGCATTCGTTATATAGGTGTAATGTTGTCACCATTTATGCCTGAAACTGCAGAAAAGATTTTTGCGCAATTAAACTGTAATGTAATAACATTAGAAAGTCTTTCTGATTTCGGCAACAACGGCATTACAAAAGTAGGCGAGGCTGCTCCATTATTTAACCGTATTGATGAAGCTAAGAAAATGGAAGAAATCAATGCGATGAATGAGAAATATAAACAAGCGGCAGCTGTAAAAGCTGAAGAAAAAGTGGAAGGCGTTCAAATTGGAATTGAAGATTTCCAAAAAGTAAGCCTTACTGTTGCTCAAATTTTAGAATGTGCTAAGGTTCCAAAATCAGATAAGCTATATCAACTCATTTTGGATGACGGAAACGGTAAACGCCAAGTTGTAAGTGGAATTGCAAAATGGTATAGTGATTCTGATTTAATCGGTAAAAAGGTAATTATTGTTGCAAATCTAAAGCCTGTTAAACTAAGAGGTGTTGAGTCTAACGGTATGATTTTAGCAGCAGATTGCCCAAATGATGATGTTAAAGTTATTTTTGTTGATGATACAATTCCTGCAGGCTCAAAGATAAGATAATGTTGTATTGAATAATAGAAAAGTTTATACGTTTTGGCAGGGCAGTACCCGCTGAAAGGTATAATGGAGGACTATATAATGCAAGGTATATTTGATTCTCATGCGCATTATGATGATGAGCGTTTTGAAGAAGACTTAGAACAAGTACTACAGTTTATTCAAGATAATGGAGTAACGAATATCATAAATGTTGGTTGCAATATAGAGCGTTCTCGTGAATGTATTGCTTTAGCAAAAAAATATCAGTTTATCTATGCAGCTGTTGGCGTACATCCTCATGATTCTGCAGAGGTAGATGATGGCTATATAGACGAAATCGATAAAATGCTGCATGAAGATAAAGTAGTGGCACTAGGTGAAATTGGATTGGATTATCATTACGATTTTTCACCTAGAGATGTTCAAAAACGTGTATTTGAAGAACAGTTGCAATTAGCAAAAGCAAAAGATGTCCCTGTTATCATTCATTCTCGAGAAGCGGTGCAAGATACAATGGAGTTGTTGAATCAATATCAACCAAAGGGTGTTGTTCATTGCTTTACCGGAAGTGCAGAAACAGCAAAAGAATGTCTGAAACTTGGATTATATATTGGCTTTACAGGTGTTGTAACTTTTCCAAATGCAAGAAAAACGTTAGAAGTAATAGCTGCAACACCGCTAGAACGTATTTTGCTTGAAACGGATTGCCCTTATATGGCACCAGTTCCATTTAGGGGTAAGCGCACAACTTCTGATATGATAGAAAAAACAGCGGATGTAATTGCAAGCATTAAAAACGTTTCTACTCAAGAGCTGATAGATATAGCAAGAGTAAATACAATTCGATTGTTTTTACAGCCTGAATAATAAAGTAAAACTGAAGTTTCCAAAAGAAACTTCAGTTTTTATGTGGTTTTAGAGTAGATTAGCTTAAATTTTGAATGTAATAATAATAAAGATGCAATACTAATCTAGGTTCAATACATACGAAAATAAAAGGATTTTATTGTTAGTTTTTAGCTAATGTACTGAATTGAATAAAAAAACTAGTAAATTGACGAAATATGCAGTATAATGTATTTTGATAAAAAACGCCTTTGAAAGGGGCCCCATTAATGATTAGAGAAGATTTAAGAAATGTCGCAATTATTGCCCACGTTGACCATGGTAAGACTACTTTAGTAGACGAAATGTTGAAACAAGGTGGTGCATTTAGAGAAAATCAAGTTGTTGCAGATAGAGTTATGGATAACAATGATATAGAACGTGAAAGAGGAATTACAATTCTTGCTAAAAATACAGCAGCTAGCTACAATGGTGTAAAAATTAACATCATCGACACTCCTGGCCATGCCGATTTCTCAGGTGAAGTTGAACGTATATTAAAAATGGTAAATGGTGTACTTTTACTTGTTGATGCAGCAGAAGGACCAATGCCACAAACTCGCTTTGTACTTCAAAAAGCACTAGAATTAGGTCATAAAATTATTATTGTAGTAAATAAAATCGACCGTCCTGATGCTCGTTGTCATGAAGTTGTAGATGAAGTTTTAGAATTATTATTAGATTTAGATGCAACGGAAGAGCAATTAGAAAGCCCAGTTTTATTCTGTTCCGGTAGAGATGGAACAGCATCACTTTCACCTGACCATGTTGGAACTGACCTTATTCCGATGTTTGAAGCAATTTTAAATCATATTGATCCTCCGGAAGGTGATGAAGAAGGCGACCTTCAAGTATTAGTATCTTCTATCGACTATAATGATTATGTTGGTAGAATTGGTATTGGTAGAATTGAACGTGGACAAATTAAAGTAAACCAAGACGTTATAGTAGCTGATTATCATAATACGAAGACTCCTTATAAAGGAAGAATCGTTAGCTTAAACCAAATTGAAGGCTTAAAACGTGTACCAACTGACAGTGCAAAAATGGGAGATATTATTATTTTCTCAGGTATTGAAAACATTACAATTGGTGATACATTATGTGCACCAACGAATGTTGAACCATTACCATTTGTAAAAATTTCTGAGCCTACTGTAGAAATGACATTTGCAGTTAATGATAGTCCATTCGCTGGTCGTGAGGGTAAATATGTAACCTCCAGACAAATTCACGATAGATTGCATAAAGAGCTTTTAAAAGATGTATCATTAAGAGTAACAACAACTGAAAACTCTGATAGCTTAAAAGTTGCCGGACGTGGTGAGATGCATCTATCTATTCTGATTGAAAATATGCGTAGAGAAGGTTATGAGTTCTCAGTTAACCCACCTAGAGTGTTGATGAAAGAAGTTGACGGCAAAACCTATGAGCCAATTGAGCGATTGTTAATTGATGTACCTGAAGAATTTATGGGTTCTGTAATGGAGAAAATGGGTACAAGAAAAGCTGACTTAATTCAAATGACCCCACAAGGAAGCCGTATGAGAATTGAGTTTTTAATTCCGGCAAGAGGTTTATTTGGTTACAGAAGTGAATTCTTAACTGATACAAAAGGTGAGGGTATTTTAAATTCAATCTTTGATAGCTATCAACCATATAAAGGCGAAATAATCAGTCGATCAAACGGTTCACTCGTTGCGTTTGAAACAGGTACAGCAGTAGCATATGGCCTGTTTAACGCTCAAGAGCGTGGTGTATTATTTATTGATGCACAAACCCCAGTTTATGAAGGTATGGTTGTTGGTATGTCAGCAAAATCAGATGATTTAGCAGTAAACGTATGTAAGAGAAAACAACTTACCAATATGCGTGCTTCTGGTAGTGATGATGCATTAAGACTAGTTCCATCTAAGAAAATGAGTTTGGAAGAATGCTTAGAGTTCATCAATGAAGATGAATTGTTAGAAATTACTCCGAAGAATATAAGAATTAGAAAACAAATTTTAGATAATAATTTACGTGCAAAACAAGTGAATAAAAAGAAATAGTAATTAAAAAAGTGGTATCTATCCTAATGTGATAGATACCACTTTTAAACTACAAGAGACTCCCGAAAATTTTGTGTAAAAGTGAATAAGGTACTTCCAATCAGACAAGAATTAAGATAATAAATTCAAGTATGAAAGGAAGTATTTTTTTATGGAAAAGCAACCGAAAGAGTTATTAAAAGAGTATGTGAACAGCCAAAACTTCACAAGCACAACAGAGGTTATGCAGGCAATGAAAGAGATGTTCAAAGATGTTCTTCAGCAAGTTATGGATAGTGAATTAGACGAAGAATTGGGTTACCAAAAAAGTCAAAGAATAGCGAACGATGACGGAAAAAGCATGTCGAAAAATTATCGAAATGGATATTCAAAGAAAACAGTTAAAACACAACTTGGCGAAGTGGATATTAATGTTCCTCGTGATAGAAACGGTGAATTTGAACCACAAATTATTGGTAAATATAATCGTAATGCTGACGGGATGGAAGAAAAAATTATTGCACTTTACTCTTGTGGCATGTCTCAACGAGATATTGCTGAACAAGTAAAAAATCTTTATGATGTAGAAATTTCAGATGGACTAGTAAGCAAGATAACAGAAAAAATAATGCCGGAAGTAACAGCATGGCAAAACCGTCCACTAGATAGTGTATACCCATTTGTGTTCATGGATGCAATACACTACAAAGTAAAAGAAAACAATCAGTTTGTAACGAAAGCAGCATATGTGGTTTTAGGAATTACACTTGAAGGAAATAAAGATATATTGGGCATTTGGATTGGAGAAAACGAGAGCTCAAAATTCTGGTTGAGCGTTATGAATGACTTGAAATCAAGGGGTTTGCAAGATGTATACCTATTTTGTGTTGACGGTTTAAAAGGTTTTAAAGAAGCAATCAATGCAGCATATCCCAAAGCGCACATTCAACGTTGTATTATACATCAAATTCGATATTCAACACGATATGTAGGATACAAAGATATCAAGAAGTTAATGGCAGATCTAAAACTAGTATATCAAGCTGTTACAGAGGAAGAAGCATTGAATAATCTAATATCATTCAAAGAAAAATGGGGTAAAAGTTATCCTTCTTGCATAAAGAGTTGGGAGGATAACTGGGATATACTATCAACCTTTTTTGCATATCCAACTGATGTAAGGAAAATAATATACACAACTAATATTATTGAGGGATTAAACAGGCAGTTCAGACAAATAACCAAGAACAAACCATCATTTCAAAATGATGATAGTTTAAAAAGGATACTGTATTTAGCTTCAAAGAAAATTGTCGAACGATGGACACAACGTTGTCGAAATTGGGACGTTGTTTTAAACCAATTAAACATCATGTTTTCGGACAGAATCGCTGGATGATTCTATGTTCAGCCGCCAAAATTTAATGACAAAAGGGGCATGCCCCTTTTGTCATTAAATAAACTTGTTTCAACTAACCTATACACTATGTCAATTACTATTTTGTTCCTATTTCTTGTTCTGATTGTTTTTATATTTACACAAAATTCTTGGTATACCCAACTACAAATTTGTTATTGTTAATATGTTTAATCTTCTTTGTTTTCTTCTATGTAGTTGGTGCTTGTTTCAGGGGTTACATTTACGATTGTTGTATCTTTGGTTTTCTCTTTGTTCACAAAAGTGGTAATCAATTCGGAAACATCAAGTCCGGTTAAATCTTTGATAACCTCAAAACCTTTTCCGGCAACGTCGGTAACTGTTTTTACTAAGTTAGAGGAGCTGGTTCCACTTCCGTTATCAATGACAGTAATTTTATCAATTTGAGACATTGGAGAAGCAATTTTTTCCATAATATCAGGTAGTTTATCAATCAGCATTTCAACAACAGCAGCTTCGCCATATTTCTTCATAGCTTCTGCTAAACGATCTTTCGCTTCGGCTTCTGCAATACCTTTATCTTTTATGGATTGCGCTTCCGCAGAACCACGTGCACGAATTGCTTGTGCTTCTGCTTCCGCTTCAATTTTTTTAGCTTCAGCATTTGCTAATGCTTTTATTCTTATTGTTTCAGCCTCAGCTTCGGCAATTTTAATGGAACGTGTTTTTTCAGCTTCTGCGTTTACTTCGGTTTCATATCTCTTAGCATCTGCAGGCTTTTTAACTTTTGCAACTAATTGTTCTTCAACAACAACTGCTTGTTTTTTGGCTAATTCAGCTTCTTTTTGTGCTACAAATTGATTGTTATCAATTTCTTGTAATTTATATGCAATATCGGCGTTTGCTTTTGCTTTGTCTTGTTCTGCACGATATTGTTCAGTTCGAATTTGCTTATCTCTTTCACTTTCTGCAATATCAGCTTGCGCATTCAATCTAGCCTTTTCACCTTCTCGAATAGCAACGGCAGTTTTGATTTCTGTGTCACGTTTTCTTTCAGCTTGTGCGATATCGGCATCAGATTTTGATGCTGCAATTTGAGGAATTGCTCTGTTTTCTAAGTAACCACCTTGTGTTGAAATTTTAAGAACTGTGTAAGAAAGCAATTTCAACCCCATAGAATTCAACTCATTAGTAATACTCTCTTCGATAGAGCTTTCAAATGCCACACGATCTTCGTTAATTTGCTCTACAGACAAAGTTGAAACAATACCTCTTAATTTACCTTCTAATATTTGCTCAACAACAACCTTGATATTGTTGGTTGTGTTGTCTGCACTTCCATTACAAAATTGTTCAGCTGCAATCAGAATTTTATCATGATTGTTATCAATTTTTACAACAGCAGTACCGGTGATGTTTACAAAAATACCACCCTTAGCAGGTGCCTCAATAACATCTGTCTGCATAGACATAGCCTCTAAAGAGATAGTGCATGACGTTTCAAAGAATGGGATTTGAATGCCACCACGACCAGATAGTACTCTTTTGCGTAAACCTGTGATTACTCTTGCTTTATCCGCAGGCACTTTTTTTCACATTAATAGTATTAATAGAATTAACACTACGATACCAATTAAATAAGGCAAGATTTGATAGAAAATATCCATTATGAACCTCCTGAAATGTAATTTTGTCTATTTTTATAATATAACATATATTTCTAAAATATGAAAGTAATAATGTTAAAATTATGTAATAAAATGAACATAAATAATAAGTATGTTTTATAATTCATACTAATTTCTTAAATTATGAATGACGAATATAATTTAATATGGTATAATTTATAAATAGAATAATTTAATTGAAATATATTTAATTTATATAGAAATTCGATCTTATAGAATGGAGTACATTATGAATTGTGGTGTATCAACAGCGTGTTTTTATCCGCAGTTGTTAGAGAAAACGATTGATGTTTTATCTAAAATGGGTGTTCAAAATCTGGAACTCTTTTTAAATACATTTAGTGAAGTGAATCCTTGTTATGTAAAAGAGTTAGAAAAACAAATAAAAGAAAATGGACAAAGTGTGATTGCACTTCACCCATTTTCTTGCGCTTTTGAACCTTTTATGTTTTTTACGAATTATGATCGTAGGTTTGAAGATGCGTTAGAGTGGTATAAACAGTATTTTCATGCAATGAATATATTAGGAGCCACGATATTTATATTTCATGGTGATCGTAAACTGGGACTTCTAGAAGATGATCTTTATTTTGAACGTTTTGCCAAGCTTCGAGATATCGGAAAAGAATTTGATATAATAGTAGCACAAGAAAATGTGGAGCGATGTAAAAGTGGGGATGTTCATTTCTTGCAGAAAATGATAGAATATCTTGATAAAGATGTATCACTTGTTTTTGATAATAAACAAGCAATTCGATCTAATATTGATCAAGAATTATTTGTAAATAAGCTTGGAAAAAACATAGTCCATGTTCATTTAAGTGATAATAATAAAGTACATGATTGTTTGCCAATAGGCGAGGGTACATTAGACGTAGCAGCTTTGATGAATCAACTAAAGAATTTGAATTATAATGGATATTTTATACAAGAAATTTATAGTAATTCAATAAAATCTAGGCAGCAATTTTTTGAATCTTATCAAAATTTGTTAAAACAAGTATCATTGTTAACTTAAATTTATAATTTTAATGTATATTAAATTATTTTGTAATATTTTATGATTTATAAAAATATTTTAATATGAAAATATACCAATATATGTGTGAATATTAAGTTTAAAAATTCTAAAAAGCAAATTGTACAAGTTTTATTGTAAAATAATGTATATAATAACGAACAAAGCTATTCATATGCAATTTGATTTAATTGTTTTTTTGGTTTTTATCAATATGTTAGTTATGCTGTCATGTAATGTCGAAATTCAAAAAACAGAATGTGTTGTATTTTAATTTGAATAAGGTATAATCAAATCATAAAAGTATAAGGAGTGAGTTTATGATTTGTACTGTGAGAGAGAAACAACAAGTTCCGGTTTATTCTTTGCTTGTAAATGAAGGAGTTTTTGAGGGCGAAAGGGTTACCCAATTCGGCATTGAGCAAGTTTTCTTTGATAACGGCGTAACAAAAACAATAACCTCAATCTCCGACATTTCAGATGAGTATCAGGTTGTTATGGATTTGTTAAACCGTTTAGAAGGACAGGATGTGGATCCTGTAACGCTTGAGTACATAGTGGAAGACTATTTAGCAGAGATTTATGGATTATAAGTATTGAATGAAGTCCTACTTAGTGTTATAATGATTCTATAAACATTATGATTCATGAGGGATTGATAAAATGAAATGTGCATTTTGCGGACATTTAGAAAGTAAGGTTGTTGATTCTCGCCAGACTGAGGACGGGTTAAAAATAAGAAGACGTAGAGAATGCTTAGCGTGCGGCTCTCGTTTTACAACATATGAAATAATAGAAACCATTCCGTTGATGGTTATAAAAAGAGATAAATCCCGTCAGCCTTTTGATGCCAATAAGTTAATAGACAGACTTATGCGGGCATGCGAAAAACGCCCTGTATCAATTGAAACGCTAGAGAAATTAGTTTCTGATATTGAGTATTCATATGCAAATGCAATGATAAAAGAAGTGAATTCATCAAGTTTGGGCGAACTTGTAATGGACAAATTGAAAGAGATAGATCAAGTTGCCTATGTCAGATTTGCTTCGGTATATAAAGAATTTGCTGATATAGACACATTTATGGAGGAGTTAAAAAAATTAAAGAAAAAGCGTTAGAGTAAATTATTAATGGTCGGTAATTCTCTTCTATAAATATGATCTAGCATAAATTCCAACTGGTGTAGTTCTACGCTTACACTATGATAATTTTTAGTTTCGTAATATGCATTTATAACGACTAGTAGGCTATCAATACGTTCCATCTCATCGTGTCTGACATAAAGACTCAGAATAAGCTGTTTGCTTTCCCACAAAGCAGACAGCTTTTTTATGCAGCTAAGTAACCCATCTTGATTTTCCTTATTACTAAAAATAATTGCGTCTTCGCAAAGTGCAATCATTTCTTTGTTTGATTGATGTACATACCAAATTCCACAAAAACTGATTGCTAAAATAAGAAGTATCATTCCAATTGTTGTAAGTAACCTACTCATGTTAGCTCCTTGTTATAGTTTCATGCTATATTCTTTTTTGTTTGGGAATAATATAATAATCGTTTCGGTTATTTACCGTCATAATAAATATATCTTTTACTGATGTTGCATTGGCAGCTGCGATTGATTTTACCCAATCTTCCGTTATATTGATAAAAGGTAAAACAGCTTTTACAATTTCACCATCACTGATTACTACGGTAGCTGGTGCTGGATCTTGGCTTTTTAATTTTAGATCTTTGTTGGTAACGGGTTGTGATTCGTATTTTTGTAAAACACTTACCTTTCCGGTAGTTTCAACAATTGCAAATTGCACATCTCTTAAATCAAAAATATTGCTTTGACGAAGCGCTTCCATTAGGTCATCTATAGAAAAACGCAATTTTCTAAGTTGGTTTTGGTCAAGAACCCCATTGCTGATAATTACGATTGGACTTCCAGAAATAAATCCTCGGAACCATTTTGATTTTAAAGATAAATTAGAAATAATAATTTCAAAGCTGACTAAAGCTAAAACAGGAATTGCCCCTAAAATCATTGGTATTCCCGTATCTTCTATAGGTAACGATGCAATATTTGAAATTAGTATTGTAATAACTAATTCAGATGGTTGAAGTTCGCCGAGTTGACGTTTTCCCATTAAGCGCAAACATACCATAATTAATATATAAAGTATTAAAGCACGAAAAAAAACAACTAACATAGCTCCTCCATATTATTGAAATAAATACGTTGATAGAATGATTTATTGTTATTATGAACTGCATTGAAAAGAATATGCCAGAAAATTTAGTTGAATTAAGGTATATGTTGCTGTATAATATGGTTAATATAATATCTATATAAAAAAATACTAAAGCTTTTAAAGAAATAATGATAGGAAGAAGGCGAGATTGATGTCTACACCATTTACAGTTCCTTTATCTAAAATTATTAAAGATTTTGGACTTGAAACAATCTACTTACCAGAAGGCAAAGAAATTTTATTGCAAAGTACCGATGTTAATCGTCCCGGATTGAATTTAACCGGATTTTTAGAGCATTTTGATAAAACAAGAATTCAAATTTTTGGTTTAAGCGAAAACTCTTATTTAGAAACGTTATCCCATGAGGTACGTAAAAAACGATTGGATGATTTTTTTGCATTGAATTTTCCTGCTCTTGTTATTTCTAGGGGCCTTGAAGTCTTTGAAGAAATTATGGATGCGGCAAAAGCAAACGGTGTTGCCGTTTTAAGAACTAATGATACAACTTCCGGATTTTTGTCTGGGCTGATTTCTTACCTCAATGTTGAACTTGCACCAAGAATTACTCGTCATGGAGTTTTAATAGAAGCATATGGTGAGGGCGTTTTACTATTAGGAGAAAGCGGCGTCGGTAAAAGTGAAACTGCTATTGAATTAGTAAAGCGTGGACATCGTCTGATTGCGGATGATGCAGTAGAAATTCGTCGTGTTTCCAATCGAACATTAGTTGGATCTTCACCCGAAAATATTCGACATTTTCTAGAGCTTCGTGGTGTTGGTATTATTAATGCAAGAAGGCTTTTTGGTATGGGTTCAGTTAAGATAACTGAAAAAATTGATATGATTGTAAAACTTGAATTATGGGATCCGGATAAAACTTACGATAGAATGGGAATGGAAAATGAATATGCAACCATTCTTGGTATACAAGTTCCTTGTATTACTATTCCTGTAAAACCGGGCCGTAACCTTGCAATTATTCTTGAAGTTGCAGCTATGAACAATCGTCAAAAGAAAATGGGATATAATGCAGCACAAGAACTTATGCATAATCTTGGTATGCCGGTTGAAGAAACAACCAGTATTAAGAATTGGGATATTTTCTAAGAGCTGTTTGATTATATTAAGGAGTTTATAAATGAAAGTTATAGCGGATACACATTGTCATACGATTGCATCTTCTCACGCATATTCTACAGTTTTAGAAAATGCTAAATTTGCAAGTGAAATTGGATTAAAATATTTAGCCATTACGGATCATGCACCGGAAATGACTGACTCTCCGCATTTTTGGCATTTTGTCAATATGAAGACAATACCCAATGAATTATTTGGTGTTAAAATATTAAAAGGTGCTGAAGTTAATATTTTAAATAGTAGTGGTGATATTGATTTAGATGACTATTCTTTATCTTATTTGAATTGGATAGTTGCTTCATTACACGAGCCTACTTTTCAATCAACTTCAATCAATAATAATACACAGGCATATCTTAATATTGCAAAAAATCCAAAGGTTGACGTAATAGGGCATAGTGGAAATCCAAACTATGTATACGATTATGAAAAAGTAATAAAATCATTTAAAGAATATAATAAGCTGGTAGAAATTAACCAAAATTCTTTACACGTTCGTGCTGGTTCATTAACGAACTGTGAAGAGATTGCAAAATTATGCAAAAAATATGAAGTAAAGGTAATCGTAAATTCCGATGCTCACTTTGCCTATTCAATAGGACAAGTTGATGATGCGTTGAAATTACTTTCTGATATTGATTTTCCTGAACACTTAATTGTAAATTCAACTGTAGAACGCTTTGAAGAGTATCTGAATAATAGGGCATAATTGGTTATACAAGAGAAAGCATTGTTTTTTCTTAGTAAAATAAATTAAAATAGGGAGTTTGAGAACTATGAGAGTATTAATGTTTGACATTGACACATTAAGAAGCGACCATCTCGGCTGCTATGGTTACCAAAGAAACACTTCCCCAACAATTGATCAAATTGCTAGTGAAGGTGTACGATTCGATAATTATTATTGTCCGAATGCGCCATGTTTACCTTCACGTGCATCTTTTATTACTGGTCAGTATGGTATACGCACGGGTGTGGTTGGCCATGGTGGAACAGCAGCAGACTTAAGATTACAAGGAACTAATCGCCATTTCACTGATGATTTTTCTGAAAATGGCTTATTTATGCAGTTTAGACGTGCTGGAATGCATACAGTCAGCTTTAGTACATTTGCAGAACGCCATTCATCATGGTGGTTTAATTCAGGGTTTAATGAATGTTACAATGTTGGTGGTCGTGGTGGAGAATCCGCTGAGGCAGTTACACCAAAAGTTTTAGATTGGATTGAGCGTAACGGAAGCGCAGATAACTGGTTTATGCATGTCCATTTTTGGGATCCACATACTCCATATCGTGCACCAAAAGAATTTGGAAATCCATTTAAAGATGAACCTCTGGCTGATAATTGGATTACAGCGGAAGTTTTCAAAGAGCATTTGTTACATATAGGACCGCATGGTGCAAATGAAATTAACATGTGGAATGATGATACAAACGAAAAATGGCCACGACATCCAGGAAAACTATCCACAATTGAAGAAATGAAAGAGTTTATGGATAATTATGATTGTGGTATTAAGTATACAGACGATAACATTAAAATGATTATTGATTTCTTAAAACAAAAAGGTTTGTATGATGACGATTTAGCGATCATTGTTACTTCAGATCATGGTGAGAATATGGGTGAGCTCGGAATATATGGTGAGCATGCTACAGCCGATGAACCAACTTGTCATATCCCAATGATTATTAAATGGCCGAATGGTAAAAAAGGAATTGTTGCTGAAGGTTTTCATGATAATGTTGATTTACTTCCAACAATCAAAGAACTTTTGAATACGCCTTTGTTTGGAAATCACTATCAATATGATGGTAAGAGTTATGCAAAAACCATTTTAAATGGTGAAGACTGTTCAAAAGAGGCTGTTATATTAACGCAATGCTGCCATGTTTGTCAACGTAGCGCACGATTTAATGATTATGTTTATATAAGAACATATCATGGCGGATATCATTTATTTGAAAAAGAAATGTTATTTAACGTTAAATTAGATCCACATCAGCTCAATAATATTGCTGGCGAAAACCCTGATTTATGTGCAAAGGGAGCAAAACTGATTTTGGATTGGGTAGATGAAATGATGAAAAAATCCGATTACAGTATCGATCCACTTTGGACAGTGATGCGAGAAGGCGGCCCTGAACATGCAAGAGGTAATTTGGCAACTTTTATTGATAGAATATCAGGCACAAAACGAGAATATGGTATACCTTTATTAAGAAAGATGTATCCAAACGGATAAAATAAATCCACATAAAGATAATAGATGTTATCTTTATGTGGATTTTAACTTTATGATTTTTCAAAGTTTAATCCGACTCTGTTGGTATCAACGGATGCATGAATTTCAAATTTGATTTTGTGAGCGTTATCCTCCCAATTATTTTTGAGCTTCTTCCAAAGCTCTTTATCATTCTTTTCAATAATTCTTCCAAAATTCAATACATCAACATTATATTCGTTTATTGTTTTGTTATATGCTTTTAGACATTTTTCTTCGATTTTTTTCGCAGCCACTTTTTTTATATCTTGAATATCTGAGCTGGTTATATTTGAATGTTCATATAATATAGCTTCGTTTAATGTGGATTGACAATCAATATTTATGATTAGCTTTATATTATCTCCATTAATTGAAGGCGTTATTTTTGATTTAGTATGATAAAAATCTAAAGAAATTATTTTAAATTTATCAGTAGATGTAACTAGTTTTGTATTTTGAATTGTGTTTCGAATCCATAATACACCTTGCGTTTCATTCTCATCAAGTTTCCCAACAATTTTTCCTTGTTTTAATACAGCCATACCACTTATTTGGAGATTGCTTACTTTTTCTAAAGTTTCACCTTTGTTTTTCTTTTCATTTTGATTTGTTACAGTAGGTATGGTTTGCTTACTTTGGTTAAGAGAAAAAACAGGAAGTAATGCACCTTCTTCATCTGATTGATATGCTCGTACAAATTCGTAGAACATAATATTTTCAATTAGCCCTTTGTTCGAGTTGTTTTCAATAATTTTCTGCAAGGTTTCAGCGGGTAAAATTCCTTGGTTAATGTCTGCTTTAATGATTTCGCTTGCCTTGCTTTCACCAATTACAATACTAGCGTTTTTTCTTGCAATTTGTATTGAACTAAAGTAGGAAAGAGCTTCGTTTAATTTGTTTTGAACAAAATTTGTCCCTAAAATAATTATGCGGTTATGTCCAACAAATACTTCTTTTCCTTGAACTAGGTTAGCGTTTTGTACTGCTTCTGATATGGTTTTGCCTTGAGATTCAATAATTTTTGCGTTTTTTGAGGATGCACCAAGTCCGTTTGCGCCTTCAGCGGCAGGAGAAAATATTTGCAATGTCAATTGAATTTCATCGTTTTCATAATCCAAGCCAATTGCCTGTACTAATGCACGTGAATTTAATTGTTGTGAAGGAATACAAGAGGAGAGTATGATGCAACTAGATAGTAACATTAACAATAGAATCAATTTTGTTCTCATCTAATTTTCCTCCTTTTTTATGATATTGAGGAATTAAAAAAAGAGGTAGGATTGTTAGAAGAAAAATAGTCATAAAGCCTGTAGTGAATTTTGCTTTTTGTACCACCTCAGGCATATACGTTAAACTGATTGAAAGTAGAATTGTAAAGGCAAAAATAGCAGTTAAAGCATATTTATGTGCTTTTTTTGGTAATGTTTTTTTCAAGCATTCAGCAGTTAATAACGAATATGCTGTAACCTTAACAAATGAAATGAAAACCCAAATTACCATATGAACTGCATCTAAGCGCTGTAATATCTTTGTTTCACAGATTGAAGCAAGTGTGAAATAGGGAATAGTTTGTGAATAAGCAAATTTACCAAGTACAGTAATAATTAAAAAGTTAAATAAAAGGCTTATTATACCAGTCAAAATAATATACCAAATAAAGCATTTTGATATGTTTCCTTTGATTTTTGGTGCTAACAACAACAAGATGAATATTTCACTGTTTTTTGAAGTTACAGTCATCATAGCTTCTATAACTTGTTTCGTGGTATTAGAAAGAGATGGACTTAAATTAAGAAGGTTGATATTTTTAAAAGAAGTTATGCTGATAAAAATAACACCGCTTAAAAATATTATAAAGACTATCGTAGCAGTTCTTGCAATGCCTTCTAATCCAAATTGGGCACAAATAAAACAAGCAATGCAAAATGTTAGAATGATAGTAATACTAGAGGCGTTTGGATAAACTACTGCTGTTATAAAAAAATCAAATCCGAATACAGTTTCAATTAAGTTAAATAGCAAAATGAATCCATATAAAAAAGAAATAGAATAGCCTAGTACTTTATTCTTGCGAAATGCGATATCAATAATGTTTTGCCCATTATATTTTTTTAGAAGAATAATTGCTGGTATAACTAATATAAAGTTTAATAGAGTACATATTATAATTGCGATTAACTCAGATGACATATCGATTTTATTTGAAAAAAGAGGAATAAAATTTAAAATGTTAAATACTCGACATAATAACAATAATATAACAGCTTGACTTGCTCCTATTTTTGTTTGATTCATCGTGGTTCCTCCTTGCCATCGTTTATATGAGCACCACTAAGATTTTGTATTTTAAAATCTTCTTCTTGCATTGATTGAAAAGACTTTCTGAGAAAGGTATCTTTTATTCCATCTTTGCTTAGGGGTGCAATAGGTGACGTATAAGGAATACCAAAATTACGTAGTGAACAGATATTAACAAGTACAACAATAAAGCCTAGCGCAATCCCATACAATCCCATCATGCCACCAAGAATAATAAAGCCAATCCTTAATATTGCAATTGGTTCGTATAAAGATGGAATTACAAAAGCAGAAATAGCGGTAAGACCAATAATAAACACCATAGGAGCGCCAATGAGCCCAGCAGTTACAGCAGCATCGCCTATTACAATAGCGCCTGCAATGCTTACTGCATGCCCAATGGGACGAGGTAACCGTAAACCTGCTTCACGCATGATTTCGTATAGGAAATGAATAATCAATGCTTCAAAGAATAACGGGAATGGAGTAATTTCTTCTGCTGCGGCAATATTAAACAATAATGCGTGTGGAAGTAACTCGGGATGAAAAGTTGCTACTCCAACATATAGCCCCGGCAATAGAATAGTGATAAAAAACGAAAAGTACTTAATGATACGAATAAAACTTGCAAAATAAACTTTATGTGCATAGTCATCAAGACTTTGAAAGTTCTCGGAAAATAGATATGGTACGATTAGAGCATATGGAGTACCATCAACTAAGATTGCAACTCGACCTTCAAATATTTTAGCCGCAACTACATCTGGGCGTTCTGAAATACCAACATCCGAAAATAATGACCAAGGCTTTCCTTCCAAAAAAGGTTGTAGGTAGCCTGACGTTAAAATTACATCTAACTTTATGCTTTTAATTTTTTGACGTATGCCTTGCAGGAGATGAGGTGAAACCTTGTCTGTTACATACATTAAACAGATGTCTGTTTTGCTCGTTTTTCCAACAGTCATCAGCTCAAATTTTAAAGTAGGCGACTTAATTCTTCTACGTACCATGCTCATGTTAATTCTAAGAGGCTCTGTAAAGCCTTCTCGTGAACCACGTTCATTTACTTCACTAACAGGTTCAGATATTGAACGAAAATTAAAGCCTTGCATTCCAAATGCAATGCCTTTATCCAGTCCGTCAAAGAGTATTACAACAAACCCTGACATGATAAAGCGAAATACTTCTTCATAAGAAAAAACGTCAACCATATCGGCAGCCATTATTGTTCTGTTATGAATAAACTCATATATTTCTTTGCCATCCGCTTCATCTGAAAACTTCTGATTAAGCAAAGGTTCCAACAGCATTTCAGACATAGTTTGTAGATTAACCATGCCTTCAATCATTATAAAATTTACTTTGATGTTTGAAATTGTAATATCTCTTACCAAAAAATCAGCTGAATTTTGATATTTGCTTCTTAATCCAACTATATTATCCAGAATATTGGTGCTAAGCGGGCTTTTCTCTTCTTCGTCGACTTGAGAGTTTTCGTTTTTATTTGTATAAAGCTTTGTTGCAGCGATTTTATTTTTCAAATACTGAAACATTTATTCACCTACAATTTTGTAATTTTTATGTTTATCTTTAGTAAGCTTTGCGAGATATGTAATCTATGCTGTGCAAAGTTACTATATAGTGTTTTCTGATTGAATAGAAAAATACATAATGGGAATAGAGAAATTGCACTACACTTGTTAGTCAAAATATGTTATAATAATATTCAATGGGTAATTATGTCCAAATATAGAGCTGAAGTAAGAAAAAGAAATGAATAATAGATGAGGATAACGAGGTATAAAGAATGCAAGCAGCCAAACAAGAATTGATAGTACTAAAAAAGAAAATACTTGATCATAGATTTCAAAGAATGAATAGTATGCAAAAACTTGCTGTTTTTCAAACAGAAGGTCCTGTTTTAATTTTAGCTGGAGCAGGTAGTGGAAAAACTACTGTTTTGGTAAACCGAATTGCATATATGATGCATTTTGGAAATGCATACTTGAATGACGCGATCCCGCAGGATTTAACAGAAACAGGATATGCTTTTTTAAAAGAAATAGAAGATAAAAATGATTATGATGTAGAGCAACTAAAGGAAGCGTTGAACATTAACCCAATTAACCCTTGGAATATTCTTGCTATCACATTTACAAATAAAGCGGCAAATGAGCTGAAAGAACGATTGGAAGCAATGTTGGGAGAAGCGGCAACTCATATTAACGCTGGCACATTTCACTCCATTTGTGTGCGTATATTAAGAAAAGAAATAGAAGCATTAGGATATGAAAAAAGTTTTACTATTTATGATACGGACGATAGCTTGCGTGTGATTAAAGATTGCATGTCTGAGCTTTCTTTGGATGATAAAATGTATCCTCCTAAAGCTTTATTGGGCAGTATTAGTAGAGCAAAAGACTCTATGATTTCTCCTGATGATTACCTAAAAGAAAATGGTGATGATTTTAGAAAAAAAGCCATTGGAAATGTATATGCATCTTATCAGAAAAAATTAAAAAACTCTAATGCTTTAGATTTTGATGATATTATCGGGTTAACAGTACAATTATTTATGGAAAATGAGGATGTACTCCATCATTATCAAAATCTATATAAATATATTTTGGTTGATGAGTATCAGGATACGAACCATGCACAATATCAATTGGTTAGTCTTTTAAGCGCAAGACATCAAAATCTTTGTGTTGTTGGTGATGATGACCAAAGTATTTATAAATTTAGAGGAGCAACGATTGAAAATATTTTAAGTTTTGAACAAGAATTTAAGGGAGCAACAGTTATCCGCTTAGAGCAAAATTACCGTTCTACTCAAAACATTTTGGATGCTGCTAATGAAGTTATCAAAAATAATGCCGCTAGAAAAGGTAAGAATTTGTGGACCGAAAATGGTTCAGGAGATAAAATAACGCAATACAGAGCACAAGACGAGGTCGGCGAAGCTTTATTCATTGCAAAGGAAATTGAAAAGAATATACAAGATGGTATGCGATTTGGCGACCATGCAATTTTATATCGTACCAACGCACAATCAGCAACGATTGAGCGTCAATTTGTAAAAGCTGGCATTCCATATAAAATTGTTGGCGGTCATAAGTTCTTTGATAGAAAAGAAATTAAAGATGTATTAGCTTACTTTCACATCATTGATAATGCATACGATTCTGTTCGACTAAAACGTGTTATCAACGAACCTAAGCGTGGAATTGGCGATACAACGGTTAAGAATATTGAAGCCATTGCTCAACAGCTTGGTGTCTCCATGCTTGAAGTAATGAAGAATTCCGCTGATTATGGATCACTTGCTAAAAAAAGCATGAGCCTTATAAGATTTGCAACAATGATTGAAGAGCTATATGAATTATCTTTAACGCTTTCACTAGATGAGTTGTTAGATGAGTTATTGGAAAAAACGACTTATCTTGAATATCTAAAAGCACAAGGAAAAGACGGAGAACCAAGAATAGAAAATATTGAAGAGCTGAAATCTAATCTTGTTAAATATGAAGAAGAGAATGAAGAAGCAACACTATCGGGCTTTTTGGAAGAGGTTTCATTATACACTGACTTAGATACTGTAAATAGTTCAGATGATAGCGTAATCATGATGACTATGCATTCAGCAAAAGGTTTAGAGTATAAATCTGTGTTTGTTATCGGTTTGGAAGAAGGATTGTTCCCAAGTTACATGTCATCTAACAGCGCTGAAGAATTAGAAGAAGAGCGTCGTTTGGCTTATGTTGCATTGACACGTGCAAAACAAAAATTATATTTAACCAACAGTGCTCAACGTATGCTGTTTGGTAGAACAAGTCGAAACTTACCTTCTCGGTTTTTAAAAGAGATTCCTACTGATTTAATTGAGTTAGTAGATGATACGCAAAAAGCATTTGGCTATGCTCCAAGACCTGAAAAGCCAAAACCTGTTTATAAACCTGAATTAGAGGGTATGGTAGGTGTTCAAAAACAAGTAGAAAAGGCAACAATTTCATATACAATTGGTGATTTTGTTGAGCATAAGATGTTCGGTAAAGGAAAAGTTGTTTCTATGACCAAAATGAGCAACGATACTTTAGTTGAAGTAGTATTTGATAAGGTAGGCACGAAAAAAATAATGGCAAACTTTGCAAAACTGAATAAAATATCAATCTGATAATTAGCACAAAAAGTATATTTCTTCATAATATATATTGAGTATAAAGTTGAAACTATTCCTATACTATGTAATCAAAAGGATTGTTAATGGAAGTAAAATAGTTAACTTTAGTAAGAAGACAGTGTGCACGCTGTTTTTTTAAATATATTATTAGGAGGATATACATGGCTGATTCAAATTTCTTGTCACAACAAAATAATGTTGCAAGTTCGTTTAAAGAAGCTGTAACAATTAATGCTGACAGAATCTACGATTCATGCTCTGATAAGGATTGCACAAGTTGGAACTAATACGACAAATCCCTATATTACGCCATTTGTAATATAGGGATTATTTTATATATCTTTCAATTTTAGAGTTAAAATGAATTGATTTGTCTTCCAAGTAGGTTCTTTATAGTAATAAATGCTATCAATAATTGATTTTAAAAGAGTATTCTTTTTGTTAGTATCAGAATCATTGTAAGCTGCTAAAACATTTTGAATTTGCTTTACTTGGTTACGAATATTTTTTTTATTTATCTGTGATATATGAGTTTCAATATTTTCCTGTGAAGATTGCAATGATTTTATTTTACTATCCAATAGTTTGCTTCTTTCAGTAAATACCTCAATCGTATAAACATTTTGCTCTAAAAGGTCATATAAATTATTCTTTTGCTTCTTACATAATTCTAATTCCTTTTTTATGCTTTGCAAGTTTGCTTCAAAATGGCTAGTTTCAACTGATTTATTATTCTCAATTTTTAATTTAAGATTTTCAATCTCATTTTTCAAATTTTCAAGAACAGCGTTCTCAACAAGGTCAAAAGGGGTAGACTTGATGCATGATTTTGCTTGGCACATTAGATATGACCTATCCATTCTGCGCACATAGCGATACTGCATTTTATTGCCACAATTAGAGCAGAAAACAAGGCCGGCAAGTGGATTAGCTAAATCAGTAGTTTTACAAGAAGGATGATATCGTTCTTTTTTGATTGCTTGTGCTTTATTAAATAATTCTTCGTCAATAATTGGTGGATGTATCGCATCATAAGTTTTCCATTGATCCTCAGGAAGTGGTATCACTTTTTTCTCAAAGCCATCAATTGTGTTTCTTTTTATATGCTTGTGTTGATTCCATAAAGTTTTACCGATATACACAGGATTGGTTAGTATTCTTAATATGGTACTGCGGTTAAATGCAGCACCTCGTCTAGGTGTTGCACCCATTAAGTTAATAGTATTAGCAATCGTTTCACAGCCATATCCTTCATGTACGTACATGTTAAACATGATGCGAATAAACTTAGCTTCTTCCTCCACGATTTCTAAGGTTGGTAGTTTATCTTTAACGGCTTTTGAATATCCATATGGTGCATTAGCAATATAACCACCATCTTGAATAGTCTTTTGTAGGCCCTGTTGTAATCTACGAGTAATTGTTTTTAATTCTTTACGAGCGAAGAAACTTTGAAATTCGGTGTATTCTTCGTCAAATTCATTATTTAAGTCATGAATTTTTCTAGGTGTGATAATTTTAGTATTACTGTTTTTCAAAGTTTCCAGTATAATTCCTTGTTGTGCCATCGTTCCACGGCCAAGACGATCAATATCCATACATAATACTGCATCGTACTTTCCGCTTTCGACATTTTCAAGTAGTCTTAGCATTTCGGTTCTAGCATATAAGTTTTCACCGCTAACTACTTCTTCATAGATGTCGCTTATTATTAAATTGTTTTTTTTAGCAAATTCCAATAAAGTGTCTTTGTGTTTCTTTAAAGTATCATCTAAGGTGTCACTTAATTCTTCAGCTCTTGATTTTCTAAGATAAATTGCAACATTCAAGAATTTATACTCCTTTCTTAAAATAAACCCTAGCATATTTATGCTGGGGTTTAATAATGACATTATAAATTTACTATATTAAGATTGATATCTACTTAATACTTCAACAAGTTGATCTTTATAGTTGTAAATATCATATATGTTATCAATTGTGTTTTTAATCTCTTTTTTGTTTTGGTCTGGTATTATAAGCACTTTTTTGTTTTCAGTAAGAATTAGTCGACAAATCCAGTTAGTTACCTTGGATTTAAATAGAATTGACAAATAGCTTTCGGTATCTTTGTATCCAATATCGTTAACAGAAGCATAATCTTTTAATATATTTTTTACAATAAAATAAGCTTCTAATTCATCGTTTGTTGTAAAAATCTTTGAGGTTTTTTCTGGTACAACTAATTCTGGTTCTTCACTTGGTAGTTGAACATCATTAGTAGGTTGATTTCCTTCTACACCTAAAGCCGATTTTATTTTATCATTCATTAGTTCACTTATATAATTATTTAGTGATTTTTTCAAAATAGGTCTAAAGCGGTCAAGTACTGCTTGCGTTTTTAATCCATCATACGCTGAGGTAAGAAAAAATCTTAAAAAATCATCACTTGGTTGTTGTAATTGTTCAGCTAATAAATTCTTAAATTCATAAGAGTATTTTAATTCTGAAGCTGTATCTAATATTTCATTAACATCAAAATTAGATTTATGAAATTTTTTTAATTCTGCAACTTGATTTTCTTTTATATCTAGAATATTGATTTCTAAAAAAGGCTTTTCATCCATTTTATTTTTTTCTTGAAGATCCGTGTAAAAACGGAAGTATTGACCATTTGTAAGTATCGCAAATTTAGCTGCAGTGGTACCGAAGTATCTAAATAATTGAGAATCATGTTTCTGTAAATTTTCGCCTATCCATTTTGCTT
Source organism: Paludicola sp. MB14-C6 (assembly GCF_030908625.1). Lineage (GTDB taxonomy): Bacteria > Bacillota > Clostridia > Oscillospirales > Ruminococcaceae > Paludihabitans. The sequence continues at coordinate 441,711 of NZ_CP133133.1, read as the reverse complement.
CAATTAAAATAACAGGTAAACCATCATTTAAAATGGCATAGTCTACTTTTTCACCTTTTTTTATTCCTACATCAGCAATGAATTCCGGTACAAATTCATCAGGATTAAAAACATCATAACCTAATAATGCGAAAAAAGGCATGATTATAGATGTTTTGGTTGCTTCCTCTGTTTGAATATTATCTTTTAGATTTTCGACACGCTTTGAAAATTGCTTGACTTGGTCAATGAAATCCATGATGTCACATCCTTATTTAATTTATTATCTTAATTATTATCATATCAATGACAATAGCAAGAGCAAATTTAAAATAGAAAAGATAATGCTTTATTAAATCTTTTCACTTTATTATGAAAAGATCTCAAAAGTACAGTTTATGGAATTGAATATAGGTCTATGTTATAATACATTTGGTGCTAGCACTAGAGGGGAAATTCAATTATAATCGAGGTTAGTCGAATGGATTTAAAAAAAGAACTGCTAGACATCACAGTAAATGACAGTACAGTAATTAGTCAGTTGATCCATTTTTCCGAGAAGCTAAAAAACGAGCGTGCTCGAGAAGAGTCTTCTGATCGTCAGGATGTAATTCATCAAAAAGATTAAGCAAATTTTCTAACTCTTTATTATTGCCGGCAAGCACTGCATTACTCACATCGGTTTCATTAGCTGATGTGGGTAATTTTTTTTTGTCTTTTCCAAGCAGATATTCGATTGAAACATCAAGCAATTGAGATATTTGAGGCAAATACTTAATGTATGATGTGTTATTTCCATTTTTCCAATTAGTAAATGCTTGTTTAGATATACCTAAATATTCGCATAAATCTTTCTGGGTTATGTTTTTTGATTTCATTTCATTTACTATTATATCTAAAGTACACAAAATATTTACCACCTTTTTATTCAATGCTACAAATTAACTATTTTCGTTACTAAAATAATGCATTTATATTGACAGTAACGAAAATGTGTACTATTATTGTTTTACGGGTAAACTATATTTACCGTAACCGTACCGTCCAAGTACAGCTATCAAAAAGGCTATTCATATAACGCTAAAGTTTGACCACTACAGCGTAATAATTTTTAATTATGATTCACATAAATGTATAGCCTTTTTTAGTATAGCATTTATTTTTTAATTACGCAATCAATAAATTGGAAAAATTGCAAGAAAGGAGGAAACAGGGTGGAAGCCAAAAATAGAATAACTCCATTCGGTATGAAAATTAAGCTTGCGCTCAATGAAAAAGGACTATCTCAAAAGGAGTTATGTAATAAGTTAAAAATAGATCCATCAACTTTGAGCCGAATTATTCGTGGTAAAAATGGTGGCTATAGTGAAGTGACAATCGAACTTATTTGTAAGGAACTCAACATAGCTTGTTAAATATAAGCAAGTTGCACGAATAGGACAAAATTATCGAATCATAAAATCTTATAAAGGGGTGGTTGCTTTGATAAGTATAAAAAATCTCATTAACTTTGATGATAGTAAATGTGCTATTAAAATGCCGGATGTTGATGAAATACGAATGAATGAGTTCGCAAATGGTGGCCCTATAGTAGGTGTTATTAAAAGTAAAACGGCAACACCTGAATCTATTAAAAAAACACACGAGATGATCGGGAGTATCCTAGGCGGCGAAATAATTTCTTAATGTTAGTTACAGTCAAAAAGGCTGTTAGGAAATGATAAAAAACAAGAAGTAAACAAAGTGGGAGGTGAAAGATAGTGGAAGCAGTTAAAAACATAAATTGCAAAGGTGTTGAAGTACAGGTAACTGGTGATTTAAAAAAACTTATGTGCGATTTAGATATCGCAGAAAAGAAAATTGACCTACTTACTTCAAAGCTACAAAAAGCTAATCTATTAGCAGGTCAATTAAGCAAAGTAGGCAACTAGACTACTCAAAGATGCTGTTGATTGCATTGTCAATGTCATTTCCTATTTCATCAATTCCGCTGACCGTAACTGGAATTTGATTATTGCAATGTGGGCATGTAATAGTATCTCCATCTTCATTTAGCGATACTGTTATAGCTTGATTACAATATGGACATTCGCAATCAACTAATTCATTTGCAAGTTCATTTCTTAAATCGTCCGTAAAACCCGTAATAAACACCACCTTTCGACTAAATATTACCATATAAGAAAGGCAAATGCAATTAAAGTAAAAATTTGATAATGACGTTAAAAAGGAAGTGACAAAATGAAAACTAAATATGTATTGATAAAAGACAAACGCAGGTATCTATTAAAGCGAAAAGTATGTTCCATTGTAAACGGGATTGTATGTGTTACTAGTTTGACTATGACACTCGGTCTTGTTGGTTCGTTGGAGTATGACAACATACCTTTTGTAAACGCTTTAATTGGTTTAGCTATTTGTCTTTTTATTTTTTCGGCTACGGTAGCAATTTATAACAACAAAATCAGCAAACCTCATCCGGTTATTTACTTGGAGGAGGTGGACAAGCTTGAAACTGGAAAAGTACTTAAGAGTAATTGCAATTAGCAGCGTTGTTTTCTTAACGATCGTAATATCAGTTTTTGCAGTCAAATGTAGCTCTCAAATAACGAATTTTAGTGAAGAAGAGCAGGTAGTGGCTTATGTCTAAAATAATAATTCCACCGCCTGTGCCTGAACTGTTCCTACATAACAACAAGTACGGTTTCAAAATCAAAGTAAACCACGATTCAATCAAACCACTATATGAACTTTTTAAGCAAAGAAGAAACCTATCATCACACTATCCGATTAGTGATAAAGATAGGTTGGATTTTGAGAATTGGTTGGTTGCTAACTGGACAAGCAGGGGCTTTTGTATACCAAAATTCATGCAAGAGGTTAAAGTTAATGAAAAGGTATCTTGAAAAGAAAAAGGCACTTTAGAATCCCACAATTCTAAAGTGCTTAATCGCAAAGTTACATATCCATGAGATACGCAAAGTTCCTATAAATATTATACATCTCTTGGATAGTAATGTCAATCGAAATGGGCATTTGTTGCCCATTTCAGAACTTGATAAGGTATTATATTTAGAAAAATATCAAGGGGATGGAAAGTATGTATCAACTACAAATGTACCAAGCAGGTGACACAATAGAAGTAATAAAACTACATCCTACTTTTTATGAAAAAAATAGGATGAGAGCAAAAAAAGAAAAGCCCTCACCTGAGAATATTAAAAAGCAAAATGAAAAATTAGCAAAGGATAAATTAAGAAGGTTAGTGAATGAAAATTTTTATTGTAATGACCTTCATATAATTCTTACTTACAAAAAGGAAAATAGACCGGATCCAATAACAGCAACTAAACATTTAAAAAAAGTATTTTCCAAAATGAGAATTGAGCATCGAAAGATAGGGCAAGAGCTGCAGTATGTTGCTGTAACCGGATATGGTGATAAAGATGTGAATGATAGTGAGAATATCGAAGGAGCAGAACAGCATAGTGAATCTGCAATGCATCATCATATTATAACCAATTACATAGATGTTAGACTTTGGACGGAAGTTTGGAAAGAATATGGTCGAGCTTGGTTTTTTCCTCTTGATGATAGAGGTAATTATGGGGAGCTAACAAATTATTTCATAGGCCATACTCAAAACAAATTTAGAGCCAATGATACACCATATCATAAGCGGTATAGTCGAAGCCGTAATTTGAAAGAGCCACCACCACCTAAAAAGAAAAAAGTGCAGTGTGACTCATGGATGAAAGAGCCTAAACCATTAAAGGGATATTTTATTGATCGTGATTCTATAGAAAACGGTGTATCCGAAGTAACGGGGTATCCTTATCAATTTTATAGAATGATAAAAATACAAAGAAGGCGAAGATGATGGATTTAGAACATAAAGCAATTGAAAGATTGAAACAAGCAAGTGAGATGTCGATTCATTTTTATCAAGCTCCTTTATTGATAACCGCAAGTGGCGGTAAGGATAGTGATATATGTCTTGAACTTGCCAAACGTAGTGGAATTACATATGAAGTTCAACATAGTTTAACAACTGCTGATGCACCGCAAACAGTACACCATATAAAAAAGCAATTTTATGAACTAGAATTACAAGGAATTAAATGCAATATATCATATCCAATGTATAAGGGTAAGCGCACATCTATGTGGCGGTTAATAGAACAGAAAAAAATGCCTCCAACTAGAATTGGCCGTTATTGTTGTGAAATATTGAAAGAGGGTGCAGGAGCAGGTCGAATGATTACAACAGGTGTACGCTGGGCTGAAAGCAATAAGCGAAAAAGCCGAGGTGTGTTAGAAGCAATTTCTCGTAATAAAGATAATAAAATTATTCTTACGAATGACAACGATGATAAGCGACAGTTGATTGAAAAATGTGAGATGCAAGCAAAAACAGTATGCAATCCAATTATTGAATGGATGGATAGCGATGTTTGGAATTATATTGACTCTGAAAAGATAGATGTAAACCCACTTTATTATTGTGGCTTTAACCGAGTAGGATGTGTTGGTTGTCCAATGGCAGGGAAAACAAGATATTATGAATTTCGTATGTTTCCAAAGTATCAACAAAATTATATAAAAGCATTTGAAAGAATGCTTGCACTTAAATCTAATGTAACAACTTGGAAAACGGGAGAAGATGTATTTCGTTGGTGGATGGAAGAAGATTTTATGCAATTAAGGTTTGAAGATATTCTAAAGGAGCGGGTGCAATGAGAAAGACATGCGTAGGCTGTTATTATTACCGGTACATATCAAGAAGTACGCTTTTGTGGGGTTGCCATTATTGTTTGGATACAGGAGAACCTCGTGGGTGCGATTCTGAAAACTGTGACAAAAAGTTATTGAAAGTAAAAAAAGAAGGAGGTCTAAGCCATGGATAAAAATGAAACTTTAATCGGTGTTTGTAGATTCTGTGGTCAGTATAATCTTTATAGTGACATGGAAGGCACAAGCGAAGCAGAAAGAAATGAACGTGCAACAAGGCAATGTAATTGCGATGAAGGAAAAAAGTATGCTGAACAACTAGCTTTTGAAGAAAAGCGAAAAAAGCAAAGAGAAGAAACATTATTAAGGGCATCAATACAAATTGAAGAGTTGTTTGGTGAAGGAGCTAGGAAACAGAATTTTCCGTCATTATCTGAAAATTACCTCACCATATTTAATAATATGGCCGCTCTTATTTATGATGATGTTATCTTAAAATGTAACATTGATGTAACAGGATTGGTAAAAGCGACTATATCAACCAATGCAAAAGGTGTGCTTCAGATACAACGGACTGATAAAATTGTCGGAAAATTGGAGGTCTAAGCCATGGTTAACCTAGACGGTATTTCACCACAACGAAGGAAAGAACTGTATGGCACAAAGCCAATTAGCCAAATAGGACAACCACTCGAAGGAGCAGAGCAACAAGCTCTGTTCCAGTGGTCCGTTTGGATGAGCCATCAATATCCGGAATTAGAATTGCTTTATCACACACCAAACGAGGGCAAGCGGAGTAAATCGCAAGGCGCAAAGCTTGTGCGTGAAGGACTCAAAAAGGGTGTGCCGGATATTCACCTTCCCGTTCCTAGCGGAAGATTTGTAAGCTTGTACATCGAAATGAAACGCAAAGGCCAAGCGCCTACCAAAGATCAGCTTGATTGGATTGAAAAATTACAACTACACGGAAATGCTGCAAGAGTTTGTTATTCATGTGATGAAGCAATAGATGTAATCATGAAATATTTAAAGGGTGAGTTGTGATGGATTGTGCAACGTGCGTATATTTTAATCATGTTGAGCAGGTCTGTAGAAAATATCATTTTGCAGTCAACTACAATCGGTACACGAATAAATATATCGTATTGCTGCAATGCTTGGAGGACAAGGCATATGTTTATAAAGACTAATTGTGATGATTGCGTGTTTTGCCGAAATCTATTTTGCTGTGTTAAGAAAAGAGTGCTTGAACGTTCACAAAATGGAATTATTAAACCACCTGAGGACTGCATCCATTCAGTAGAATATAACGAAAGAAATAGGAAAGAGGTGTTAATATGATACGTTGTTATTTTACGGGAATAGCGTGTGACGAATGCACGGAAGAAAACTTTGAAGAGTGCGACTGTAACGGTAATTGTTCCGAGTGCCTAAATGCAGAGGAGGATGAAGAGGATGATTGAAGTTTTACTCAGCATACATAAAGGACATTGCAGGAACATATTGTCGGGTGCAAAGTTGATTGAGATTCGCAAAAGCTATCCAAAGAAGGACGAGTTATCATATTATAAATGCTATCTCTATGAGACAAAGGCAGATGGAGGAGCTGGTGCAATAGTAGGTGAATGTTTTATAAATGGAGTTACACCGATACACTCAAATTTTCCGTTGCCATATAAAGAATGGATTGCAAATAAAGCTTGCATTGGACTTGATTATTTAATTGATTATCAAAAAGACAGTACAGTTTATGCATGGAACGTATCACGAGTAAAGCAATATAATAATCCAAAATTGCTTGAAGAGTTTGGGCTACATAAAGCACCTCAAAGTTGGTGTTATATAAAAAAGGACCAGTCACTTTCGTAACTGATCAGATAAATCCGAGGGCGCTTTATCAATAATTTGTTCTTTAATCCATTGTTTTGATTTATCGGGTAACTGTCCGGCAATATCCTTATGGTTTAATTTACATACAAAAAGGCGGTCGGATGGTTGAATATGTTTAATAAGTTGTTCTCTGATTGCAATAGTAGTCCAACCGCTTTTAATTAGAATACATCCATCAAAAAGCTCTTTGTTGCAATTATCTGAAAGCTCATTTAAGCAATCAAAGAAAGAATCGTATTTTAGTATATCTTTCGTTAAATGATAAGTAACCAAGTAAGCATGCACAAAAATCACTCCATAATAATTTTAACTTTATTATATCATAAAAGGCTGTGATTTAAAACGAATGGGAAAGTGTGAAGCAATAAAACATTTAAAAAGCAAACGTGAGCACCTTACACCGCAACAATATAAAACCATAAAAGGACAAATATTATCCGGCAATATTGAAGGTGCAATGAAAGGACTAAATAGAGTAGTGGGATAGTGAGGTGGAAAATGATTCAGCATGAATTAGAGCAATATAGAAGTCTTGTTGCTGAAATTGTGGAACTAAATTATTTATTGAAACAAGGTTTGAATGAAAAGAAAGCAGGTAACATAAAAGCAAGAATACAAGAACTTTCGGAGCGGGTAAAGTCTATTGAAGATTTCATAAATGCAATACAGGATAGCAAAGTTAGAAGAATATTCTTTTATCGTTATATGTATAGCCAAAGAAAAACAAGTTGGCAAGATATCGCTTTTCGAATTGGTGAACATGATGAAAGCTATCCAAGGCGAATACATAAGCACTATATGAAAGTTGTCGAAACTACCGAATTGTAAATGATATCATATTACTATAAATAAAAAAGGAGAGTAGTAATATGAAGTTAGAAGTAAACAACGTTTACAACATGGATTGTATTGTAGGTATGCAGCAGATTGAGGATAAGAGTATAGACATGATTTTATGCGACTTACCTTATGGCACAACGGATTGTAGGTGGGATAGCATCATTCCTTTTGATTTACTCTGGAAGGAATACGAGCGAATCATAAAAGACAATGGTGCAATCGTGTTAACCTCAGCACAACCGTTTACAACAAAATTAATCGGCAGTAATCAAAAGCTTTTTCGTTATTGCTGGTACTGGATAAAGAATTGTGCAACCGGGTTTCCTTTCGCAAAGTATCAACCAATGCGTAATGTAGAGGATATATGCGTGTTCTATAAGAAAGTACCAACATACAATCCACAAGGTTTGATTAAACTAGATAAACCAATCGTTAAGCAAAGACCTGATCCAACAAAAGAAAACGTGTATAAAATGGATAGCTTGACCGGTGGATATGTTACACGATTTACTAATTATCCAAGGCAAACGCTTGAAATCAAATGTCAGCGTGAGGGACTTCATCCAACACAAAAGCCGGTAGAGTTGTTTAAGTATTTGATACTTACATACACAAATGTAGGTGATACTGTGCTGGATAATTGTATCGGATCAGGAACAACAGCAGTAGCTTGCATTGAAACCAATCGTAATTTCATAGGATTTGAGTTAGATGAGAAGCATTATAATACCTGTATAAAGAGAATAAGCAAATATCAAGGTAGTACCTAACTTTAATAAAAAGGATGGTGTAAAGTGACAGAAATAAGAAAAAGCAATCAAGAAAAAAAGCGGTTATTGTTACAGTATAATAAATTGCAGTTAATGATTGAGAGGGAAAACGAGGAGATTATAAGAATACAAAGTCGAGCGGAAAAAATCACACCGTCTTTTTCTTCACAACCAAAAGGCAATGTATCAGTAGACAAAATACAAAAAGCTATTGAACAGCAAGAGCAACACTTGAATAAGCTGAGCGAGTTAATGAGTGAACAAATACATATCTGTCAACAGATATATGAAGCGGCTCGGAATTTAGATGGTACGCTATACTTAATCATATTGTATAAGTATATTGACAATATGACATTTGAACAGATTGCTGTTAAGCTTAACTATAGTTTTCGCCAAGTATTAAGGCTGCATGGAAAAGCACTTGCTTTTATAGATGTATGATGTCATTGAATGTCACATTGCAAACGTGTTAAAGTGTAATTGTAAAAATAACTCTTGATAAGTGGTCATTTAAATTATTGTTACAAGGATGTGATTATCATGGAACAGGTAAGCAATATGTTGGATGCATAAAATCAGCAGTGCAAAAATATATGAGAACAGAAGCAACCATTGTATGTGGTTGCTTCTTTACGTGTATAAAGCAATAAGCTTTTATATATATTTGCAGTCGAATGCAAAAAATCAAACAAATCTAGTGTATGAGGTGGTGAGATGGGCAGAAAGAAAAATCCGAAAAGACAGCAAGCTCAAAAGCTGTGGCTAGAGTCGAAGAAGAAGCGTAAATTAAAAGATATTGCAGCAGAACTTGGAGTATCAGAAGGCCTTGTTCGTAAATGGAAATGTGAAGATGAATGGGATAAATCATCGTTACGAAAAATTAACGGAGAACAGGTCGTTTGTGTTACGAAGGCAAGAGGTGCTCCTCTTGGTAATAAAAATGCATTAGGAGCAGGTGCTCCTGATGGCAACAAGAATGCAGTAAAAACGGGAGAATTTGAGAATATTTTCTTTGATACTCTAGGCAGTGATGAGTTATATATGATTGATAATGTAACGTTACATAAAAAGGAATTGTTACTGAATGAAATTAAACTTCTTACTGTTCGTGAAAGAAGAATGATGCAACGATTAGATAAATTTAAAGGTAAAGAAGGGCAATCAGCAGAGGTAAGAACTTCGATTGATTTAGGTATTGCAGTTCAAACTGTGAAATCAAATCCGGCTATAAAGATTATTCAAAGCATAGAAGAAGCATTAACAAGAATACAAGCACAGAAGAGACAATGTATTGATTTACTAGACAAGATAGAGCGTGGTGAAATGGAGTGTTGGTGATTGGCAAGGCTAGATATACTGCAACAGTTTTATGTATCAAGAGCGTGGAAAGAGTTTCGCTTTACATTGATTATGCAGCGTGGTTGTAGGTGTTTGCATTGCGGTAAGGTATTTGCTGATACGTCAAAGTTGATTGCTCACCATAAAGTAGAACTAACAGCGGATAACATTAACGATATATCTATTACAATGAATCCTGATCTAATAGAAATAGCGTGTGTTGATTGTCATAATAAAGAGACCAATAGATTTGTAGCTAAATCGCATAATGTGTACGTAGTGTATGGCGCTCCATTAAGTGGCAAGCAAACGGCTGTTATACAGATGATGAAACGTGGTGACTTAATTGTTGACATTGATAGAATATGGACAGCGATTACAATGTGTCCGGCATACGATAAACCAAACAATGTTAAGTATAATGTGTTTGCGGTTAAAAACTTATTGATTGATAATATAAAGACTCGGTACGGTCAATTCAATGATGCGTATCTTATAGGTGGATATCCGGATAAATATGAAAGAGAAAGAGTTGCTGCAGAACTTGGCGCAACTCTTATCTATTGTGAGAGCACAAAGGATGAGTGCATAGAACGTTTATTAAACGATACCAACAAGCAAACTGTAAGAAAAGAATGGGAGCGTTATATCAACGCATGGTTTGATAAGTACACAGAGTAACCGCCCCCCATGAGTGGGTGATTGGGCTTGTAGCTTCTTACTGCACATGGGCCATAACTTATACTCACACCGAGGTTTTCAGTTTTCTTAGAAAGTACATGGCTTTTTTGGTAAAGTAACATGATTTGGAGGGTATTATGACTGTTGAATCTGAGATAAAAAGGTTGAAGGGGCTTTTCAAAGATGCTGACGAACTCAAGTTTAATTTGTTAGAGGGTGCGATCATAGAATGCGCTCGGACAAGATGTCAGTTAAATGATTTAAATGCTCTTGCAATGAAAACAGGATTAGTAAAGGTGCATCCAAATAATCCAATGATGCAAAAAGAAACGATTGTTGCAAAGACAATCATTAAAGTGCGAGCAAATTACGTTAATTTAATAAAGTTGTTATGTAAAGAGCTTGGTGCTTTTGAGGATGATATGGATGATGATTTAGGAGATTTTGAATAATGTATAACGTTATTTCAGAGGAATTCAATGGTGTTCATTCATGGCTATTGGAATATTACGCAAAGTGTAAAAGCGGTGAAATCATCATTGGAAATGAACTGATGATTACGCTTGACGGTTTATATGCTGATTTATACAGCGGCGAGTATCAATTTGAATTAACTTATGCGCACAAGAGAATCAAGTTTATAGAGGAAAAATGCAAGCATTTTGAGGCCCCACATGCCGGTAAAGCTTTTATACTACTGCTATGGCAAAAGGCACACATCGAAGCACTACAGGCTTTCAGGATGTTTGATGATGAACTGCAAAGATGGGTGAGAAGATTTCAAGAAGATATTCTTCTTGTTGGCCGTAAAAACGGAAAGACTCCATTTGTTGGTGCAATGTGTTTAGCAGAATTCTTCTGTGGACCGGTTGGAATTAAGATACTATGTGCATCGAATAACTTTGAACAGGCTTCACTGATGTTTGATGCAATTGACTATATGAGGGAAGAAAGCCCTAGTTTAGAGCGGGTTACACGAAGAAATCAAAAAGGAATTTTCTTTGGGAACCGCAAACAAAAGCGAAAAAAAGGCAAGTTTTCACAGCAAAACAAAGGCCAAATACGAAAGTTGTCGGCAAAGACAGGGGCAAAAGAAGGTAGAAATATTGCGGTTGGTGCTGTAGATGAAGTATTTGAAATGGAAGATGACAGCTTAGTAATGCCAATTAAGCAATCACTATCCACACAGGATGAACCGCTTTATTTTGAGCTGACAACAGAAGGTTTCACCAATGATGGATATTTAGATAAAAGATTGATTGAAGCAAGAGAAGTATTGCATGGCGAGAAATATAAGCCACGTTGGTTAATATGGCTCTATACGCAAGACAGCGAAGCGGAAATATGGCAGAACGAGAAAAGCTGGTATAAGTCTAACCCTTCCATGGGAGTGGTTAAAAAGTGGAGTTTTCTTCGTGGCTTGATTGAAGATGCCAAAACATCAAGCAGCGTTCGGGCATTCGTACTTGCAAAAGAATTCAATATCAAGCAAAACAATGCTCAAGCTTGGCTTGACTCTGCAACAATTATTAACCCTGAAACATTTGATATAGATAAGTTTAGAAAATGCTTTTATATTGGTGGGGTGGATATATCGGAAACTACAGACTTAACGAGTGCAAGGGCTTTGTTTATTGATTCAAAAACAATGAAAAAGTATGTATTGGTTATGTATTTTGTACCCGAAGCAAAAGCAGATACTGAACTTTCAGATTTAAACGGAACGAATCCGGAAAAGAAGAGCTATAGAGAATGGGCAAAAAAAGGGCTTGTCACTATTATTCCGGGTAACGAAATTGACACAAGTTATATTTCTCAGTGGTATTGGGGACTATTTAAAGAATATAAAATGCAGCCGTATAAAATCGGCTATGATAACTTTGATGCAAAGGCATTTGCAAAGGAAATCAAAGAAATGTTCGGTGAAGATGTTCCAGTAAGAGTACCTATGAAAATAGAAACATTATCTAATCCGATGAGAATAGTGGAAGCGGATTTGAAGTCGAAAGACTTAATCTATAACAATAACCAAACAGGCAAAGCAGAAGTAGACATTTGGTGTTTGGAAAATACCGCATTTAAGGTTAACAATATTGGTTTAATTATGCCGGTTAAAGTACAAGGTCAATCTGCAAAACGTATTGATGGAGCGTTAACTTATATTATTTGTTATACCGTTTTAGGATGGTTTAAACGTGACTTTATTGATTTAATAAGGGAGAGATAGTATGAATTTCATGCAAAATATGATGTATCATATCTTTCCAAAGTACAGGGCAAAGATAAATAGTTCTATCATACGAGGAGAAAGACCTATTTATACTGACTTTGGTAATGATGTGTATTTATCAGATGTGGTAAGGCAAGCATTTAAAGCCATTGCGTTAGAATCAAGCAAAATATCGTTAAAATCGGTAATTGAAACTGAAAATCCTCGTAAGATTACCGTTCAAAATGATTCCATAACAAGGCTTTTTCGCTATAAACCGAATCCTTTAATGACAACACAGGAATTCTTTTATCGTGTGGCTTGGCTTAGAAAGAAAAATTTGAATGTTTTTATCTATCCAAAATACAACATTGTAGATGGAAAAAAAGAATTTACCGGGTTTTATCCGTTAGATCCTACCGGTGTAACATTTTTTACTGATGGAACGGAAATATCAATTGAATTTTCTTTTGCAAATGGTGATAAATACGAACTACCTTATAACGATATTATTCATTTGCGTGATGAGTATGCAATGAATGAATTGGTTGGAGGAAATTCGGACGGATTACCTGAAAACCGAGAAATATTGAAAACAGTATCTATTTTAGATAAAGTCATGCAGGGCTTACCAAAGGCAATTACAGCAAGCTTGGAAATGAAAGGTGTCTATAATGTAAAAACTGCAATAGATAGAGAAAAGCTCAATTCTGATCGTGATAAATTTGAAGAGGATTTGAATAAATCTTCTGCAGGTATTGTAGCGATCGGCTATGAGGGGGATTTTACTCCAATCAACATTAACCCTCAGTTAATTCCCAAAGATATTGTAGTTTGGCTAGAAGAAAAAATCCTTAAAAATTATGGAGTATCTATGGCGATTGTGTCCGGTGATTTCACAGAGACACAATCGTCTGCTTTTTATCAAAAATGTATTGAGGATTTCATCATTCAATCAGAACAGGCCTTTTCATATTGCTGCTTTGACGATGAACAGCAAAATGAAGGTAAAAAAATTAAAATATATGATCGCTTAGTACAACATCTTTCTATGGAAACTAGGCTTAAAATAAGCGAATTATATGTTCCAACAGGATACATTGATGAAGATGAAGCAAGAGAGTTAATTGGCTATGAGCCGAAAGGTCGGTCAAGAACCGTTGTTTCTCTAAATTATGTAGATATAGCAATTGCAAATGAGTATCAACTCAATTCAATGCGTAATAATCGAGGAAGGAGGAACGAAAATGTCAATGGCTCAGGTAAGTAAGATGTTTCTTAACGCTTCTTTGAAGGGTGTTACGCTTGATGTAGGCGAGCAAGAATTGGCTTTAATCAATCAATTTACAATGAAAACGCTCACCGCAGAGGATGTGTTTGTATTTAAGCTTGCAATGTGCGACAACGAAATAGACAGAGATATCGAGCAATTTAGCGATGAATGTTTAACAAAATTAGCCGAATTGTTCAAAGGTAGAACTGTAATTTCAGATCATTATGCTACTTCAAAGAACCAATCAGCACGAATTTATGACACTGAGGTTGAAACAACAAGCGATAAAAATTCGCTGGGACAACCTTACAAAAGACTTATTGCGAAGTGTTATATGCCAGTAACCAAGAGTAATGAGGACTTGATTCTTGAAATTAACGCTGGAATTAAGAAAGAAGTAAGTGTTGGTGTTTCTATTGGAAAGGTGCAATGCTCTATTTGTGGTATTGATCGAAGAAAGCAAACTTGTGACCATAAATTAGGAGCAGAGTACAACAAGAAAAAATGTCATTTCATTTTGTGCGAGCCGACCGATGCATACGAAGTTAGCTTTGTTGCCGTACCGGCACAAAAACAAGCCGGGGTAATTAAAAGCTACGAACTTAACGACCAAGATGTTTCTAAGCAATTAGAAATAGAAAAAGCAAAAACCGAAATATTATCAAAAATGTAGGAGGAAACAGTATGAAAACATGGTTTTTAAACAAAATCAAAGGTCTAAAAGACCAAAAAACGCAGTTAATTGCAAAGGCGCAAAGCTCAGAAGATTTAACAGAAGTTAAATCTATTAACTCACAATTAGAATCTATCAATACCGAAATTGAGGACCTAGAAAAGCAATTGGCTACTCTTGACGGCCAACCAGGAAGCAGCAAAGGCTTTAACCCGATGGGTACATACTTCATGGACAATGGTAATCAAAAAGCAGCTACTGAGGATGAAGAAAATCTTCCTTATCGTAAGGCATTTATGGAGTATGTTCTAAAAGGAACTCCAATTCCGGCTGATGTGCAAAAAGCAAGTGCTACAACTATGACAAGTGATATTGGTTCCGTAATTCCTAATACGATTATGAACCAAATCATTCAAAAGCTAAAGAATAGCGGTAAAATCTATCAGATGATGAGAAAGACCAATATTAAAGGCGGTGTTTCTTATCCAACATCCTCAATCCTTCCTGTTGCAACTTGGGTATCTGAGGGTAAAGTTGCAGATAAACAAAAGAAAACAACCGGATCAATTACGTTCCAATACTATAAACTTCAATGCAGAGTTGCAGTTTCTCTTGAAGCTTCCACAACTTCTCTTCCAATTTTCGAAGCACAACTTGCAGAAGATATTGCACAAGCAATGATTATTGCAAAAGAAAAGGCTTCTATTAACGGTACCGGAGTTGGAGAGCCAAAAGGTATTTTCAAAGAAACAGAAGCGAAAACAGTAGAAATTGCTGCAGCTGACTTAAATAGTTATAAAAAGTTTGCTGCTATTCGTGCAAAGATGGGAACCAATTACCGTGGTGGAGCTGTTTGGCTGCTAACACAAAGCGATTGGGATACCTATATTGTAGGTATGGTAGATGAGCAAGGCCAACCTGTTGCTCGTGTAACAGTAGGATTAGACGGTGTGCCTGTTGAAAGACTTATTGGCATTCCTGCTTGCTTAGTGGATGATGATTATATTACTCCATTTGCTGATGCTGTTGCTGGTAGTTTCTTTGGTGCACTTGTGAACTACGGTTACTATGCATACAATTCAAACTTAAACATGGGTATCAGAAGATACTTTGATGAAGATACTGATGAATGGGTTAATAAAGCAACTGAGCTTGGTGATGGAAAACTGCTTGATGATAACGCATTAGTATTACTAAAAAAACAATAGCCCCACCAGTTCAAACCCTTAGTACAAAAGTAGCTACACCGTCTGCAAGTCGTGCAGGCGGTGATTTTGTACAAGTACAAACAATCATGTTATCATGCGAAACTGATGGGGCTACAATTTACTACACATTAGATGGAACTGCTCCATCTCAGTCAAAGACGCTTTATACCGGACCGATTGAATTATCTAAATCGGCAACACTTAAAGCAAAAGCATATAAAACAGGATTGCTGGTTTCTGATGAAATGAGTGAAACATACAACATTTCAAATGTATAGAGGTGTTATTATGACGGACGCTGAATTTCTCAACGAAGTCAAGTATCGTGTAGGCATTTATTACACCGATGAGCAGGTGGATAAATCAATTACAACAATGATTAACGGCTGCAAGCAATATGTAGAAAATGCAGGAGTTAAACGAGAACAAATGGATTGTGATTTAATGCTTGATATTGCTGCTATGTGGGTTGAAGCAACAAGAAATGCAACTTTGAATGATTTGATTGTTGGACCTGCATTTATTAGCTTTGTATTGCAGTTAAAGCACTACACACCATCTATAACGGGAGCTGTTATTCATGAAACATCTTAGTCTCAATACCGGCGTTAAATTTAGCTATTTAGATTCATCATACAAAAAAGGAGTAGGCTCGGTAGATGAATGGGTGGAATTCACTTATAAAATGGGTGAATCCACTCATTTCATTTTCCCTGCTGAATGGACTAATGCCTTTGGAAATGATGTATTTCAAGCAGAATCGCTAAAAATCAGAGAACTAGCAACTGTTAGGATGGGATATAATCCGGATTTATTTAAAATTCTGAATACAAAAAAGGTTAAAATTTGGAGAAACAATGAAACGGGTGATAAAAACGCTTTTACAGTATATGGCCCATCCGATAATGTAAAAATGAGAGATCAAATGCTTGAGTTTAAAGTGCAACGATTGGAAGTGAAGCCATGCGACTAAAGGATGAACTTCAACTTACGCTTGATGATGTACTCTTTGATTTAGGCATTCACTCACATTGGAAAAGGCGAAGAGATAGTATTGGTACAGAGTATGTTGTGTATCAAATTATATCGACACCGAATCGTGAATTTGCGAATAATATGCCAATTCGTAGAGAAGAAAATGTTGATATAAACTATTACGCAGAATCTAAATCATTTAACTATGATCGCATAGAATTGATAAAAGATGCTATGTTTCAAAAGGGGTGGGTGCTTTCTAATGGCGAGCAGGACATTGAAACGCTTGAAAGAACATTGGAAGATGGAATTAACATGGAATTTACTCGTGAGGTGACTATGTAATGGCCTTATTTGAAACGTTGGATGATAGTGAAAAGCTGCTTTATAACACACAACATGCGGTTAAAGTATCGCTCAATCGGGGGCTTGACAAAGCAGCTGAATATTTGAAGGGTAAGCTTGAGCAAAATTCACCGGATGACAAGAAAACAAAATCAAAGAAGTACAAAAGGCAATGGAAAATAAACCGCAGGTACAAAAACATGCGTATTCTATACAATGCAAAAATGGTTAATAGTCCTGACGGGGAGATTCCTTTATCCAACATATTAGAGATTCAAAGCCCACACATGAGAAAAACGTTTGATGATTGTGCGGATGAATTAGCTGATATTATTTTAAACGAAATTGAATTTTAGGAGGTAAGTTAAATGCCACAAGATTATAGTAAACAGCCAGCAGCGTATCATGGTATTAAAAATACAAAATACGCAATGCGAGGAGCTGATGGCGCAAAAGGAACAGAAGTAAAAAGTCTTCCTTTTGCAAAGTCAGTAGGTTTTGATCCAACGGTTGAACAGCAACCGGTTTATGCAAATGACAGTAAAGTTCTAGCTATTGTTTCTGATAACGGATATACAGGAACTGTTGGAACAACCGGTCAAGACAGAACTTTTGAAACTGCTTTAGGTCATATTATGCCAGTTGATGGCGGCATAGCAGATATCAATCAGCTTGGATTTAAGCGGTGTGATTTTTATTATGAGTACCAAGAAGAGACTGCAACCGGTATTAAATACACGGTAAAAGTATGGGCCTTAAATGTTGAATTTTCAAAAGCGAATAAGAATCATGCAACCGACCAAAACCAAGCAACCATTGGCGAATATTCTTATCCAATCACTGTCTATGGGGATAAAATTATGGATGCTGCAGGTACAGCAGTATATAAAGATGCGTACGGAAATGAATTAACGGCTACACGTATTATTTCTGTGCCGTCAGATAAAACTTATACTGACTTTGAAAAAACAGTACCAACTGTTAAGATGGCAAGTGCCACTTAAATTGCACTAAGAAGGAGTAAAAAATTATGATAATTAAAATAGGTCAAGTAGACTATGAGGCTTCACCTTCCTTCATGTCACTTGTAAACTATAGAGTGGAATATGGAAAATCGTTTTTTGCGGAAGAAAAAAGCTTTGAGGGACTTGTAAAAATGATTTATGTTTCGATTGTAGGGAAAAAGCCTTATTATCATAATTTTTTGAATGATTGTAGAGCAGATAGCTTGTTTGAAGCTACTGCTCTATATTTCATTAAAGCGCTAATGAAGCATGAAGAGCAAAACAAAAATAAAGAAAATACCGGCGAAATAATGGATGAATACAAAGTGTTGGCTTTGTGCGGCATTGCCCATATACAAGAAACACTTTTATATAAATTAAACTTCTTTCAGGTTTTATCTGTAATTGGACACTACTGTGATATAAAGACTGGTAATCAACAGTCAAAGGAAATGACTTCAACTCAAAGAAAAGCATTGTATGGAATAACTCCGGAAAAAGAAAAGGAAATTGAAGAATACATGATGAAATGTGGTGAAAATGATGGCAGGTAAAACAGTAACAAGAGGGCTTAATATTGTTGTTGATGGTAAAACGCAGAATTTTGATGCAGCAATGGCAAAGTCTACGGAAAAGGTAAAAGAAACAAAAAATGAAGTGAATGCACTGAAAAGAAGCCTTTTAACTGAATGGGATAATAAGACTTTTGTTAATGCACAAGCAGCTGCAACCAATGCATTTAAAGCAACAGAAGAAAAAGTAAAATTACTGAAAACATCATTAAATCAATTGGGTGAAGTAGATACCCAAGAAGCAAAGAAACAGATTAAAGCTATTACTGTTGAACTGATGAATGCAGAAACCGCAGCGAAACAAGCAAAAAAGCAACTTGAAAATATCAATAATATGAAGTTTGACCGTGTAACCAACCTGTTAGGAAAAATAGGCGATAACATGCTCAAAGGTGGAACGGTTATGACAGCCGGTGTAACGCTTCCGCTGGCCTACGTTGGTAAAGAAGCTTTGGAAGCTGCAAGCGATTTAGTAGAGGTGCAAAATGTTGTTGATGTTGCATTTAAAGATAGTGCGGAATCCGTTAATAAATGGTCTAAATCGTTATTAGATAGCCACGGAATTTCAGAATTAACAGCAAAGCAATATTCCGGCTTATTTAAATCTATGGCTAACGGTATGGAAATTGTGGATCATACCGGAGAAGAAATGTCTAAGCAGCTGACTGAACGCATGAGTGATATTGCATCATACAGAAACTTATCATTTGAACGTGCAGGAACAATGTTAAAAAGTGTTTTTACTGGTGAAACTGAAAGCTTAAAAGAAATCGGCGTAATAATGACAGAAGCTAATCTAAATGCTTATGCATTAGCGCATGGCATGGAAGAAATATCTGATTCAATGACACAAGCCGAAAAAGTGCAATTGCGTTATAATTTCGTTATGGATGCAACAAGAGAGATGCAAGGTGACTTTGCTAGAACTTCGGATAGTACTGCAAACCAAATGAAGCAAGCACAGGAACGTGTGAAGAAATTATCTATTGAGTTAGCACAGGAACTATTACCTATTGCAAATGATTTATTAAAATATGCTAATGATTGTATGAAGGCATTCGACGGTATGTCAGAAAGTCAAAAGAGAAATATTGTTGTTATTTTAGGATTAGCTGCAGGTTTAGGACCGGTTGTCACTGTTTTTGGTGGAATTGTTAAAGCAGGCGAGTTGAGCGTTAGCGCAGTGAAAAAAGTTGTTTCTGCTATAAATAAATTCAAAATGGCAAACGAAGCCGCAGCTGTTTCACAAGGAGCCTTAAACACCACAATGTTAGCAAGTCCATATGCATTGATAGCTGTTGGAATATTAGCAGTAGGAGCTGCATTTGCAGCATATAGCGCTTCATTGAAAGAAGCTACTGCAGATACAAAGAAACTAAAACAAGAGTTAGATGATGTTGTTAGCAAATATGATTCTCAGTTGAACAGTATTAAAGACTCTGCGCAATCAAAGCTTATTGAACTGGATGTAACTGATAAACTGATAAACCGATATGAAGAGTTAAATGGTAAGGTCGGCATTACAGCAGCAGAGAGAAATGAGCTAGCTTCTATTGTTAATCAACTAAATGGTTTACTTGGAATAGAAATTCATTTAGTTGATTCCGGAACGGGTGCATTTGATGCATCCGCCGCAAGTTTAAGAAATCTTACGCAAGCACGAAGAGAAGAAATTGAACAATTAGCAAAAAGAGATCAAGCTATTGCATACCAAAAGGCATTGTATGACATTGAAGATCAGATTAAAAAGCTTGATGAAAATTATAGATCGAAGGACTTTTACAGTAAGAGCGATTTTGTTTTACCCGGTATCAATAAATCAGCAGAAATGGAAAAGTGGAATGCTCTTCAACAGGCTTATCAGAAGAGAAAAGAATATAAGGATAAGTTGGATGAGCTTTATGGTGCTACTAATTCAAGTATATCAAGTGGGAGTGTTCCGAATATTAGCGCACCAAAAGTCGATACAAAGCAAATTGAGGATAACTATAAAAAAGAAAAAGAAATGCTCGATTATCGCCGACAGATTGGTGTTGTTACAGAGCAAAAGTATTATCAGGAACTGAAAGGCTTAAAAAGTAAGTTTTTTTCTGATACGGAAAAAGAATATGCAAAAATGACTGATACCGAAAGAAAGCTAAATGTTGAGCTATATAATACCGAAGTTTCTTTAAATAATAAGCGACTATCGGATGCTAAAAGTTATGCATCCGAAAAGAAAAAACTTGCTAAGGATGAATACGATAAGAAAAAGCAAATAGCGAAAGATGCATATGAAGAAAACAAAAAGTTGATGAAAGCTAGTTATGATAGTACTAAAAAAGAGCTTGAAGATTCATATAATGCTGAGATTAAGACAATTGAATCTTCATTAAAAGCCAAAGAAAGTGCAATCAATGCTGAAATCAAAGCAATTGATAAAGAAATTGAGGCCCGTAGACGTTTGAAGCAAGAAGAAGAGTATACAAGTAAAACAGATGCAATTAAAGCACAATTAACATATGGTAAAAATGATGAATTTACGCAAAGAGAACTTCAAGCTGAGCTTGCTCGTCTTGAAAAAGAACAAGCTGATGCAAAATGGGAGCTTGAACAACAAAACAGAAAAGAAGCATTGAAAGAGGAACTCGACAATGCCAAGGAAGTTGCCGAGCAGCGTAAAGCAGATTTAAAAGAGCTGCTTGATATTCAAAAAAAAGCTGTTGATGAACAATATACTCAGCAAATAGAAATGCTAGATACTGCATATCAGTTGCACCTAGCACAATTAGATGCAATGTTTGAAAATTCAAGTAAACAGATGGGGCAAATATCACGTGAATTTGTAAATACCATTACAGCCGGATGTAATGCCGCCGCTTCTGCTTTACGTTCAGCCATTTCAGATGCAAAAACGGCCGCCCAAAATCTCAATTCTGCAAGCTCCACAACATTTTCAACTACAAATCGAAGTGCTTCCATGAATGTTTATGGTTCAAATTATACAGATAGCCAATTGAGATATATTATGAACCAAATGCTATATGAAGATATCAACTAGGAGGGCATATGAAATCTTTAACGTATATTTCGGATAGTGGATTGATGATTCAATTTAATGCGACATTTCCTTTCTATGTGGATCATGAAGATTTAAACAGCGTTGGGGCAAGCTTTGATGAAATTAAGCCGGCAGGATATGACGGTACAATTACTACTGGTGGTTCCTATAATAAAAAAATTATACCGATATCAGGTACTATTGTTGGAACATCCAAAGATCATATTAGCGAGTTGGAAAATCTTCTTGCAATGACTATGAATATTCATTATGAAGGTTGGCTAATTGCTGAACAAAATAGCGGAAAGAAAAAGAAAATTAAATGTAGGCCAACACAAAATCCTAGTTTTAGTAAAGCGTTTGGCCTAGGTGTTCCGTTTACTTGTGAGTGGCAATGTGACAAGCCGTACTGGTTAGAGTATAACGACACTATTGTTCCAATCGGACAAATCGTACCAATGTGGTCGTTCCCTTTTACTCCTCCTGTTACATTTGGAAGGGCAGTACAAAACGTTGACATTATGAATCATACTTCGATAGAAATTCCAATTCGCATTGAAGTTTTATCACAATCTACATTGATTGAGATTGTAAACGTTTCAACCGGTGCATCATTTAAAATTACAGCTCAGATTGAAAAGAATCATAAAATGATAATTGATAGTGACAACTGCGATGTTTACATTGTCGACCTAGTTTCATTAGAGCAGGTCGATGCTACAAATAGATTGGTTCCGGGAAGCGATTACATAACATTAAAACCGGGTAACAATCGAATTGAAATAAATAATGGTATCGCAGACAGTACACCACTTTCGTATATTATTTATAACATTCCTAGTTTGGCGGTGTGAGTATGGCAATTATATTTCTATATAAGGATTTAGCAGAAGGCGAAACATTTGCATTAAATCAGCTCAAAGCCACGAATAAAGCTTTTAATATTCGTTTCACAGAGCATGATTGTGATGTTGGTACTTTTGAATTTAGTTTACCGGCAGATGATCTTTTTTGCAGTCGAATGCAAAAAAATTATATTATCGGC
The DNA here is from genome assembly GCF_030908625.1 of Paludicola sp. MB14-C6. Lineage (GTDB taxonomy): Bacteria > Bacillota > Clostridia > Oscillospirales > Ruminococcaceae > Paludihabitans. The sequence goes on along the minus strand of NZ_CP133133.1, from coordinate 419,135 downwards.
ATAGATAATACTTTTTTCGGAATTATAAGGCAAGCAAAACAGGTAATACAGGGCAATCAAAATTATGTTGTTGTGAGTGGGGTAGACTTGAAAGGATACACGCAGCAACGTATTACTGTTTACCCGGCTTCTGCTATTACTTCAGGCTTGCAAGGCTATGATGCTATCAATAATGCGTATACAGAAACGGTTGTAAAGTATTTTATCAATAATAATCTAATAAACCCGAGAAATTCAAAACGAAAGATTATAGGTTTTGAGAATGCTCCTGATTTACACAGAGGGCTTGCTAATGATAAATACATGAGCAGGTTTGAATCATTATCGGAGGTTTGCAATAAGAATCTGAGTGTGCAAAACATGGGGTATCGTGTCAATATAGATTTAGCTAATAGCAAACTTCTTTTTGATGTTTCAGTTGGAAAAAACCGAACAGCAAATCAAAGCGAAAACAATAGAGTAATATTCGATGTTAAATATAAAAATTTAATTGACATGGAATATTTCTTCAGTGTACAAGATTACAAAAACATCTTCTACTCCACGTTATCAAAAGCAAGAAATGAGCAAGAAGCTTTGACTTGTATGTATTATAGAGACGGTGAAGAAGAGCCGATTGGTTCGCAAAGGTTTGAAGAGCATTTGAATGTTTCTGTAAATCTTCCTGATGCTGATATCTATACATATATGAAAGAGTATGCTTTAAAAGATGCGAGTAAATATGAAATGGTGGAAACATTGACGGCTTCCGTTGCTGACCGTTACAAATATGGTATTGACTATAATTTAGGCGATTTTGTAACTGTACAAGCTAGAACGGGATTATTTAATCAGAAACTTGCTCAATTGGATGTACAAATTAAATCCATAACACATACTTGGACGGATACAAGGATTGTAAGAACGCTTGGTTTTGGTAACGGAAAATTGAGTAAGTTTGATATTTTAAAAAGACAAATAAGAAATGGAGGATTCTAAATGGCGACTAAATTTGGCTGGTTTGATGTTCCGCTTGGAGGTGATCCGTTAAAGTACAAATATAGTGCGGATGAAATGAGAGATATTTTCTCTTGTATGCTGACAAACGGAATCGTTCCGGAAGTAAGAAGAGCATCGACAAACAGCGTTGTGCCGATTACGCAGCTAGGAAGTGCTCTATCTGCAAACATTGGGGTGGGATTAAAAGTTACAATCAATATGGGTATTGCTTGGATTAACGGTGCATATTGCATTGTGACAGCTCCTGAACCGGTAGATGTGAGTGCAGGTATTATCAATGATATTGTCTTACGTGTTGACTTAAACGGAACTGATATCATATATGGAGTATTTAGCAAGCCAAGAAGTGCAAGCACAATTCAAGCAGGGCTTACTCGTTCTAGCGGAATATATGAATTGGGTTTACATAGTATCAATGTTCCTGCAGGAGCAACACAAGTTACAAAAGATATGATTACCGACCATCGTTTAAACATGGAGAATGGCCCCGATGGGCTTCCTTGCTGTGGTATTATCGGTAGTATGTTAATGCCTGATGTAGATGCTTGGTACAGACAAGCTACACAGCAACAGCAAGATTGGTATAAAGAATCGCAACGCATTATTGATGATTTAGTTGCAATGGTAATACCTGATGGATCTATTAGTGAATCCCAATTGAGTACTGATGTTAAAAACAGGCTTCCAATCAACCTCGCACACGTAAAACAAGGCACAGTACACGCTTTTACCGGCTTAAAAAGTGCAACAGGTAAATTGTCATGCATTGCAAGCACCACAGCGCCATACGTTACGGGTGATACGGCAACTGTTGACGGTGTGCCTTATACTATTGTAACTGCGAACGGTGAGCCGTTAGAGGATAATGCGTGGGTAGCTAATAGAGATATACCTGTGCTTGTTGATACGGTGGGTAACAAGCTGGGTTTTAAGTTGGGGGGAGGTTCAAGCAAAACAGTATTGAACCTATTTTGCCAAAGTGCAGAGCCCCCTGTAAAAGAGGGTATATGGATTCAAACGGCAAATAAATTTAACCAAGTTGCATTTGATAAAACAGCATGGGAAAAAGGAACTTGGATAAATCCAGATAAGACATATGCTAATTATCCAACTCAAACGCAGTCACAAGATGCTTACTTCTACAATAATAAAATATTTTATGTTGATAATCAAAGCGGTAAAATAAAAAGTTATGATGTTACAAGTAAGACATTTACACAACATCCAGCAATGCCTAAGACACTTTCAGATTTCTCTACTTGTATGTTTGAAAACAAAATAATTTGTTGTGGTGGACTTAATTCGGAATATTCAAGCATTACGGTATTCAGCTTTAATATGGACACATTAGTATGGTCTAGTATGTCAGATTTATTAAACAGTAGTCACTATGGCTGTTGTATTGTGTATAAAAACAAATTATATGTTTTTAATAATTTAAAAAGCGGTGGCAATTATGCATTTTATCAAGGAAAATTAAACATAACTGATTTAGAAACGGATGCTAAATCTTTGATAACGATACCAGTAAATGGTTCTAACAATATTTATGTAGTATCAGTTTTTGAATATGAAGATATAATTGTTCTATTTGGATTTTCAGATAATTACGGAACTCCGTGGTCTTGTTCTTACAATATAACAACAAATGAATTTACATCGTGGGTTACTTCTCCTATTGGCACACCGCCACATAATTGTTTTGATGTAGGTAATTATGTTCACCTAATTAGTTCTTGTCCTAATCAGTATGTTCCAAGTGCTAATTATACAAAGCATTGGATTTTCAACAAATCATCAAAAACATACACAAAGTTAGCTGATATTCCAATTACGAACCCTGGTTCACATGAAATCGGTAATGGATTAGTTGCAATAATGTCTAGTGATAGAATTTCACTTTGTAATTGTTATTCAAATAATGCTCTACTAAGAGATTGGCGGTCATACGCAATTCAAAGTAAAGCATATACAGACAAAACGTTAGTAATAATACCAAGTGATTTGGGGTACGCAACACAATTATTTAGTGATAAACGTATCTTAAATACCTATGCAGGTAGAATGTTGAGTTATTTCTCAAATGCGTGGCTGTATACTGACAATGAACTTCAAGGATATCCTACATACTACGGTAACGGGACGAGTTGGGTAAAATTTAAAAATTAGGAGGAACATATTATGACAAAAGAACAATTGAGTTATGAAATTATCAATGATGGTAGGGGGTATTTAATTAAACTTGACGGTACACCATGGATACTGCAAGACAATTATATTCCTTATCCAAAAGCCACGATTGAAGAGAGCGCACAAGCTCACATTGAGCAAATTCTCATTGAAGTAAATAAACCACCACAGCCAAGCAAAGAAGATGAAATTGCACAACTAAAAGAGCAAGTTGCATTGCTTGAATCAGCAGTAGCAGAACTTGCGTATGGAGGTGCTAAGTAATGAGTTATTTACTTAGGGTAACAATCAATGTAATCAAACGAAGGATAGCCGAAGGCGAGAAGCTGGAAGCTATCCTTCTTGATTATCCTCGTTTATCTAGCGAGGAAATAAATATTATTAAACAGGAGGTCAATCAGTAATGCAAGATTTTTTAATGAGTATTTTAAGAAATCCATTTATTCAAGCTGCCGCAATCATGATTATTTTTGATACCATTCTTGGGCTTTTAAGAGCGGGTAAAGAAAAGAGGTTTAACAGTTCGGCAGGCATCAACGGTGCTATTCGGAAAGTTGGAATGCTAGTATGCATCATCATACTAGCTTTTGTTGACTTGGTTGTTCACATTGATCTATTATTCATGATACCAAAAGAGTATTTGCAGGTCATAGGTATTCAAAAACTAGGTTTGTGCGAGTTCTTTGCTTTGTTGTTTACCGTTTTCGAGTTCATTAGTGTATTAAAGAATATGGTTTTATGTGGTATACCCGTACCTAAAAAGCTCAAAGAGTGGTTAATGAAGTTTTTGAGTGAAATGACTTCGGAATTACCGGTTTCGCAGTCAACTGCAATTGTACAATCACCAAACAAAACAAAAGATGAAATTGATAAAAGTATTGTGAAGGAGGAATAGTTATGAGTAACAGCCCATTAGTTAATTACACTAGATTATCACCAAACTACGGAAATCCGAAAAGCGGTATAAACAGAACTGGTAAAATCAAAAAAATTACGATTCATCATATGGCTGGTGATGCAAGCGTTGAAACGCTAGGAAGCATATGGGCGAAATCTTCAAGAGGAGCTTCGTCAAATTATGGGATCGGCTCAGATGGCCGTGTTGGAATGTATGTTGAAGAGAAAAATCGTGCTTGGACAAGCTCTAGCCCCGACAACGATAATCAAGCAATTACAATTGAAGTTGCAAACGATGAAATCGGTGGGAATTGGCACGTTAGCGATAAGGCACTTACTAAGCTAATTGATTTATGTGTTGATATTTGCAAAAGAAATAACATTGAGAAACTTGTTTATACTGGCGATAAGAGCGGTAACCTTACAAGACATAATATGTTTGTAGCTACTGCTTGCCCCGGTCCTTATTTACAATCAAAAATGCCTTACATAGCGGATGAAGTAAATAAAAGATTAGTTCAAAGGCCAATATCTAGTGATGAGTATGTTGTGCAGCCGAATGACTCTTGGTGGAAGATTGCTGCACAGCAGATGGGTGATGGCTCAAAGTACAATGAGCTTGCAGCTTACAATGGTAAGACTACTTCAAGCGTAATTCATCCGGGCGATAAGTTGAAGATTCCATGCACGACTTCTGCTGCACCAACTCCACCACCGGCCCCATCAAAGCCACATGCAGGACAAAGAGTCGAATTGCAAAGCATTGGACTTTTTACAACTGCATACTCAAGTGTAGCTGCACGTAAAATCAGCGGCACATATTATTTATACGATGGCATTTTAACAAATGGCCGTTACCGTATTACTAATTCACCAAGTAGAGTGAATAAACAGCCATTAGGTGTTAATGTAACCGGATGGATTAACGCAGGTAATGCACAATAGAATATGATGAAATGAATAGCCCTCTGCCAAACGGTAGAGGGCTATTTTTATGCCTAATTTTAGTTAAATATGTTGTTTTATTTTGGCTTTGGGTATATAATGATTAAGAAAATGTGAATATGTTTTATTATATTGTAATCATGTATAGCTGAAAGAGTAAGCTTAGGCTTGCAAAGCAAGGGATGCAGAGTGCAGTGCCAACTGTAGTTTTAGGGCTTATAGTCTATATTCTGATTGGTTTTCTATTTGACTGTTTGAAAATGAATGGCTTGAAAAACAAGGAGGAATTGCCTATGAAAACTAAGACAAAATATTATTTTTCTGTTTGCTTTAAATCTATACTGTTTTCAGTGTGGACTATGGGCGCTAATCTAATGGCTAGCGCTTTGCAAGCCTAAACTTATTGTTTCAAAAATAGGGATAAATAATCTAGCTTCAAAAGCTAAAAATCTTTCCAACTTGTAATAAATGAACATTCTTAAGTAATGAAAGAGTATACCTAATAAAACCAATATTTATGATAACATTAAGTAAATATATGAGATGGAGGATTTTTATGTTACAAAGAGTAAGCGTTAAAAAGTTATTTGGTAGATTCGATTATGACATAGATATGAAATCTGATGGTGTAACAATATTAACTGGACCTAACGGATTTGGCAAATCAACAGTTGCAAAAGCTATTGAGTATGTTGCCGTTCATTGAAAACAGGAAAATTTTTAACGTATCATGTCGATATCGGTACTGCTGACACAGAACATATACCGTCGTTATGGGCATACCAACCGATTTGAAAGATTTCTAAACAATTCTAGTTTCTATTAACTACCTTATGTTGCTAGAAAATACTAAAATAATTAAAAGGAGCGTAATTCGTATGAGTAAGCAAGTTTACATCAGCGCTGACTATGATCAGTTTAATGGTGATCAAAATGTAGTAAATGAATTGAATAAATGGGGAGCGGATAATCTCCATAAAGTCGAATTCGTTGATATGTCGAAGGTATCGTCTGGTAGTGTGGCTAATAGCGATGATTGCCGTTTTTGTGATTTGAAAGACGAATTTAATCGCCAAATTAATGCTTCGTCGGCTGTGATTTTTGTTGTGGGCGATATGACCGATTCTCGAACTGCAGGAAGCGGATGCGAACGTATGTCTAAAGAACAAGGGCAGTGTACTTGTACACCATATAAGCAAAATACCAACGGTGCTAAACAGTGTAAAGTTACCAGTGTTTTCACGCCTGGCGAGAATGACAATTACGGAAACATAAATAAGTGTTCTTACCTTCGTCATGAATTTGAACAGTCTAAAAAAAAGAAAAAAACAATTATTATCGTATATAATTCTACACGCAATGAATCAAATTGGCTTCCCACATATATGAACGGTTATGAAAACTTTGCGAAACCATTTTGGAAAATAGATGCCAATGGGAAGAAAGTTGGAGACTATTCATACATAAAAGAGGTACTTGGATTTTGATTAATTTCATCGTAAAGAGTGTTGTTATGGCATTTGCTATCGTCACAGGAATATTTACCTTTGCGCCGGAGGCGTTGTTTGGGAAACATGAATGGATAACACAAAAGGCTCTTGAACAAAGCAAATGCTTTGCTCGTTTAGATGCTCAAGATGTCAACATTATAATTTCTCGTCTTGTGTGCTTTTTGGTTGTCTGGGTTATAACATTGTTGCTATATGTGGTTTTTCTGAAACTTCGTAGATGGATTACAATCAAAGGTCAAAATTATTCAATTAAAGTAGAGTATGGAAATATATTTGAAACGAGCAAATGCAAGCGAGTAATCAATTTTGATGAGTGTTTTACAACACAAGTAGGAAACGCAACGGCAGATATAGATTCAGATTCCATATGCGGCCAGTATTTGGAATTACATCCAGATTTAGATGTCCGGCAGTTGATTAAAGCCGCGCAAATTATACCAGCACGTAGCAAATCAAAATATCAGCATAAAACACGGTATGATTCAGGAACCATAGTCCCGAATGGCGATGACTTATTGATGGCTTTTGCAAAATTAGATGAAAAAGGTAAAGGCCGATTCTTTTCTCGTGACGAGTATCTTATGTGCTTGGATTTGTTGTGGAAGGAATTAGAGAATAACTATTCTGAAAAAGATGTATGCGTACCTGTATTAGGCGCAGGAACAACGTCGTTTGATGGTGGATCAGGAGCTTCAATATCACAGCAAGAATTACTTGACATGATGATTTGGTCGTATAAATTAAGTTCTCATAAAATAAAACATCCCCATAAGTTACGTATCGTTTGCAGAAAAATCAGTGGCTTTTCCATCAATAATATAGAAAAATAATCAACGATATATTTAACTGAATATTGGAAACTACAACTCAGTATATCAATATAAAGACTCCGCCTGGCATGGCTGAGAAATTAAGTAGAATGTAGTGTTATGAGTAGCACAATTTTTTCGCTAATTCCAGTTTATCAAACTTCTAGTTATGCTTATGATAACCATAATATTACGTTTAATGTATATAACCTATTCTGCCCTCTACTGTTTAGTAGAGGGCAGTTTTATAACTAATTTTAGTATAATATGTTGTTTTATTTTGGAATATAATATATAATTAAAAAATAATTTATGATTATTTAATGTATGGTTAATAACATAATATAAAAATGGTGGTGCGAATCAATGAAACCAATTCAAAAGGAAGAAGTCTTTAAATTGTTGTGCAGTGCTTCAATGCAAGGCACTTTAGGATTGTTTGCTGGTTCAGGTTTAACTAAAGCATTATTGCAAAATACCCAAGTGTATAAAGCCTATTCATGGCAAGAGTTACTTGAAAAGTGTTGTGAAGAAATGGATATCGAAACAGATATTCTTAAAGACAAAGGATCATATCCAGAAATTGCTTCAAAAATATGTAAAAGATATTCAGTTAATAATAAAAAAGATTTTAAGGTATCAGTTTCAGTACTGAAAAGAACAATAGCTAAACTTGTTACTGCATATCCTAGTGCAGAGACTAAGGAACAGTACTCTAAATATTTTGAAAAGCTAAACTTTAATTGGGTTGTAACAACAAATTATGATACTATGATAGAATCTTTGATTCCAGAATCGGCACTTTCATTATGTCCTGAAGACAGTTTTAAAAAAACAATAAATCTAACACCAGTGTATCATATTCATGGAGTTAAAAGTAATCCTGAAAGTATTATTATTACAAATGAAGATTATGTTTCTTTGTTTAGGCCTAATGATTATAGACAATCACGGCTACCATTTTTATTCAAAGAATCTACGGTACTAATGGTTGGTTATGCCTTTGGAGATATAAATGTTATTTCTGCAGTCGATTGGAGTAAAAATGTATATACAAATTTAATTGAAGAAAATTCTTCTTCAATTATTCAACTTTTGTATACAAAAACTCCCCAAAAAGAACCTTATTATGATTCGGATGGTATTATCATCTATGAAACAAAAAGTATAGAGTCTTTCTTTAAAGAATTATTTGCTAGTTTAGACAAATTCAATATGGAGCATAGTGATGAAGTTGAAAAAGTTAAAAGCAAAATGTCTTATTTAAATACGAAAACGGATAAAATTTTTTCAAATTTTATTGATAATAAAGATGACCGTATTCAAATAATTGAATTTATTGGAAATCTGCCAACCGAATATAACTATATTTATACTAGTTTTACTAAATTTATAAGAGAGGTGATGCTTTATAACATAAATCCTTTAGATTTTAATCCTAGTTTTGAATCAATTAAAATTCAACTGGAGATATTGCTTGATATTATACAATATATCAACTACAAGAACATGACAATAGACTTTTTTCAGCTTGTGGCTGATCATTTAGAGTCCTTATCATTTTATATAGGTAATTCAAATGGAAAAGCTCATGATGCATATGATATGTGGAAAGAGAGAAAAAAAGATATCCCATCAATTACTTTAGATGAACTAAATAAGTATGCAGCTGTTAAGCAAGGTGGTCATACACATTTAAAAGGATTGCTTGAAATTGAGTGAGCTTAGTAATGCTTATATGTAAATTAAATTGTTGTTTATTTAAAAGAGATGTAAATTACACAAGAATTGATTTATTATACCGAAAATGTTATTATGAAATACAATCATATGTTTGTAAATAACATATGAAAAGCCAAATTGTAGTTGTAGAAGAGTAATACAACAGGAGGATACCCAAAATGAACAATAACCAAAAGCTTGAATTAACATGGTATGGTAAAGAAGAACCTATAAATGTTGAACCTCGATTACTAATTGAAAATACAGAACTTTCTTATAATGTTGATACCGAAAATGGTATAACTGATAATATTTTAATACATGGAGATAATTTACTGGCATTGAAAGCATTAGAGTCTAAGTTTTCTGGGCAAGTTAAATGTATTTATATCGATCCTCCATACAACACTGGTGCTGCATTTGAGCACTATGATGATAACTTAGAGCATTCTATATGGCTTAAATTAATGAAAGCAAGGCTTGAGATTCTAAAAAAATTACTTGCTGATGATGGCTTAATATTTGTTCAAATAGACGATAACGAACAAGCATACTTAAAAGTAATGATGGATGAAATTTTTGGAAGAAATAATTTTGTAAACTGTATCTGTGTTAAAATGTCAGAAGCGTCAGGAACAAAAATGGCTCATGTAGAAAAGAAGTTACCAAAATTAAAAGAATTTATATTAGTATATAAGAAATGTTCTATTAAGTTAAACGAAATTAAGATACCAAAGGAAAAGTGGGATAAAGAGTATAAGTCTGTAATACTTGGAATTACTGAAGATGAGCTTAAATATATCAAAACCATAGCTTCTAAAGATGATAGAAGTGAAGATGAAGTTTTAGAATGTAGAAAGATTTTAGATAAGGCTACATATACATCTTTATCAAATTTATACCAGGAAAATAATATAGTTAATCCACAAGAGAAAATAAATTTTAATTATAAAAATGCTTATCGGATCTTTCAAACTGTATCTATGGGGAGTGGCACAACTCAAAGTATAAATGATTCCAGAAAAGAATATTGTAAAAATGTTTTTTTTCCTCATATTACATCTAAGAAAAAGATGTACATAATACGAGGAGATTATGATATCAATATGCGTAAACCTCGTATCCAAGTATTATTTGCTGATGAATACTTAGAATATAATCCGTGTGATTTATGGACAGATATAAAAACTACTGGTTTAGACAATGAAGGAAACATAAACTTTAAAAATAGTAAAAAGCCAGAAAAATTAATTGAACGAATATTAACATTAGGTTCAAGAGAAGGGGATCTTGTTCTTGATAGCTTTTTAGGAAGTGGCACAACTGCTGCAGTTGCCCATAAGATGAGACGTCGATGGATTGGTGTTGAAATGGGCAATCATGCATATTCACATTGTAAAGTTAGACTTGATAAAGTTATTGCTGGCGAAGATATGGGTGGAATAACTAAATCAGTTAACTGGCAAGGTGGTGGTGGATATAGATTTTACGAACTTGCACCATCTCTTATCAATAAAGATGAGTTTGGTGAGCCTGTAATTAACACAGAGTACAGTGCAGATATGTTGGCATCTGCTGTTGCTTTGCACGAGGACTTTAAATTTCAGCCTGATAATAACTTATTTTGGAAACAATCTGTGGGTAATGAGAATTCTTATCTGTTTGTAACTACTCGCCATTTAAATATTGCGTATCTTGAGTCCATTAAAAGCACAATGGAAGAAAATGAATATCTTATTATTGCCTGCCGTTCATTCGATAAAAATTTAGAAAAACAATACTCAAATATTACAGTTAAGAAAATACCTCAAATGTTATTGACAAAATGCGAGTTTGGAAAACATGACTACAAATTAAATATAATCAATCCACCAGTATATGAGGACGAGGAGGAGATTTGTAATGAGTAATTTTGAATTTTCTCAATATACCACCGACTATATTAGCGGAGTTATGTCATTAAGAAAGCCGCAAAAAGACTCATTAAAACTACTTGAAAAAATAGTAAATGGCATTACTTTAAACAAGTCTATGGACTTAGAAGCAGTTCTCCAAACAGTACATACTATTGCACCAATATGTACGGACTTTGAAAGAGATTTCATGTCTTTGACTTTTGCATTAGCAACAGGTGTAGGCAAAACTAGGTTAATGGGAGCTTTCATCGCTTATTTATACACACAACATGGTATTAAAAATTTTTTTATTGTTGCACCAGGAACGACTGTTTATGACAAATTAAAAAGAGATTTAAGCGATCCTTCCAACCATAAGTATGTTTTTAAGGGATTAGGATGTTTTAGTAAAGCACCAAAAGTAATTGCAGATGACGAGTATCGTGATAGACAAATTTCTATGTATGACTCCGATGTACATATCTTTGTGTTCAATATTGATAAATTTAATAAAGAAGACTCTCAGATGAAAAAAATAAATGAAAATCTCGGTGACTCTTTTTATCAGGCACTTGCTAATTTACCTGATTTAGTTTTAATAATGGATGAGTCACATCATTATAGAGCTGAACAAGGATCAAAAGCTTTAAATCAATTAAGACCGCTTATGGGATTGGAATTAACTGCTACACCTTTGGCCAATGTGAATGGAAAGCAAGAGCCTTTTAAAAATGTTGTTTTTGAATATCCACTTTCAAAGGCCATCGAAGACGGATACACAAGAACTCCATTTGCGGTTACTCGTTCTGATATTGATTTTTACAATTTTGGTGATGAACAGCTTGACAAAATGATGTTGCTTGATGGTATATCTTGCCATGAAAGAGCAAAAAACCATCTTAAAGTTTACGCTGATAATCATAAAGATAAAAAAGTAGTAAAACCGTTTATGCTTGTAGTATGTAATAATACTGATCATGCTAACTGGGTGGAAAAGTATATTAAGTCCAAAGAGTTCAAAAATGGTGATTATACGAATAAAACTATTACCATTCATTCCAAGAAAAGTGGAGCGGAAAGTGATTTCAATACTAAGTTATTACTTGAGGTTGAAAGTGCGGACAACCCTGTAGAAATTGTTATTCACGTAAACAAGCTGAAAGAAGGCTGGGACGTAAATAATCTATATACTATTGTTCCATTGAGAACTGCTGCATCGAAAATTTTGCGTGAACAAATGGTGGGCAGGGGACTAAGATTACCATATGGCGAACGCACAGGAGACAAAGAAGTAGATGCTGTTATGCTTACCGCACATGATAAGTTTGAAGATATACTGAAGGAGGCACAGAAAGGCGATTCTATTTTTAAGGCAGGAAATGTAATTAAAGCTGAAGAAATGGAACCTGAGTTTACGGTTTGCACACAACTGTCTCTTGATATGGGGAAAGATGACGAACTAAAACAAGCATATGAGCGTACAGGAATTTCAAAATGCGATAATATGGATTTCGTATTCAAAAAGGCGAATGAAATGATATCAGAACAAGTCTTTGAATATATTAGTAACACTTCAACACATATCGTAACTAAAGAGCAACGTACTGAAATTACACAAAAAATAGTAAGTCAGCTAAGTGATGATAAAGATTTAGGAGATGTATTTAAGCAAAATAAATGTCCATTAACGGCATGGTTACTTGAAAAAACAGAAACAACACATCGTGCCGCTTTGAATAAATTTATACCTATACCTCGTATCAAAGTTACAGATGCTGGAGTAGAGGAATATTGTTTTGTAGATTTTGACATCAATTTAACTCAATTCACTCATGTGCCAATTTCAAATGACCTACTAATACAGAACTTAGAGGATATGTCGGACCGTGAAAGAGTAAAAGGAAGCCATATAGATTTTGACGGTTATTCACCAACTCATGTTATATTGCAACAATTGAGAATGAAACCTGAAATTGATTATGAAAAATGTTCCCAATTACTGTATAAGCTAATTACACAAGTTTGCAACCATTATAAAGCTTTATACAGTGAAAATGGTATGAAAAACGTTGTTATGATGAATAAGCGTGACATTGCTAATAATATTTATACTCAGATGATGCAACATTTTTATTGTGAAAACGGATTCTTAAAAGAAGAAGTAATATCTACCCGAAATTATAATTTGCGTCAAACATATACTTTTACTGAGAGAAAAAACTTATATGAAAGTTACTCTGGAAATATTCGCACAATACTGTTTGAAGGTATTAAATACGGTGTATTTAATACTGCCAAATTTGACAGTAATCCTGAACTTTTGTTGGCACGTATTTTAGAAAGAGATGCAAGTACTGGAGATGTAATTAACTGGTTACGTCCTGCTAAACAAGAATTTAATATTACATATAATCATGGCCATCAATATGAACCGGATTTTGTTGTTGAAACAGAAGATACAATTTATCTTGTCGAAGTCAAGGGCGAAGATAAAATAAATGATCCTAATGTTATTGCGAAGAAAAATCGTGGCATAAAGTACTGTAATATAGTATCTGAATGGGGAAAAGCAAACAACTATAAAAAATGGCAGTATCTATTTATTCCTTCTATGCAGTTACATGAAAATACTTCATTCAAGCAATTAGAGAAGCTATTTGTTGAATTGAATTTAAGTTGATTTATTTTAAATAGTTATTTATTTGCATATAAAAGGTGATAGAGTAGCACTCTGTCATCTTTTATTTTATAATAAAGAGATTTTGCTTATTAAGAAAAAATTAACTTACACGGAAATACTGTAGTAATATTGTCTACTTTATGATATAATCTAATAGTATTAAGTAAGACAGTACTTCCAACTTGTGCAATGCTCTGATAAGGATTGCTTGGAAGACCTACAAGTTTATTTCACACCAATAAACCAAGCTATTATTGATCAAGCAATTGGCGTTAAAGTAAGATGTGTAAAAGTATATACAGTTCAAATGGCCGTTGAACCAGTACCATTTAACAAAGGATTTTATTCAGTTGATATGAAGTTTTACTTCTTAGTAAAACTAGACTGCATGAGAGCAGGTCAAACTTGTCCGGATGCTGTTGAAGGTATAAGTGTATTTTGTAAAAAAGTTATTCTATACGGTAGCGAAGGAAGCGTAAATACATTTACTTCAGATGTTGTAACAACGAATGGTTCTACCTGTGGCTTTAGCTGCTGCGATGAAAATGCTCCTAGAGCAAGTGTTTCTGTTGTTAATCCAATTTGTTTAGCTTGTAATTTATGCGATGCACCTAATTGCCTAAAACAAGTTACTTTTAACTGTCCAAAAGAAGTTGAAGATTTATTCGATGATGAATTTAACACATATAATCCAATTAAAGTGGTTTATATTAGTATCGGTTTATTCTCAATTGTACAATTACAAAGAAGTATTCAAATGATGGTACCAGCATATGATTTCTGCATTCCAAACAAAGAATGTGTTGCTACGAATGATGATCCTTGCGAAATCTTTAAGAAAATTAAATTCCCTGTAAATGAATTCTTCCCTCCAAAATTAGGCGAATGCAGCTGTGGCGAAGATTAGATGAATAACAAAACTGAATAGAAAGAAACACTTTACTTAAAAATCAATAGATGGAATAAAAAATAAATACTTACTTATATAGCGTGAAAGGGGCAATCGCCCCTTTTCGCTAAGAAGTTAAAGATAAAGTAATTATAAATTCTGAAAGGAATGAAAATATGAAAGTCACATTACTCTCTCATACACCCAATCCGGAAAAAACAATAGCGTGCGCAGCAAAACTTTGTTACGCCAATACAACAATAGGTGATTTATATGATGGACTAACGGACGAAAAAGCCGAGAACTTTGTTCAAATGCTTTCTACAATAGGCCATGAAAGTCCCATTGAGCACGTTAGCTTTACTTTTGGAATTGAAGGCGTTTCAAGGGCATTTTTAGCTCAAATAACAAGACATCGTATAGCCTCATATAGCGTACAAAGCCAACGTTATGTTAAAGAAGATAAATTTGCGTTTGTTATTCCACCAGAAATAGAAGCAGATGAAACGGCGAAAGAATTGTTCTTAAACGCTATGGATGCTGATATTGAGACTTATCGTAAATTAACTGAAATACTCTCTAAGAAACATTATGAAACCTTCTTAAAAGAAGGACAAGCAGAGAAAGAAGCTAAACAAAAAGCAGAAAAAAAGGCCATAGAAGATGCACGTTTTGTTTTACCAAATGCTTGTGATACACAAATGATTGTTACAATGAATGCAAGAAGCTTATTAAACTTTTTTCAACATCGTTGTTGCAATCGTGCACAGTGGGAAATAAAAGCTGTTGCTGATGAAATGCTTCGTTTAGTATGTGAAGTTGCGCCGACTCTATTTTCTGCTGCCGGACCGAATTGCTATAAAAAAGCTTGTCCTGAGGGTAAAATGTCTTGCGGCAAAATAACTGAAATGAGAGAATTTTATACCACTCTACATGAAAACGCTGAAAAAAGAAAATAAATTTAAATTCATAACTCATTTAATAATCGTTAATAGTCCAAGTATAGATGGATAGTACATATCTGTGGTATACTATATAAAAAAGGAAATGACAGAAGGTATGTTTGAGGAGTATTGAGAATGTCAAATATAGAATTTAAAAATATAACACTAGAAGATAAAAAATGGATTGATCCAATTGTACAACAATGTGACTTTATGTCTTGTGAGTATACGTTTGGAAATAATTTCATTTGGAAAAACACATATCATGTTGAAGTGGCAAATGTACATGGCTTTTATGTGGCTGCGGTTTTTGAAGATGGAGGCGTATCATTTTTATATCCGGCAGGAAAAGGTGATGTGAAGCTCGTTATTGATGAATTGCTAGATTATTGTAACAAGAATAATTATGAGTTTCATATGCACAGCTTACAAGAAGAGTGTAGAGCTGAATTAGAAACATTGTATCCCGGTAAGTTTATTTTTGAAGAAAATAGAGACCATGCAGACTATATCTATACTACTGAGGATTTAATTAACTTAACGGGTAAAAAATATCATGGAAAAAGAAATCATATTCGAAGATTTAAAGATAATAATTGGTGCTTTGAACCAATTACTGAACAGAATATAAAAGATTGTATGGATATGAGTCGTCAATGGTGTATCTTAAATGATTGTGGTCAAGATGAAAGTAAAAAAGCTGAATCATGTGCAGTTAGAAGAAGCTTTGAATACTTTAAGGAGTTGAATTTTTTCGGTGGATTATTGCGTGTTGATGGTAAAGTTGTAGCTTATACTATTGCCGAAAAATTAAATGACAAAACTGTTGTTGTTCATATAGAAAAAGCATTTTCAGATATTCAAGGCGCATACCCAACCATTAATCAAGAATTTGTGACTAATATGGAAAGCAGTTATAAATATGTTAATCGTGAAGAAGATTTAGGCGTAGAAGGGCTAAGAAAAGCCAAATTGTCATATTATCCATCTATATTGTTGACAAAATATGGAGTTAGATTAAAATGAGTATTGAAGTAAAGCATCCTCAGCCACATAATGTGTTAGCTATGAAAAAAATCTGGCAAACATGTTTTGGCGATGATATGAGTTATATTGATTTCTTTTTTGAAAGATGTTTTAATCCGGAACACGCATTAGTTGCTTATTATGACTATAAGCCTGTTGCAATGATGTTTCTATTGCCAACTTCACTTAAAATCTCTGAAAAAGAATATATGGGTGCTTATATTTATGCAGTTGCAACAAAACCTGACTATCGTGGTATGGGAATTATGAAGTTGATGGAACAAAAGGCAGTTGAAGTCTCAACTAGTAAAGGGATAAAATATTTATGTTTGGTTCCACAAACGAAGTCTTTATATCATATGTATGAGAAAATTGGTTATAAAACAACATTCTATGTTACACAAAAAAAATATATGCCTTTAGGAACTCCAAATTCAAGCGAAATTATGATTGAAAACTGTAATAAAATTGAATTTACAACACTTAGAAAGAAGTTTGTTCATCAATTAAATTCATTTGTTGAATTTGATAATGAATTACAGGAATATCGATTTGAGGAGTTCGTTCATACAGGAATTCACATATTAAAAGTTACAACTACAAAAACAGTTGGATATATTGTTGGCTATCAAGAAAAGGATTGCTTTGTAGTAAAAGAGACTTCACTTGATAAAGATGATTTAACGAAAGCAATGAATGTTCTTGTGCAAAAATTCAAAGTAACTTTTGTAAAAGTAAGAGGGCAAAAGGGCGTAATTGATGAAATACTTCCATTTGGAATGTATAAGTCTTTAAGTCCAGAAATAGATGACATATATGTAAAAGCAAAAAATCCTTATATGAATTTAATGCTTGACTATTTTGAAGGAGAATAAATATGGTTGCAGTATTTTTAGCTCAAGGTTTTGAAGAAGTCGAAGCTTTTACACCGCTTGATTATTTAAGGCGATGTGAAGAATTAGATGTAAAGACAGTTGGAGTAACAGGGAAAATGGTAACAGGATCTCATGGTATAACAACAATTGCTGATCTTTCTTTAGAAGAGTTGAATTTAGAAGAATTAGAAATGATCATACTACCCGGCGGTATGCCTGGAACGATCAATTTAGAAAAATCAGAAAAAGTACAAGCTATAATTAATTATTGTATTGTAAATAATATAGTGATTGCAGCAATTTGTGCAGCACCTTCTATTTTAGGACATAAAGGTATTCTAAATGGTAAAAAGGCTTCTTGTTACATTGGATTTGAAGATGAACTTATTGGAGCTACTGTTTTGAACGAACCTGTAGTTGTTGATCATAATATTATTACCGCTAGAGGTGCAGGCGTTGCAAATGAGTTTGCTTTTGCTCTTATAGAAAAATTATTAAGCAAAGCAAGAGCACAAAAGGTAAAAGATTCTGTTTTATGGCAAGAAAAATAAAGCGAACATAGAGAAAGGCGTAGGTTCATGGCAGATATCCGATTAATTAAAAATGAATTGCGTTCAAAATATCGAAAACTAAGAGAAGACATGTCTGCTGAACAAAAACAATGTTACGATCAGCAAATTTTCAATAGATTGATTAACACTGATCATTATAAGGATGCAAAAACAATTATTACTTTTGTATCTACAAATTTAGAAGTAGATACAATTCAGTTAATTAACAAAGCAATTGAAGATCATAAAAGAGTTGCGGTACCAAAATGCACAAACCTTATTGGAAATATGGAGTTTTATATTATTAACTCGCTTGATGATTTAGAGAAATCCACATTTTCTTTAATGGAGCCGAATATTAAAAAAAGCGAAAAGCTGATGGATTATAAGGATTCAATATGTATTCTGCCAGGTTTTGCTTTTGATAGAGAGGGCTATCGAATCGGTTTTGGAAAAGGATATTATGACCGATTTTTAAATAATTATGATGGCAAAAAGATAGCGGTATGTTATAATAACTGTATTGCAAATAAATTGCCACGTGGTAGGTTTGACGTAGCAGCTAATTTCATTGTCACACCCAAATATATTTTAACGACTAAATAGTTGCTAGACAAAATTTTGTAGGACAAGGAGCTTCAATATGAGTGAAGAACAAAAAAATGGACAGGAACCTCAACAAGAAAAAGATAGTAATCAAAGTAATAATGATACGCAAGAGTTAAAAGACATTATTAAGAAAAAAGAATCTTTTTCATTAAAATTAGATGAAGAGCTTAATGATATTCCTGATTATAGTAAAGAAGAAATAAGCAAACCTAAATTCAAAAGTAACACTTTTGTAAAAGTTATGTCAGCTTTAATTATTATAGGAATTGCTGTGTTGCTGTCTATTACAATTATTTTTGCTGCGCAAGATATATATGGAATGGGTAAACAAGATCGATCCATTACAATAGATATTCCTGAAAAGGCGGGAGTAATTGGAATAGCTGATATTCTAGAAGATACCGGTGTTATTAACTCATCTTTCTTTTTTAAAGTATATTATAAACTTTCCAAGCAAACGGGAAGTATGAATTATGGCCGTTATGAATTAAATTCTAATATGTCTTATCAAAATATCATTGATAATTTAGCAAAATATTCAGCTACGAAAGAAGAGGTTCAAGTTACAATTCCGGAAGGGTTCACTATCTATCAAATTGCTAAGCGACTACAAGAAAAAGAAGTATGCAAATCGTCTGATTTTATTTCTGCGTTAAATAAAAATAGTTATGGGTTTGAATTTGAAAAAGAATTTACGAAAAATACGCTACGATATCATAAATATGAAGGATATGTATTCCCAGAAACCTATAAGTTTTATAAAAACGATAATCCTCAAAATGTTGCTAAAAAGATGCTAGGTGAGTTTAATAAGCGTGTTACGCAAGAAATGCGTGATAAAATGAAACAGATGGGATATACATTTGAACAAGCAATGACAATCGCATCAATTGTTCAAAAGGAAGCTGGTAAAACTTCTGAAATGCAAAAGGTTGCATCTGTTTATCATAATCGTTTGAGCAATAAAGGCGTATATCCAAATTTACAAGCTTGCCCAACAAGAGATTATGCAAATGAGTTAAAAGTCCAAATGGATGTATTAAACAAAGATGTTATTGATGCATATAACACATACGAAGCTGCCGGATTACCTCCTGGACCTATATGTAATCCTGGCTTAGATGCAATAGAAGCAACTTTAAATCCGGAAAAAACAGATTATTATTTCTTCTGTACAAATTTAAAAACAAAAGAATTTTATTATGCAAAAACCTTAAAAGAGCATGAACGTAATATTTATAAGGCAGGATTAAGATAATTGTATAATCGAAAGGAAAAACATCATAATATGGCAAACATAAAAAGACCTGAGGTGTTAGCACCGGTTGGAGATTTTGAAAGGCTGATTGCTGCGGTTCAATTTGGTGCAGATGCAGTATTTTTGGCAGGTAAAGAATTTGGAATGCGAGCATCTCAAACAAATTTTGATAATGAACAACTAGAACAAGCTGTAAAATATGCACACGAGAATAACGTTAAAGTTTATGTTACGGTGAATACACTACCAAGAAATGATGAGATAGATGTATTGCCTACGTACTTGGAGTTTTTACAATCCATTAACGTGGATGCTGTTATTGCTTCTGATATTGGGGTACTATCTTTAATAAAAAAACATACACCAGATATGGAAATTCATATTTCAACTCAAGCAGGCATCGTTAATTATCAAACAGCTTTAAGCTTTTATGAAATGGGTGCAAAACGCGTTGTATTAGCACGAGAGCTTTCTATGCAAGAGATAGCTGAAATACGCAGACATCTTCCCGATGATTGTGATATTGAAGTGTTTGTACATGGTGCAATGTGCATGTCGTTTTCAGGTCGTTGCCTTATCTCAAATTATTTGACAAATCGTGATGCGAATCGTGGTGAATGTGCGCAACCTTGCCGTTGGGGATATTATTTAGTAGAAGAAAAACGTCCGAATGAATATTATCCTATTTTCGAGGATGAAAAAGGATCTCACATTTTAAATGCAAAAGATTTATGTATGATTCAACATATTGATGATTTAATCAAAGCAGGTGTAACAAGCTTGAAAATTGAAGGTCGAGCAAAATCATCTTATTATGTTTCAGTTATTACAAATGCATATAAAATCGCAGTTGATCAATATATGAATGATCCAGAAAATTTTAAAATACAAGATTGGTTAATAGAAGAAGTTCAAAAAGTAAGCCATAGAAAATATTCAACCGGATTTTATTATGATACACCAACTCAGTATTATGAAAATGGTGGATATACTCGTGATTATGATGTAATTGCTATTGTTGATGAATCAAAGGATGGGTATTTATACTGTACACAAAAAAATAAGTTTTGGCTAAATGACCAAACTGAAGTATTACAGCCGGGAGATAAACCTTTTGATTTTAAAATTGAAGAACTATATGATGATAAAGGTGAGCCAATGGAAGCAGCTTGTCATCCATTGATGAAAGTTAAAATTAAATGTGATCAAACTGTTAAAACAGGATCAATCATTCGAAAGCAAAAACAGGATTAACAATATGAATATCATTGAGTTTTTACAAAAGAAACATAATATCATATTGAATGAGCAGCAACAAAAGGGTGTTTTATGTCTCGATAAAAACACCCTTTTGTTGGCTGTTCCTGGATCAGGAAAAACGACTGTATTGGTTAGCAGAATTGCAAATTTGATGGTAAACTATCAAATAAATAATAAGCAAATATTAACGCTCACTTATAGTAGAGAGACAGCAAAAGATATGAAACGCAGGTTTGAATATTTATTTTCAACCTTAGCGTTACAGTCTCCAAGCTTTAAAACTATACATAGTTTTTGTTTATCTGTGTTAAGATATTATTCTCAAGCAAAGAATAGACCAATGCCAAAGCTAATAACGGATAGTGATAATAATGGCTTGAAAACAAGATTACTAAGAGAATTATATATGCATTTTAATGAAGAATATCTTACCGATGATTTGCTTGAAACGTTAGATCGTTTGATTAGTTATAGTAAGAATATGATGCTCACAATGGAACAATTAACAGATCATGAAAATGAAATACGATCCTTTCAAAAAATATATATTGAATATGAACAATATAAAAAGCAAAATAAGCTAATTGATTATGATGATATGCTAACCCTTACATATGAAATATTTATTCGCTTTCCTGATATTTTAAATGTTTTTCAATTTCATTATCAGTACATTAACGTCGACGAAGCACAAGATACTTCTTTAATCCAGCATAAAATTATTCAAATGCTTGCAAAAAACAGTATGATTTTCATGGTGGGGGACGAAGACCAAAGTATATACTCGTTTAGAGGAGCATTTCCAAAAGCATTGCTTGATTTTGATAAATTATATCAAAACTCATCTATTATTAAAATGGAGCAAAATTTTCGTTCTAACTTTGATATCGTTTCACATGCAAACGATTTTATAAAGCAAAATCAACAACGTTATCAAAAAGAAATGTTCTGCAATAATAGCAATCATGCATCCATTCAAGTAGTTAACCTACGAGATTATGCTGACCAATATAAAAAAATAATTCAGTATATTCATGAATATTCTCAAAATAAAACGCTTGCAGTGGTCTATCGAAATAATGAATCAGCTATACCGTTAATTGATTTATTCTATAGAAATGATATTCATTTTTATATTAAGGAACATAAACTGACATATTTTTCTTCATTTGTAGTGCGTGATATCATATCATATATGTTATTGGCTCGCAATGGGTGCGATTTAAAAGCCTTTAAACAGATATACTATAAATTAGGATTGTCTAAAGGCATATATGAACATGTTGAGAGAAAGTTATGTGATTTTGACAGCGTATTTTTATGTGTAGCAAGCATTCAAGCTATTTCTGATGGTAGACGTAATCAAATGAAGTATTATCATTCAGCTTTTCAACGATTATATAAAATGCCTCCTAAAAAAGCAATTGCATTCATTATGGATGCATTAGGCTATGAGAATTATATTGAAAATCGGTTAAACGATGGATTTACAAAGACAAATGCATATCAAAAAATCAGTACTGCAATTCATTTGGCTGAAGATATTGATACAATTGAAAGCTATGTAGATAAATTGAATGATTTACAAATACAAATTAACGACCAAATAAATATAGATTCAAAAGCTAACATTACTTTGACTACACTTCATTCTAGTAAAGGATTAGAATTTGATACAGTCATTATGCTTGATATGATAAAGGATATTATTCCATCAAGCGATGCTGTTGTTAATCAAGTAAATGGCCAATTAGACGAAATTGAAAATGAAACCAGATTATTTTATGTTGGTGTAACAAGAGCCAAGAAAAAATTGATATTCTATCGTTCTCATTTTCTAAATGATGTGGTAGCATATCCATCTAGATTTATAGAACGCTTTGTAAATGGTGTACCGCTGCATACAAAAAAAGATCAAAAGAAGAAATCTATCTTAAAGATTGAAGCACCGAATATCATAGGGAAAATGGTAATGCACTCTACTTTTGGAAAAGGAATTGTTGAATCTCAAAATGATGATATTATTACGATTGTGTTTCAAACGAAGGGTGTAAAGAATTTAAGCTATACAGCCTGCATAAATGCAGGTTTACTAGAATTAACAAATAAAGAGAGGTAAAATTAAATGAAAGAGATTAAAATTGGGGAAGTATTTGAAAAGGAAATTGAAGTAAACGATTGTCATTTAGCTTGTAACGTTGGAAGTGGTGATGTTGCAGTATACGCAACTCCAATGATGATTGCACTTATGGAAGAGGTTAGTGCAAAATGTTTACAACAATTTATAGATAAGGATATGACTTCTGTTGGTACTTGCATTTCTTCATCTCATGTTGCTGCTACTCCTAAGGGAATGAAAGTTAAGGCAGTAGCAAAGATTGTTGCAGTAGAAGGAAGAAAAGTAAATTTTGAAATTAGAGCTTATGATGAGACTGGCTTAATCGGTGAAGGTACGCATGAGCGATTCATTTTAAACAGAGATAAGTTTCACGAAAAAGCACAAGCTAAATTAAGAAGATAATTTCAATTAAAATTTAATTTTCTGACTTGTTACAAAACCACTTAAACGTCAATTCACTTCCTGAGCAGTTTATATTTATCTCATTCCATTTTCCTTCGTGACACTTTAAGTCTAAATATCATACAATGTAATATATGATAGGAAAGGAGAATGACATGATGAGAAATATTTGTAATCATTGTATGAATCCATTTGACGCAAAAGATTATGGTCCAGACCCATTTGTTGTTAACATTGATAATGCTGTAAAACAGAATACCAATTTTCGTACAGTTTTATGGACTGGAAATCATTTGCAACTGACTTTAATGAGTATTAAAGTCGGTGAAGAAATTGGATTGGAAATGCATTCAAATCTGGATCAATTTATCAGAATTGAAGAAGGCTGTGGACTTGTTAAAATTGGCAGTAATAAAGACAATTTAAATTATCAAAAAAATGTGAATAGCAATTATGCAATTATTATACCGGCGGGTACATGGCACAATTTGATTAACATTGGGAATAGACCGTTGAAATTATACTCTATCTATGCGCCGCCACAACATCCATTTGGTACAATTCATCAAACAAAAGAAATAGCGCAAGCTCAGGAAATGAATCATCATTAAATTAGATTATTCATTTAGTTGTACTTATGTTAAGAATATCGTTATATATGTTCAATACAAATTATGTAAATCAAATCATCATAAAAAACAACCTTTCGTACTGTAAGGTTGTTTTTTTATGATGATAATTCATTTTAGGCTGATATTCTATAATTTATTATATTTCAATAAAAATTTCTTTATTAAACTTTTATTTCCTATAGCTCCAAGAGTTTGTCCTTCTTTTATTTGAGTAGGTTTTCTTTTGCTCATTGCTAATACTTGAGAAGAATAAATACCACTATATCCTGAAATGTAGTAGCTAATAAGTACTGATATGGCATAGTATGGGATGGCTTCTGTTCCAAACATTTCAATACCCAAAATGATAGTAGTTATTGGGGCATTTACAGCACAACCGAATACTGAAATAAGTCCTAAAGCTGCAAGAAAAGATGGTTCAATATGAGTTGATTGTCCAATTAAACCGCCAAGAGAAGCACCAATGTCAAATAAAGGAGTAACCTCACCGCCTTGCAATCCTGAGCCCAGTGTTAATATTGTTAATATAAACTTCATTATTGGATCATACAGATGAACCTTTCCGCTAAATCCTGCACTGATCATCCAAGTGCTTAATCCTTCATATCTAAATGAATGAAATGCCAACAATGTTATTAAAATAATTAAGCTGCTTATTAAGGCTCTAATAATATTATTCTTAATTTTTATCATATATAGATTTTTTAGTGAATATAAAGATACAGAAAATAATCGACCAACCAAGCCAAAAACGCAAGCTGATAAAATAACCATGATTATAGTATAAAAATTAAAGGAAGGGATGTTTTTAATTGAGTATAGTGTATGTGAAATTCCCAATAGTCTAGTAATATTATCCGCTGTAAAGGAAGCAATGAAGCATGGAAATATTGCTTCATAATTTAATTTCCCTATAAAACACATTTCCATTCCAAAAAGCAGACCAGTTAATGGGGTGCCAAAAACAGAACCGAATCCCGCACTGATACCTGCCATAATTATCATGTTTTTGTCGCATTTATTTAATTTAAACAACTCACCTAATTTATTAGCAAGGGTTCCACCTATTTGAACAGCTGTTCCTTCTCTTCCTGCAGATCCGCCCGTTAAATGAGTAAGTATTGTAAATACGAAAGAAAATAAAGCCATTCTTAATGGTACATGAGTTTCTTTATGTACACTTTCAATAATAAGGTTGTTTCCTTTGTGAGATCCTTTACCAAATTTATTGTATACAAAGACAGTTGCTATACAAATAATAGGGAGAAATGCAATAATAAATGGATATTTATCGCGTGTGAAGGAAACAAGCTCAAGAAGCTTTAGAAAAGCAGCTGAAACGAATCCCATTAAAGTACCTATTAAAACAGAAAGAAAACAAATAATAATAATTTTTCTAATATTAGTCATTGATTTAACTCCTTAAATTATAAAATAAAAAAGCTGACGGCTTCTGCAAATAAATAATTACAGAAGTCATCAGCATTAATGCAATTTTGGTTTTTACCACAGGAGAACTTCATTCCTTAATTATAAATATATAGCATTTTTTTATAAAAGTCAAGAATTATAAATTCAATATTAATATTAAAAGATATTGATAGGATTACTCTATAAAATTGTATTATTGAGAATAATAAGGATAAATGTATAGAGAAAACTAGTTTACTTAGTTGTTGTATTGAGATTATCTTATATTTCATATAAGTGTCGAAATTGAATTTCACTTATATATTCAAAATGATACAACTATGATACAATAATGATGTAAAATTCATTTTGAGGAGGCGGATGAACGTGATAAAAATTCTAATTGTAGAAGATGAAAAATCGATATCAGATTTAATAAAAATGAATCTTACTGATGAAGGATATAAATGTACTTGTGCTTATGACGGTCAGGAAGCGGCAGATATTATTGAAAACAATTTATTTGATCTAATTTTATTAGATATAATGTTACCTAAAATTGATGGTTATGAACTAATTGAATATATTAACACATATGACATACCCGTTATATTTTTAACTGCTAAGTCTAGTGTAACAGATAAAGTGAAAGGCTTGAAAGCGGGTGCGGAAGATTATATGACAAAGCCTTTTGAAATAGCTGAACTTTTAGCTAGAGTTGAAACTGTACTTAGACGATATAATAAAGCATTACAAGTAATCTCATTTGCAGATATTACAATAGATACAGCAGCTCATATTGTTATGAAAAATGGTGAAGTAATTAACTTGACTGCTAAAGAATTTGATGTACTGTTGTTTCTTGTAAGAAATAAAAATAAAGCATTGTATCGTAGCCAAATTTATATGAACGTTTGGGGAGAAGACTATAATGGTGATAGCCGCACAGTTGATTTACATGTTCAAAGAATTCGAAAAAAGTTATTACTTGAAGATAAAATAGTGCCGGTTTATAAAATAGGTTATCGATTGGAGGATTAGTATTTGAAATTCTTTTGGAAAATATTTTTTGCTACAATGTTTGTATGCGTTATTTGCCTTGCAATAGGATGTTATATTCTTATTAACTCTAACTTTCATACGTTAATTGACAGTGAAGCGAATATGGGCTATTATTGGGGCGATGTTGTTAACTATTCTCTGATTAATGAAATGGAGGACAACTTTTATCTATCAATTTCAAATGACAAAAGCGACAGCGTTACCGACCAAATAATCAAGGCCGCTAAGAATCTAAATATCAATACTACGAACGGAAAAATTTTCTTCGGCATAGCAACAAAGGATAAAAAAAGTATATATTCATTATTGTCAATCAATTTTAATAAAGATATGATTTCGTTATTAGATAACAATAAAAAAGGATATTCCCTGCAAAAAATAGGAAATGAAATATATGTTCAAACGATACGCCCTGCAACTTTTTTTGGAGAACAATATTACATTGAAACAAATCGAAATGTAACTTTTATTTTTAATAATCAAAAGGATCAGTATCGATTGTTATTACAAGTAGTTATGGGGGTACTTTTTCTAGCTAGTATATTCACGTTTGTTATATCCAAATTACTTATGCGTCAAGTTGTTTCCCTTAACAAAATAACAAACGAAATTTCTGCCGGAAATCTTAGTAAGAGGGTGGAAACAAAAGGCGATGATGAATTTACAACTTTATCAAAAAACTTTAATAGCATGGCAAATGATTTAGAAATAAAGATTCATGAGTTGGAAAGTGAATTAGAAAAAAAAGAAATGTTTATTGGTGCAGTTTCTCATGAACTGAAAACACCACTTACATCTATTATAGGGTATTCTGATATGTTACGCAGCAAACAGATGGAAAAAGAGCGTGTTCGTTTATGTGCTGACTATATTTTCACAGAAGGAAAGCGCTTAGAAACGCTGTCTATGAAGTTGCTTGATTTAATTATATTGAAAAATCAAAATATTACGTTGCTTCCTGTTTCAATTAAAGATTTGTTTGATAAAATATGTACTGTTGTAACGCCTCAACTTAACGAATGCAATATTGAATTATTACCAAATATTCAGCCTGCAATAATACAAATGGAACCGGAGCTTATGCAATCTGTTTTCGTTAATTTGATTGATAATGCAAGGAAAGCAATTGAAAACAAAGGCACAATACTTGTTGAGGGTTCATGTATTGAAGATAACTATTTTGTAGTAATTGAAGACGACGGGAAGGGTATGGAAAAGCAGGAACTTTCAAAAATTAAAGAGGCATTCTATGTTGTAGATAAATCTAGAGCAAGAAAACAAGGTGGGGCTGGTTTGGGATTATCACTCTGCGATCAAATTATAAAAATGCATAATTTCGGTATTGAATTTGAAAGCACAGTTAATGTTGGTACAAAAGTTACGATAATCATGAAAGGAGCAAAACATGAATAACATAAAGAAAAAATTAATGATAGTTTCGCTGCTTTTGCTTCTTCTTTTTATTGCGCTTGCACCTATTTTATTAACAGAAATTAATAATCAAAATTTGATTAACAAGCCAAATATTGTAACAATATCAACTGAATCAACTGAGCGTTCACATTCGAATAATAATTTTTCTACAATGGAACGTATTTGCACAATTGTAAATGCAAATAATCAAAAAACAGGCATTATAACCGAGCAAAAGAAGCTGAATTTAAGTGAGCAACAGGTAAAAGAAATATTTAATAAAATGCAATATCAAATAAAAAATTTACAAAATCAAAGTGTATTACCTAGTTTTGATATTGCTGAAAATTATAATAAAATTGATATCAGCAAAAGAATGTATGTTGAGGCTATTGATTCTAATGAAGTTGTTAGCACTTGGGAAATTATGTTGGATAATGATGCTTTTTCAATTAGAGCTGTAATTGATGTAAATACTTCGATCATATATGAAATCAGTATTTTTTCACGTATAGATAAGCAGGGGTTTGATGTATCACGGGTAGAAACCAGTAATTATTTTAAGTATCTTAATATAGAATCAAATATTATGTCATTTAAACCCCAAGCAGCTAGCTTAAGTTGGTATTATAATTTAAAAATAAATGACAATCAATATGTTACATTTAATTGTATAGTCAAGCCATATTATATTGAATACAACTTTATAAGATAAATATGTAGTTTGCAAGGGCTAGGGTATAAATTTAATCAAATTAGCTGATTATGAACTGAATACTGAGAACGGGTTGAAACCTTTATTATCAAGGTTTCAACCCGTTCTCAGTATTCAGTTATATTTCAAGGTTAATGAAGTTAATATCTCAATTTGTCAATTGACCAGTTTTTTAATATGCCACACATTTGATGTGCAATACTTTTTGCTCCATCGAGGTTGTGCTCAAGATAATTGCCACATTCTTTTGCTGATACACCTGGAATATCATCTTCGTATTTAGCGATATATTCCATAGCATCTTTAACAAGACAAATTACATCTTTCGGTTCCATATTGCGAACTAAGAAATAAAATCCGGTTCGACATCCCATTGGTCCAACATAAATGATTTGATCCTCAAAATGGCTGTTTCTGGCATAAGTTGCAAATAGATGTTCAAAAGTGTGCATTGCTGCATTTTCTAAATAAACTCCTGAATTGGGTTTTGCCATTCTGATATCATAGGTTGTAATGTCACCGTCTATACGAGAAATATAGATACCTTCTTTGAGAGTATTGTGGTTCACACAAAAACTTGCTATTTTTTTCATTCTTTACTCCTTTAGTGTTCCTTAAAATATTCCATAATGCCATCAATAGATTTTTCTTTTACTTCAAGAAAGTGAATTGGCTCTGAAATATTTTCTAAATAATGCGCATCAGAATTGGTAATATATTTTCCGTTAAACTGAATTTTATTCTCAGGGTTTTTAATTTCTATACAGGTAAACTCATATTCTTCTGGAATAAAGCCTAAATTAGATATGATAGAATAGGAGTGTTTATCTACATGAGCAGGAATTACAACGCCATTATTGGATTTTGAAATTTTTAACAGTTGTTCGATACCAATTGAAAGAGCATTGATTAAAAGCTTTTCTTCCTTACCTATTATATTATCTTCTGAATCTAAAATCAATTGTTTGCCAAAGACATTTTCATTATTTTTTATAGGAGGAAGAAACTCATAAATAGTTTCGTTAAAATTCATAACATCATTTAGAGAATGAAATAGACATAATAGATGAACCTCTTCATTGGTACAAACTTCAATTGCCGGTATGATGACTAAATCGGTATTTTTTGCTGCATCAAATACTGCTGGCAAGTTTAGGCTTGAGTTATGATCACTAACTGCTATTGCGTCTAATCCCAAGAGTAACGCCATATTCACTATATTGTTTGGAGTCATATCGTTATCTCCACAAGGAGATAAGCAAGAATGTATATGAAAATCATAACTTATTTTCATGATACCACTACTTTCTTTTATGTATCTATAAGATATCCTTTAAAAGTAAAGCAATCTCATAAGTTGGTAAATTGCTTTTTAATACACAAACATTTTGTTCAACTGCTTTTTGCGTTGCTTGATCATCTAAAGCCATACCTTCAGATAAAATAATGCAACTAACATCTGCTAAAACGGCTACTGCAATGGAATTTACATTGCTCATTACTGTAATCCAAGCATCATCTAGTTTAGCTCGTCCCATAACAATGCTTAATAGGTCACAGCAATAAACACCGTTAATTGGTCTTTCGTTTCCTTCTCCTTCGTTTAATATCTCGAAGGAATGCTTATTTGCGAATTCAATAGGTGTCATTTTCTTACTCCTTATCACTTTTTAAGTAGTCTGGAATATACAAATCTAGCTTTTGAATTTTATCTACAAGAGAAGAAATATTTTCTCTAAATTTATAAATACATTCATCCGGTGTTGCAACGCCACGAACAACATCTTCAGCTAATGCTTTACAGGATGGAGAACCGCAAGATCCACAATCAAGTCCTGGTAATGAAGCTTTGATTTTTTCCATTTGGCTCATTTTCTCCATTGCAACTTCAATATCTTCATCAAGCTTTAATACAGGCGTATATTCAATTGGTGAATCCCATTCAATTTCTTTTGTAAGATTCAAATTGTTGATGTGGTTAAGAGAAACAGGTAAATATTTTCGCAATCTTTTTAGTTTCGTTCGGGCTATGTAAGGATTTTCGACTGTCATAACTCCACCGATGCATCCTGCATTGCAAGCATTCAATTCTATAAAGTCTAGATGTTCAAACTTTTCATCTTCCAAATCTTCTAGAACACGTATGACATTTTCTATTCCATCAGCAGCCAAATAATTGTCGTTCAATAATGCAGATGCTTCCCCTGAACTATTTGCCCATGATACACCAATTTTCCCTGATTCAGCAGTAATTTTTCTATCCATATCAATTTTCATATACTTTAATAATTTTGGATAAATATCGCTGATTGCAACTACTGCAGACACTTCGCTTTTAGAAGTGCCAAGGGGCATTTTGGATGCTGTAACTTTTGCAGGGCAAGGAGAAATAAAAATAGCTCCTATTTCTTGTGGATCTAAGCCAGTTTTCTTTGCTGCTTCTTCTTTTGCAAGCCGAGCTGCAACTTCAACAGGAGCATTGAGTGGTAAAATATGATCAATCAAGCTTGGAAAACGAACTCGAATTAATCGAGTTACAGCAGGGCAAGCAGAACTAATAACGGGCTTTGCAATATTTTCTCTTGCCATATATTTTCTGGTTGCATCAGAAACAATTTCAGCTGCCTTAGCAACCTCATAAACACTATCAAATCCTAAATCAAGAAGTGCATTTAGAATGATGTCTACATCTTCAAGATTGTTAAATTGTGCATATAGTGCAGGGGCGGGAAGGGCAATAGTATATTTATAGTTTTTGATAACATCTAAAGAATCATAAATAGCTTTTTTTGCATGATGTGGACAAACGCGGATGCATTCGCCACAGTCAATACAGCGTTCGGCAATAATCATTGCTTTTTTATTCCGCACACGTATTGCTTCAGTTGGGCAACGCTTGATACAGTTGATACAGCCCATACATTTTTCTTTATCTAAAGTTACAGAATGAAAAAAGGTATTCAATGCAAGTCCTCCTATTTGTAACATTCTTATCTATTACTAAATGTTGATAATCATATGTACAGTAGTACCAACATTAACCGTTGAGTCAATTATCATACTATCTGTGTTTTTTTTCATATTTGATAAACCCATTCCGGCACCAAAGCCCAAAGAACGAACTTCATCGGGTGCAGTGGAGTATCCTTCTTGCATTGCAAGTTCGATATTTTCTATGCCTTTTCCTTTGTCTTTCAAGAGCATATCAATGCTTGTTGGAGAGATTTCGATTTTAATTTCACCTCCATGTGCATGAATCACCATGTTTATTTCACCTTCATACAACGCAATAGCAACTTTACGTATGATGTTAGGATCAATTCCAAGCTGCCTGAGCGTCTTTTTTACGGATGCTGAAGCTTCGCCGGCACGAGTAAAATCATCACCATCTACAATGTAATGTAATTTGATTGTATTCATTCCAAATATGCTCCTCCTCGTAATCCATTTTCCCATAGAAGACCACAAGCAGTAAACATACGATGAGAAGTAGACATTAAAGCAATTTGACGCTCATTTGCTAAAGCTATCATGTCTTGATCAGGTTTTTTTCCTCTTACAAAAACAATGCATAACATGTCCATCATATCTGCGGTACGGATAACTTGTGCATTTACAAGGCCGGTTAATAGAATAGATTGATCTTTTACATAGGCCAAAACATCACTCATCATATCTGAGCCACAAGCAGTGTGTACTTCTTTATTGAAATACTCGTCACCGCAAAGCACCTCACAGTCTAAAATATTTTTAATATCGTTAATTGTCATAAAATGTCCTCCTCAATTTATTTATCTAATTACTAAATTTTCTGCACAAATACATATTTTTAGTATATCATTTTTGAAATTAAAATAGCAATATTATTTCAACTTTTTTCTATTAAAAAAGGCTATTTTTAAGTTATACAAAATAAACAAAAAACTTGGAATACATTTTATAAATAATAACTAGATTTTTATGAATGGAAGTGATATAATACGAAATGTATGTAATGATTGTGAAGTCATTAACAAACATTGTTGGATGATTTTCTAAATATTACAAGCATATCTTAAAAAATCAAGGAGGTCTTTGCATGGCTAAAATTACTAGCTCAGTTCCTTTTAACGGTACCCCTGAGCAAGAAAAAAAGCTTGCAGCAGTTATTGCAGCACAAAATGGGAATAAAAGCTCATTGATGACTGTTTTACAACAAGCCCAAGAAATTTATGGCTATCTGCCAATTGAAGTGCAAACACAAATTGCTCTAGGATTAGATATTCCATTAGAAGAGGTTTATGGGGTAGTTACTTTTTATTCTCAATTTTCTCTGTATCCTAAGGGAGAGTATAAAATTAGCGTATGTTTAGGAACAGCTTGCTATGTTAAAGGTGCTGGCGATGTATTCGACAAAATGGCTAGAACTTTAAATATAAAAAGTGGCGAATGTACAGCGGATGGAAAATTCTCACTAGATGCTTGTCGTTGTATCGGAGCATGTGGTCTTGCTCCAGTTTTAACTGTAAATGACGAAGTTTATGGTAAAGTTACCGTAGATGATGTAGACACAATTCTTGCGAAATATAAATAAGCGGTATCAATATGCAGGAACTATCATTAAACATTCTTGATGTTGCACAAAATTCAATTAAAGCAAAAGCAACTCTCATAACAATTAAAATACATAAAAATACAATGTCAAAAACGTTGTTAATATCAATTGAAGATAATGGATGTGGTATGTCACAACAGCAAGCAGAACAAGTTGTCGATCCATTCTACACAACCAGGACAACTAGAAAAGTTGGATTAGGAGTTCCGTTTTTTAAAATGTCAGCTGAATTAACCGGTGGAACATTTACAATCCAAAGTGAGTTGAAAGTTGGAACTAAAATTTCTGCACTTTACTATTATGAACATATTGATATGATGCCTGTGGGTGACATGGCTTCAACGATGTTATCATTAATCAGCGTTAATCCAGATATTGATTTTATTTATTATTTTAGTGTTGATGAGAATGAGTTTTGTATGAATACGCAAGAAATGAAAACTGTTTTAGAGGGTTTACCTGTCAATTCTAATGAGGTATTAACCTTCATCAAGAATTTTATAAATGAAAACCAAGCAGAAATTGAAAATTCAAAATAGAATAAGGTGGTGCAATCGATGAAAAGCTTAGCAGAACTTCAAGCAATTCGTGATAAAATGAAAAATTCAATGAATGTTCGTGATGACAATGGAAATAAAATCAGAGTGGTTGTAGGTATGGCTACTTGCGGTATTGCAGCGGGAGCAAGACCAGTATTGAATGGTTTTACAGAAGAAGTTGCAAAAAGAAACCTTGATAATGTAACAGTAACACAAACAGGCTGTATTGGTATTTGTCAATATGAGCCAGTTGTTGAAGTATATACTCCGGATGGAGAAAAAACAACATATGTAAAAATGACTGCTGAAAAAGTAGCAAAAGTCGTAACTGACCATTTAGTAAACGGAAAAGTAGTTTCTGAGTATACTATTGGCAGCGTTGCGAAATAAGGAGGTAATGAAATGTATCGTTCTCATATCCTTGTCTGCGGCGGTACTGGCTGTACCTCATCAGGCAGTGAGCAGATAATTTCTACATTAGAACAAGAACTTGCAAAAAACGGACTTGAAAAAGAAGTTAAAGTAATTAAAACCGGCTGTTTTGGTCTTTGTGCTTTAGGACCAATCATGATTGTTTACCCAGAAGGCAGCTTCTATTCAATGGTAAAATCCGAAGATATTCCTGAGATTGTTAGTGAACATCTTTTAAAAGGTCGTATTGTTAAAAGATTACTTTACTCCGAAACAGTTACTGAAGATACAGTAAAATCACTAAATGAAACTGATTTCTATAAAAAACAACATCGTGTTGCATTGAAAAACTGTGGTGTTATTAACCCTGAAAATATTGATGAATATATCGCTTTAGATGGTTATCAAGCATTAGGTAAAGTTCTTACTGAAATGAAACCTCAAGAAGTAATTGAAGTTATCAAAGAAAGTGGACTTCGTGGCCGTGGAGGCGGAGGATTCCCAACAGGATTAAAATGGCAATTTGCTGCTGGCAACGAATCTGATCAAAAATATGTTTGTTGTAATGCTGACGAAGGCGACCCAGGAGCTTTCATGGATAGATCAGTACTTGAAGGCGATCCACACGTATTAATTGAAGCTATGTCTATTGCAGGTTATGCAATCGGAGCAACAAAAGGTTATGTTTACGTACGTGCTGAGTATCCAATCGCTGTAAAACGTTTACAAATTGCAATCAATCAAGCAAAAGAATATGGCTTATTAGGTCAACATATTTTTGGAACTGATTTCTGTTTTGATATGGAATTACGTCTTGGCGCAGGAGCATTCGTTTGTGGTGAAGAAACTGCGTTAATGACATCAATTGAAGGCCATCGTGGTGAGCCAAGACCTCGTCCTCCATTCCCAGCTGTAAAAGGTCTATTTGGTAAACCAACTATTTTGAATAATGTTGAAACATATGCAAATATCCCACAAATCATCTTAAAGGGTGCAAGTTGGTTTAATTCAATGGGTACTGAAAAATCAAAAGGCACTAAAGTATTTGCATTAGGTGGAAAAATTCATAATACAGGTTTAGTTGAGGTTCCAATGGGAACAACATTAAGGGAGATCATAGAAGAAATCGGCGGCGGTATTCCAAACGGTAAGAAGTTTAAAGCTGCTCAAACTGGTGGACCTTCCGGCGGATGTATCCCTGCTGAAATGATTGATATCAAAATAGACTATGATAACTTAATTGCAATTGGTTCTATGATGGGTTCTGGTGGACTAATCGTTATGGACGAAGATACTTGTATGGTTGATATCGCAAAATTCTTCTTAGAGTTTACAGTTGATGAATCTTGTGGTAAATGTGCGCCATGTCGTATCGGTACAAAACGTATGTATGAAATGTTATCTCAAATTTGTAAAGGTAATGCAACTCTTGAGGATTTAGATAAACTAGAAGAGTTATGTTATGAAATTAAAGCTGGTTCACTTTGTGGTCTTGGACAAACAGCTCCAAACCCAGTTTTAT
This sequence comes from Paludicola sp. MB14-C6, assembly GCF_030908625.1. GTDB lineage: Bacteria > Bacillota > Clostridia > Oscillospirales > Ruminococcaceae > Paludihabitans. The sequence goes on along the minus strand of NZ_CP133133.1, from coordinate 383,256 downwards.
CAACTTTGAAATATTACAGACATGAATATGAAGCACACGTTGTGGATAAAAAATGTCCTGCAGGTGTATGTAAAGATCTACTAAGCTTTGAGATCATTGCAGATAAGTGTAAAGGCTGTACACTTTGCAGCCGTGTTTGTCCAGTTGGAGCAATTCAAGGTACAGTTAAGAATCCACATTCAATTGATAAGAGTAAATGTATTAAGTGCGGTGCTTGTATTGAGAAGTGTCGTTTTGATGCAATTGTTAAGAAGTAATGCTAATGTTAATTAGTATAGAATAGGAGATTGCCAAAATGGAAACTGTTAATTTAAAAATAAATGGTATGCCTATAACCGTGCCAAAAAACTCAACAATTCTCGAAGCTGCACGTCAAGCGGGCATTAACATTCCAACTTTATGTTACTTAAAAGGCATTAACGAAATCGGCGCTTGCCGTATGTGTCTTGTTGAGGTAAAAGGTGCAAGAAGCTTTGCTGCAGCTTGTGTTCAACCAGTAGGCGAGGGAATGGAAGTTACCACAAACTCCCCAGCAATTATAAAATCCAGACGAAATACTCTAGAATTAGTTTTATCAACTCATGATAAAAAATGTTTATCATGTTCTAGAAGTGGTAATTGTGAGTTACAAGCTTTATGTAAAGAATATGGCATTGAAGACGAAAATAAATTTGCTGGCGAAAACGAGCATTATGATATTGATACTAGTGCTGCTCACATGTATCGTGATAACAACAAATGTATTCTTTGTCGTCGTTGTATTGCTGCTTGTGCAAAAACACAATCTATCGGCGTTATTGGTGCAAACGAGCGTGGATTTAAAACACATATCGGTTGTGCATTTGATGCTGATTTAGCTGAAACTTCTTGTGTATCATGTGGTCAATGTATCGTTGTTTGCCCAACTGGTGCACTAGCTGAAAAAGACGAAACGCAAAAGGTATTTGATGCAATTGCAGATCCAACAAAACACGTTGTTGTTCAAACTGCTCCTGCAGTAAGAGCTGCATTAGGCGAAGAGTTTGGTCTTCCGATTGGAACAAATGCAAAAGGCAAAATGGTTGCTGCTTTAAGACGTTTGGGCTTTGATAAAGTATTTGATACTAACTTTAGTGCTGACCTTACTATCATGGAAGAAGCAACTGAATTTATCGACAGAGTTCAAAATGGTGGTAAATTACCTTTAATTACTTCATGTTCTCCAGGTTGGATTAAATTCTGTGAGCATTACTATGAAGATTTCATAGATAATTTATCTTCTTGTAAATCACCACAACAAATGTTTGGTGCTATTGTTAAAACTTATTATGCAGAAAAGAACAACATCGATCCTAAAGATATCTTTGTAGTATCTGTTATGCCATGTACTGCAAAGAAATTCGAAGAAGGTCGTGAAGATCAATCTGCTGCTGGTGTTCCTGATATTGATGCAGTTATCACTACTAGAGAATTAGCAAAAATGATTAGAAAAGCTGGTTTAATGTTCAACCAATTACCTGAAGAAGAATATGATATGCCTTTAGGAATGGGTACTGGTGCTGCTGTTATCTTCGGTGCTACCGGTGGTGTTATGGAAGCTGCATTAAGAACTGCAGTTGAGACATTAACTGATACAAAACTTGAGGGTAAAGCACTTGACTTTACAGATGTTCGTGGTACTGCCGGCATCAAAGAAGCTACTTATAAAGTAGGAGACCTTGATGTTAAAGTTGCTATTGCATCCGGTTTAGCAAATGCAAGACAACTACTTGATGATATTCGTGCTGGTAAAGCTGATTATCATTTCGTTGAAATCATGGGTTGTCCTGGCGGATGTGTCAACGGTGGCGGACAACCAATTCAACCAGCATCAGTATTAAATAATACTGATATTAGAGGACTAAGAGCAAGCGTTCTTTATAATGAGGATAAAGATTTACCATTAAGAAAATCTCATGAAAATCCTATTGTAAAAGAATTATATGATACTTACCTCAATAAACCTGGAAGCCATAAAGCTCATGAAATTTTGCATACAAAATATGTAAAACGTGGTTTGTATAAATAATTTGAATTAAAATGAATTAAGCTACTATTTTTTCTTGGAAACAGGAATCTAAATAGTGGCTTAATTTTTTTGATATATAAGTTTGAATAAGTTAATATTATTATCGACACATGGAATATATCAGAAATAATAATTACTTAATTTTATAGTAAAAATAAATAAAGATTGGTTTAATATCTCTTTTGCATTATTGCAAAAGAGATATTTTTAAATAAATTTGGTTACAATGTTGCAAGCATATGCTAATTTGATGTATAATGATAATATTGCTTTAAAGTGATAAAGCTTTGACGCAGCAAAATAAGAGATTGATGAATATTTTATATCATACAATCTATACAAAAAGGATGGTCATTATAATGTTTTTTCAAAAAGAAATTGAAACAATGCCTCGAAACAAATTAGAAGAGCTTCAACTTGAAAGATTGAAATGGATGGTAGGCTATTGCTACGATAATGTACCTTTTTATCAAAAACGTTTAAAAGATGCAGGCATAACTGCTGATAAAATTAAGTGTTTGTCTGACTTGCAATACATACCGCTAACAACAAAAGAAGATATACGAGATAACTATCCTTTTGGACTGTTTGCAAAACCAATGAAGGAAATTACAAGACTTCATGCTTCAAGCGGAACTACTGGTAAACCAACCGTTGTAGGTTATACAAAAAGGGATTTAGAAAATTGGTCTGACTGTGTCGCAAGAGTTTGTATGGCTGTTGGCGTAACTGATGAAGATATTGTACAAATTGCATTCGGTTATGGATTATTTACTGGTGCACTTGGCCTTCATTATGGATTGGAGAAAATAGGCGCAACTGTTATTCCTGCTTCAAGTGGAAATACCCAAAAACAGGTTATGCTGTTAAAGGATTTTGGAGTAACTGCATTGGTTAGTACACCGTCTTATGGTTTATATATGAGTGAGGTAGCAAAAGAGCAAGGTATCTCGCTCGATGAATTAAAATTAAAAACCGGCCTTTTTGGTTCAGAAGGTTGTACGCCCGAAATGCGTACACAGATTGAAAAAGCGTTTCATGTGTTTGCGACCGATAACTATGGTATGAGCGAGTTAATGGGGCCTGGTGTTTCCGGTGAATGTTACTTACGATGTGGTATGCATATAAATGAGGACCATTTTCTTCCTGAAATAATTAACTCGAATACAAAAGAAGTATTAGATAAAGGCGAAACAGGAGAGTTAGTTATTACTACAATTACCAAAGAAGGTATTCCAATGCTTCGTTATCGAACAAAAGATATTACTCGTTTGAATTATGATACTTGTGCTTGTGGTAGAACTCATGTTAGAATGGATAAGATAAAAGGTCGAAGTGACGATATGCTAAAGATACGTGGAGTCAATGTTTTTCCGTCTCAAATAGAAAGTGTTTTAGTGGGATTAGAACATATTGGACCACATTATCAATTAATCATACGTAGAGAAGGCTTTATGGATACATTAGAAGTTCAAGTTGAGTTAATCGATAGCTCATTGTTAGAGCAATATGGAAAACTTGAAAAATTACAAAATGACATTAGTGCAAAATTGCGTACTGTGTTAGGAATAGATTCAAAAGTTTCTTTGGTTGAACCAAAATCAATTGAACGATTCCAAGGTAAAGCAAAACGTATTATTGACTTAAGAAACAAATAGGAGGAAGACATAGTGAAACAATTGATGTTAGGAAATGAAGCAGTAGCCAGAGGTCTATATGAAGCTGGTTGTAGCGTAATATCCAGTTATCCGGGAACTCCAAGTACTGAAATTACAGAATATGCTTCAAAATATGATGATATGTATAGTGAATGGGCACCTAATGAAAAGGTAGCAATGGAAGTTGCAATCGGTGCATCTATTGGAGGAAAACGGTCTTTTTGCGCAATGAAACATGTTGGATTAAATGTTGCGGCTGACCCGTTATTTACAGTAGCTTATTCTGGTGTGAATGGTGGTATGGTTATTGCAGTAGCCGATGATCCTGGTATGCATTCGTCTCAAAATGAACAAGATTCCCGTCATTATGCAATTGCATCAAAGGTACCAATGTTAGAACCTTCTGATTCTAGCGAATGTCTTGCTTTTACAAAACTTGCTTTTGAAATTTCTGAACGTTTCGATACACCTGTTATTTTAAGACTTTCAACTCGAATTGCACATTCACAAAGTCTAATAGAAACAGCTGATAGAATTGTTCCTATGCAAAAAGAATACATAAAAAATCCTGCAAAATATGTAATGATGCCTGCTATGGCGAAAGCTCGTCATGTTGTTGTTGAAAAGCGTACATTAGATTTAGTTGAATATGCAGAAACTTCAACAGTAAACAAAGTAATTATGAACAACAGCAAAATTGGTATTATTACTTCTGGTACATCTTATCAATACGCTCGTGAAGCATTGGGTGATGAAGCTAGCTATCTAAAATTAGGTATGGTGAACCCATTGCCAATTAAGTTAATTCAAGATTTTGCCTCTAAGGTTGAAAAGTTATATGTTATTGAAGAACTAGATGATATTTTTGAAACACATTGTAAGAAAATTGGCTTAAATGTTGTTGGAAAAGATATCTTCCCTGTAATTGGTGAGTTCTCTCAGAACTTAATTGCTCAGAAGATGGGTGCTGCCATTAACGACACATTGTCTTTAGAAGAAACAATCCCTGTACGTCCTCCTGTTATGTGTGCTGGATGCCCTCATAGAGGAATGTTCTATACGTTAAGTAAGAATAAAGTGATGGTATCAGGTGATATAGGATGCTATACGCTCGGAGCTCAAGCTCCACTACAGTCAATCGATACAACAATTTGTATGGGCGCATCTATTTCAGGCTTACATGGCTTTAATAAGGCTATGGGTGAAAAAGGTGAAAAATCTTCTGTCGCGGTAATTGGCGATTCTACATTTATGCATTCAGGTATTACCGGTCTTGCAAATATTGCTTATAATAATAGTAATTCTACTGTTATTATTTTAGATAACTCAATAACAGGTATGACAGGGCATCAGCAAAATCCAACAACAGGATATAACATTAAGGGGGAACCTGCAACTAAAATTTCTTTAGAGAAACTTTGTGAAGCTGTTGGTATCAATCGAGTAACAGTTGTTGATCCTTATGATTTAAAACGCTGTGATGAAGTTGTAAAAGAGGAATTAGCGGCAGAAGAACCATCTGTAATTATTGCAAGAAGACCGTGTGCATTACTTAAATCAGTAAAACATAAACCTGCTCTACATGTTGTTAATGATAGCTGTAAAGGATGTAAATCCTGTATGAAGATTGGCTGTCCTGCAATCAGTATAAGAGATAAAAAAGCGGTAATCGATAAAACATTGTGTGTAGGTTGCGGTCTTTGCCAAAGTTTGTGTGCATTTTCTGCGATTCATGAAGGGGAGGAAGCATAATATGAACAGCAATAACATAAATGAAGTTAAGAGTATCATGATTGTAGGCGTTGGTGGTCAAGGAACGCTTCTAGCTAGTAGAATTTTAGGAAATGCAATTTTAGCACAAAACTACGATGTAAAAGTTTCTGAAGTACATGGTATGAGCCAGCGTGGTGGTTCTGTTGTAACCTATGTTCGTTTTGGAAAAGAGGTTTGTTCTCCTGTAATTGATGAAGGTCAAGCTGATATAATTGTTTCTTTTGAACAATTAGAAGCTGCAAGATGGTTGAAGTATTTGAAAAAAGGTGGTAAACTTATTACAAGTACTCAGAAAATAGATCCAATGCCTGTCATTACTGGGGCTGCAACTTATCCCAATAATCTGATTGAACAAATGAAAGAAAAAGGAATTGATTTAGTTGCAGTTGATGCACTTTCATTAGCTGAAGAAGCAGGTTCTTCAAAGGCGACGAATGTTGTGCTTATGGGTGTATTGTCTAATTACTTGGATTTTGAAGATAAGTTTTGGGAAGATGCTATCAATCAATGTGTTCCTTCAAAGTTTTTAGATGTAAATCGAAAAGCCTTTACACTTGGTGAGATGCATAGATAGAAAAAGACAGATTAAAAGGAAGAACATTTATGAAATATTGGGATAAAGATATTGAAACTGCACCAAGAGCTGAACTGGAAGCATTGCAATCATACCGCCTCTCTGTTACGGTAAGGCGAGTTTATGAAAACGTGCCATTTTACAAAGAACTGTTTGATAAACACGGGATTAAACCGGAAGATATTAGAACTGTAAAAGATATCTCTAAGCTACCATTTACCGTAAAACAAGATTTAAGAGATACTTATCCTTATGGTTTGTTTGCTACTGATATGGATAACGTTGTCCGTATTCATGCTTCAAGCGGAACGACAGGAAAACAAACGGTTGTAGGATATACAGAAAACGATATTAACATTTGGGCAGAGATTACTGCAAGAGCGTTAACGGCAGCCGGCGCAGAGGCGAAAGACTTCGTTCATGTTTCTTACGGCTACGGTTTGTTTACAGGCGGAATGGGCATTCATTATGGAACTGAGCGAATTAAAGCAACAGCAATTCCAGCTTCTGTAGGTAATACAAAACGACAAATCCAGATTATGCAGGATTTTGGTTCCTCTATTTTATGTTGTACTCCATCCTATGCATTGTTCATGGCAGAAACAATCAATGAAATGGGAATTGATAAAAATACGTTAAAATTAAAAGCTGGTGTTTTTGGTGCAGAACCATGGACAGAGAATATGCGAAAAGAGATTGAAGCCAAATTAGGAATCAAAGCTTACGATATTTATGGTTTATCCGAAATAATGGGGCCAGGTGTTGCTTTTGAATGTTGTGAACAAAATGGAATGCATATTAACGAAGATCACTTTATTCCTGAGATTATAGATCCAGACACATTAGAGGTACTACCGGATGGTCAAGCGGGAGAATTGGTTTTTACTTGTATTACAAAAGAGGCGCTACCATTAATCCGTTATCTTACAAAAGATATTGCTGTTCTTACGCATGAAAAATGTGCATGTGGAAGAACTTTAGTTAAAATGACTAAGCCACGTGGTAGAAGTGACGATATGTTAATTATAAGAGGTGTAAACGTATTTCCATCTCAAATTGAGAGCGTGTTACTTGATATTAAAAATATCACACCGCATTACCAAATTATTGTTGATAGAGTGAATAATTTAGATACCTTAAAAATTCTTGTAGAAATGCCAACGGATATGGATTTTGATGCAGTCCGTTTAGTGGAAGAAAAAGAACAAGAAATCAAACATGCTATTGAATCCATTTTAGGTATTGCAGCAACAATTAAATTGGTTGAGCCTAAAACGATTGTTCGTTCAGAAGGAAAAGCAAAACGTGTTATCGATAACAGAAATCAATATTAATAGGAGGGCAAGCATATGATTATGAAGCAAATATCTGTATTTGTTGAAAACAAAAGAGGACGGTTAGCAGAAATAACAGAGGTATTAGCAAAAAATAATATTGATATTCGTGCACTTTCTATTGCAGACACAAAAGACTTTGGAATATTACGTTTAATAGTAAATAATCCAGATAAAGCAGTTGAAATATTAAAAGCAGATGGCTTTACTGTTTCCATAACGAAAGTTATTGGAATTGGTATAGATGATAAGCCGGGTGGACTAGCAAAAGCAATGGCTGTTTTATATAGTGAAGCAATCAGCGTTGAGTATATGTATGCTTTTATCAGCAGAAGTGAGAAAACTGCTTATGTTATTTTAAGGGTAGAAAATAATGAAAATGCAATTAAAGTATTGCAAAGCAATGGTTTTAAAATAATGCAATCCCAAGATATTTAATAATAAAAGAGTAAAAGACCTGCATTTTTTGTGCAGGTCTTTTTGTTTATGAAAATATTACAATTTATTGTTTCAAAATTACACAATCTATGTTATAATACTATGGTTAAAATCTATAAATATAATATATAATAAAATAGAGTAGTTGCTGTCTTTTATAAGCAAGCAAATATTTTTATTTTCTCAGTTGATATAATTTTAGTATACTGAGTATGTCTAGTCTTCAAATGAAGAGTGTTTTACTGCTAATTTCTAATTTCAACCAAGAAAGGGTATGTATAATGCAAGAAACTTTCGTTAATTTTGATACTACCGATGAGTTGTTAACTGTTTTTGGGAATCTGGATAAGAACGTTTCACTTCTAGAGAGAGAATTTGGTGTTGCAATTATTTGTCGTGGAACAAATATAAAAATTACGGGATCGGAACAAGGCGTAAAAAAAGCTTCTAAAGCAATTGATGCGCTTATTCAAGCACAAAAAAATGGTGATGCTATTACCGATCAGTCCATACACTATGTTATATCGCTTGTAAATGATAATCAATTAGAGAAATTGAAAACATTGTCTTCTGATTGTGTGTGTGTTACTGCGACAGGAAAACCGATTAAACCAAAAACAACGGGACAAAAATCTTATATAGATGCAATTGCAAAAAATACTATTGTTTTAGGTGTTGGGCCTGCAGGAACCGGAAAAACCTATCTTGCAGTTGCTATGGCAGTTAAAGCTTTTCGTGCACAAGAAATTAACAGAATTATCTTGACTCGCCCTGCAGTTGAAGCTGGTGAAAAGCTTGGATTTTTACCAGGAGATTTACAAACAAAGGTTGACCCGTATTTACGCCCACTATATGACGCATTGTTTGATATGTTTGGTGCTGAAGCATTTCAACGTCAGCTAGAACGTGGTGTAATCGAGGTTGCTCCTTTAGCATATATGCGTGGTAGAACGCTAGACGATTCTTTTATTATTTTAGATGAAGCACAAAATACAACAAGAGAGCAGATGAAAATGTTTTTAACTCGTTTAGGAGCAAATTCAAAAGCTGTTATAACAGGAGATGTAACTCAAATCGACTTGCCTGATGCAAGAAAATCAGGTTTAATTGATGCTGTCAATGTTTTAGTCGATATTGAAGACATCCAAACTGTCTTTTTAAATGAGAAAGACGTTGTAAGAAATAGGATCGTAGGTGAAATCATCAAAGCTTACGGTAAATACGATAGAGAGGCAAAGGAAAAGATAGATGGATAAATTAAAAGTTTTAATAAGCAATAGACAAAAAGAAATTAAAATACCAACAGGTATTCGTATGTTAATTCGCCGTTGTTGTCACGCGGTATTAGTACAAGAGGGATTTGAAGGTAGCGCTGAGGTAAGCGTATCATTTATTTCCAACGAAGAAATTCGATTACTAAATGAGCAATATCGCAATAAGAATACTCCTACAGATGTATTATCATTTCCTTTAGGTGAAAATATGAAATTTGATGTAAATGAAGATACAGGTGCATATATGCTTGGTGATATTGTAATTTCAGCTGAAAAAGCATTTGAACAAGCAGAATTATATGGTCATACCATTCAACGTGAAATTGGATTTTTAACTGTGCATTCTATGCTTCACCTTTTGGGCTATGATCACGAAGAAGGTGGCTTAGAAGCATTAAAAATGCGTGAAAAGGAAGAATTCGTTTTAGATAAACTAGGAATTGCAAGGGATAAAAGTTATATTGTATAACAAAATATAAGAATAAGAAACGGCGGTTAGCTATGATTAGAAAAGATTTCAAAGAGCTGGCAAGGAGTTTTGTATTTGCTTTTAAAGGCATTGCATATTGCGTAAAGAATGAAAGAAATATGCGTATTCATCTTTGTATGGCTGTGTTTGTTACATTGTTTTCTTATTTGTTTGGAGTTTCTTATATAGAATATTTGATTCTTATAATATGTATTGCAATCGTTATAACCGGTGAAATGGTTAATACTGCAATTGAAACTTTAACTAATTTAGAGTCGCCTTCCTATCATTATCTTGCAAAAATTGCAAAAGATGTTGCGGCAGGTGCTGTATTTATTGCGGCAAGTGTTTCTGTTGTTGTTGGAATAGTAATTTTCTTTAAGCCTCAACAATTATGGAACACATTGTTACTGATATTTACAAACCCGTTAAATGTAATTATTTTAATTATATTACTAATTCTTAGTTTTTTATTTATATTCAATGGAACTCAACTTGTAGGTGAACCTAAAACAAAAATTTATCATATGAAGAATTATGACAATAATAATATGAAGTAATGCATATACATTAAAATAGTGGGAAATAGATTCAGCCCAGAAAATAGAACACTGCTGATGATGTTTAGATGGAGAAATTATGGAACAACAAAACACTCGTTCTGCTTTTGTTGCAATTGTAGGAAAGCCGAATGTTGGAAAATCCTCATTATTAAATAAACTATTAGGTGAAAAAGTTGCAATTGTAACAAATAAACCTCAAACGACCAGAACTAAAATTACCGGAGTGTTAACTAAAAACGAAGTTCAGTATGTATTTATTGATACTCCAGGCTTTCATAAAGCAAAAACTAAGCTAAGTGATAGTATGATTAAAGCAGTAAACACATCAATAAAAGATGTGGATATTGTCATGATGGTAGTTGAGCCATCAGGTAAACTAACACAAGCTGAGCTTGATTTAATTGAAAACATTAAGCAACAAAAAATACCTAGCATTTTGATTATCAATAAAATTGATTTAATTTCTAATAAAGAGCTCTTGGTTGCACGTATTGAACAAATAATGCAGCTTCATTCTTTTGATGCTGTTATTCCGATTAGTGTCCAAGAAAACAATGGAGTAGATTTAGTATTAGCCGAATTAGATAAATATGCTGAAGAAGGCGTTCATTTCTTCCCAGATGATACGTTAACCGATCAACCGGAGCGTGTTATTGTATCAGAAATTATTCGTGAAAAAATACTATTGAATTTACATCAAGAAATTCCTCATGGAACTGCAGTGGTTATCGAAAAAATGCGTGAGCGTGAAGGCAAAGATATTATGGATATTGATGCTATGATTTATTGTGAGAAAGATAGTCATAAAGGAATGATTATTGGCAAAAAAGGTGCAGTATTGAAACGAATTGCCTCAACTGCAAGAACAGATATAGAGGAATTTTTAGGTGTAAAAATAAACTTGCAATGTTGGATTAAAGTACGTGAAGACTGGCGAAACAAGGAATCTTTCATACGTAACTTTGGATTGTCAGATAATTAGCTAATACTTTCCACACATTTTTAAAACGAATTAACCAAACATAATAGTAACACAATATATGTTAGGGGATTGATGCTTATGGATGAGAAAAATGCGTGGATTACCTTTGAGCACAGTGGTAAAATTTCTGATTACCTGCTCTATCGAGGTTACAATTCAAACGAGATTCAAACTACATCGGAGGCAGCTACCCATGCTGATCAAAACACAAGGAATCGTGATAAAACACCGCAATATAGGTGAAAATGATAAAATTTTGACGATACTGACAAGTGATTTAGGCGTTATAGAAGTTGCTGCACAACGAAGTAAATCAATGAAGAGTTCGCTTGCCAGTGCGTCACAAATTTTAAGTTATAGTGACTTTTGCCTTTTTAAAGGCAAAAGTAATTACATAGTGAATTCTGCGGAAAGTATTAACTCTTTTTATTCGCTCCGCCTTGATGTAATTAAGCTATCGCTAGCAGGCTATTTTTGCGAGCTAATCGGATATATGTGCAAATCTTCCGATGAAAAGTCTGCAAGTTTTTTAAAGCTTATATTAAATACATTATACTTTTTACAAGAAGATAAAAAAGATGCTTTGTTATTAAAAAGCATCTTTGAATTGCGTTGCCTATCCATAGCGGGTTTCATGCCCAATTTAGTCTGCTGTACCGAATGTGCAACTTTTGAAAAAGAGTTAATGTATTTTTTCCCATTACAAGGTGCACTTGTGTGTGAAGACTGTATTCCAACTTGTGCTTATAAAAATGAAACGTTACGCTACCCGGTTAATCAAGCTGTTCTATCTGCAATGCGATATATAGTTTTTTCAGAAGACCAGCGATTATTTTCGTTTAAATTAAGTGGGCAATCTTTAGAGCAATTAAACTATGTAACAGAAAATTATATGTATTTACATGCAGAAGCAAAATTTAATTCACTTGATATGTACAAGTCCTTGCTTATATAGAGAAACTTTTATATTATCAAGTGAAATGATAACCGAAATTTGGCTATGCCAACAGCTTAGAATAATAAGCTGTTATAAAAAAGGAAGGTTATATTTATGAGTATCATTGAAAAATATACTCGAGTTTTAGAACTCGATAAAATTTTATTACAATTAGCAGAATATACATGCTGTGAATATGCAAAAAATATTGTATTAAATATTAAGCCAAATACGAATTTAGCAATCGTAAAAGAAGAAACAACAAAAACCAATGATGCATTGTATTTAGCATCACATTTTGGAACTCCGTCTTTTTCCAAAATGGACAACCCAATAGACCATTTAAAGCTGGCACAAGTTGGAGGAGTTTTATCACCAAGGAATCTATTAAACATTGCTACAATTTTACGCCAAGTTCGATTACTTCAAGAATGGTTTACACAATGTCAGAATCATCAAAATTCATTAAAATCGATTTTTGAAATGCTAATACCGAATAAAGAGCTTGAAAAGCGTATTAACACTGTTTTTCTCTCTGAGGATGAAATTGACGATTTTGCTAGCGAAGAGTTATTGAATATCAGACGAAAAATAAAACAACTTGGTGCAAAGATTAAAGAAGATTTAGATAAAATGATTCGCTCTTCTACATATCAAAAAGCATTACAGGAAAACATTATCACAATGCGTGATGGTCGATATGTTTTGCCGGTAAAAGCTGAATATAAAGGAGTAGTAAGCGGATTAGTCCACGATACATCATCCAGCGGGGCGACGCTTTTCATTGAGCCGATTTCTGTTGTGGAAGCGAATAATGATATTCGTGTATTAAAATCGAAAGAAAAAGCAGAAATCGAGCGTATACTTGCTGAATTATCAGCTTATTGTGGCGATTTTGCAGACAGCATTTCACGTAATTTTGAAATTGTGATTTGCTTGAATATCTATTTTGCGAAAGCTAGCCTCGCTGTTAATATGAAAGCAATGTTACCTATTATATCAAACGATGGTAAAATAAAACTCAATAAAGCAAGACATCCTCTTATCAGCAAAGACACTGTAGTTCCAATTAGTATTGAGTTGGGTTATAACTATACCTCTTTAGTAATTACAGGCCCGAATACAGGTGGAAAGACTGTTACATTAAAAACATTAGGATTGCTAACTCTAATGACAATGTGCGGCTTGTTAATTCCTGTTTCAGACGATAGTGTAATTTCTATTTTCGATAATATTTTAGTTGATATAGGGGATGAGCAAAGCATTGCACAAAATTTGTCTACTTTCTCGGCTCATATGACGAATATTGTATCAATATTAGATCGAGCAGATGCAAAATCACTTGTTTTAGTTGATGAGCTTGGCTCAGGAACTGACCCTGTAGAAGGTGCTGCAATTGCTACTGCAATATTAGAACAGCTTAGGGAACGTAAAACAATTGTTGCTGCTACTACACATTATGCAGAACTTAAAGTATATGCACTACAAACAAAAGGCGTAATGAATGCGAGCTGTGAGTTTGACGTTAAGACACTAAAGCCAACGTATCGTTTGTTAATTGGTACACCGGGACGTTCCAATGCATTTGAAATTTCAAGAAAATTAGGTTTAAGTGAATCCATTTTAAATGCTGCCTCAGAATATATTGCTCATGATAAAAAGAATTTTGAGGATGTTATTGATGGATTAGAAAGCTCACGTCAGGATTATGAAGAAAAATCGGCTCAATTAGCAAAAGAAGCAAGAGAACTAAAACAATTAAAAGAGGATTTAAAAAATCTAAACCAAAAGGCAATTGATGAAAAAGAAAAAATAATTGAAAAAGCACGCCAAGAGGCAAGTCGAATCGTTGATAACGTTAAATTGGATTCACAATTGTTAATAGATGAATTAGATAAAATAAGAAAAGAAAAGGATAAAGAAAACTTTTCTACTTTGGCAACCCAAGCAAAATCGCAAGTGCGTGGTAGAATTGATAAATTACAGGATAAAGCAAATCCGGTTGTTGCAAGAACTAATGAAGATTACGTTCTTCCTCGCAAGTTGAAAAAAGGTGATACCGTTTTAATTGTTGATATTGATAAGAATGGTGTTGTGCTTGAAGATCAAACAAATGCGAAAACTGTTTTAGTGCAAGCCGGTATTATGAAATCCAGAGTAGATATTAAGAATTTAAGGCTTACAGAAACAAAAAAGGTAAACATAAAAGGCAAAACGACGAGAACTATTTCTTCTAATAAAACTGCCAAAGCAAATATGGAGCTTGATTTGCGAGGTCAAACTGTTGAAGAAGCAATTATGGAGCTTGATATGTTTATTAATCAGTCTATTCTTTCTAATATTGCTCAAGTAACAATTATTCATGGTAAAGGTACAGGAGCATTACGTTCAGCAGTACATTCCTATTTAAAGCAAAGTAAATATATCAAAACATTCCGTCTTGGCGTTTTTGGCGAAGGTGAAGCAGGCGTTACAATTGCTGAAATTAAATAGTATAACAAAACCAGAGAGCTGTTGCTCTCTGGTTAAAATTTATCCTTAAATTCATCACGAAACCAAATTTGTTTTACTTCAAACTCTTTTCCATCTAGATATGAAAGAACCGTTTCATTTATGTCTGACTCAAATTTCAGCTTATAAGAGTAAAGAAGCTGTTGTTTTTGTCCATATTTCATGTTTGTTTTATTGCTACCATATTTGCCATCACCGATTAAAGGATGCCCGATATAAGCCATATGTGCTCTGATTTGATGGGTACGGCCAGTTTTTAAATCCACTTCTACAAGCGTGTTTTCTTTGGAATATTCTAATACTTTATAAGCGGTAATCATGGTCTTTGTATTTTTATTTGGTTTATCAAAAACCTTAACTGTATTATCAGCTTGATTTTTAAAATGATAATGCGTTAATGTATCTTGTTTTTTTTCTAAATGCCCACTGACAACGCAAAGATACAATTTGGTAATTTTTCGCTCTTTGATTTTTTCATTGAGCACCCTTAAAGACTCTGCATTTTTGGCTATAATAACAATACCTGAAGTATTCCGATCAAGTCGATTACACAAAGCAGGGACAAAAGAAGCTTCCACATCAGGATTGTATTCTTTTTTGTCATATAGGTAGTGTAAAGCACGGTTAATTAACGTATCAATTGTATTTTCATTATCCTCATGAACAACAAGACCAGCCTTTTTATCGACCAATAGAATATTGTTGTCTTCATATAAAACATTTATATTTGATGGAACCAATAAAAAATCTTTGTTACTGGACTCCTCAAAAAATTCGTCATTGATATATAATTCTAATTGATCACCAAGGCAAAGCTTATATGAAATATCAGATTTTTTTCCGTTTACTTTGATTCGTTTTAAACGGATATATTTATACATAAGTGTTTTAGGCAAACGGGGAACTGCTTTTTGTAAAAATTTATCTAAACGTTGGTTTTTGTCATTTTCTTTTATAGTAAAAGATTTCATTAGTGACTCCATTTCATATTTAAAGTAAAGCAACTTACAATATAATAAACTGCAAAGATATTATATCATAGAATGTAAATAATTTATAGATTTACTTAAAAAACTTTTCAAATATCGAAAAATAGGATATAATGAAATAAAACAGATGCGAGGTATGAAAATGAATAGTTATAAGCAAGAATTTATTAAATTTATGGTAAGATCAAATGTTTTAACTTTTGGAGATTTTACTGCGAAAAGCGGTAGAAAAACCCCTTATTTTGTAAACACAGGCAACTATAAAACTGGAGAGCAAATTGCCAAGCTAGGTGAATTCTATGCAAATTGCATTAAAGAAAACTTAGGCGATGAATATGATGTTCTATTCGGCCCTGCTTACAAAGGCATACCATTAGTAGTTACAACTGCAGGTGCACTGTATAATCAATTTAAAATCAATAAGAATTACTGCTTTAACCGTAAAGAAGATAAAGATCATGGTGAAGGCGGTTCTATTGTTGGACATAAATTTAAAGATGGCGAAAACGTAGTTATTATTGAAGATGTTATTACTGCCGGAACTGCTATACGTGAATGTTTACCAATTTTAAAAGGTGCTGCAGATGTGAATGTTAAGGGCTTAATCATCTCAGTAGATAGAATGGAAAAAGGTCAAGGAGATAAATCAGCAGTACAAGAAATTCATGAAAATTATGGTATTCAAACATTCCCGATTGTAACAGTAAAAGAAATTATTGAAACACTTTATAATACTCCTATTGATGGGAAAGTGTATATTGATGATATAACAAAACAACGTATGGAAGAGTATTTAGCAAAATACGGAGTATAGATTTTATTATATACTACGAAAGGCTGTTATATGATGCCAAATGAATTGCATAATGGACACCGACAACGACTAAAAAACAGATTTTTAAAAAGTGGTATAGATGTATTTGAACAACACAACATTTTAGAGCTATTGCTTTTTTTTGCAATTCCTAGAATGGATACAAATGATATTGCCCATAATTTAATGAAACGTTTTGGAAACATTGGCGAAGTATTTGATGCTCCGTATGATGAGTTGATTAAAGTGCAAGGGGTAACTTCTAATGCAGCAACGTTGCTCAAATTAGTTCCAAATTTGAGCAGAGTCTATTTAGAAAATAAATATCAACCACTTGAGGTATATGATACCCCTCAAAAATTGAGTAATTATTTTATTCATAAGTTTGTTGGAGTAAATCAAGAACAAGTATATATCATGTGTTTAGATAGTTCTTGTAGTTTTATTCAGTGCGATTTATTGACGCAAGGTACCGTTACTCAAGCAAATATCAGTATTCGTAAAATTGTTGAAACGGTTATTCGTCATAATGCTTGTTCCATTGTTTTAGCTCACAATCACCCAAGAGGTCTAGCAATTCCATCTAATGAAGATATTATTACAACAGTATCAATAAAAAATGCATTAAAACAGCTTGATGTCAATTTACTGGATCATATTATTATAGCACAAGACACTTATGTATCTTTAGTTGAACAAGGTTACATTAGCAAATAACGAAATCATGAGTAATACAAATTCAGATTAAAACTTTATATAAATTACACGTTTTTGATTTATTGTGGTTTTATAATAGGAATATGTAGTGGGTAGAAAAATGAATACTTTTAAATTGAAATCAGAATATAAACCAACAGGAGATCAACCAAAAGCCATTAACTCGTTAGTTAATGGCTTAAATAGCAGTGTAAAGGAACAAACCTTGCTAGGCGTAACTGGATCTGGTAAGACCTTTACTATGGCAAATGTTATTGCACAAGTGAACAAACCCACCTTGGTATTAGCGCATAATAAAATTTTAGCGGCACAGCTATGTAGTGAATTTAAAGAATTCTTTCCAGAAAACGCTGTAGAATATTTTGTTAGCTATTATGATTACTATCAACCGGAAGCCTATATTCCAAATACAGATACTTATATAGAAAAAGATAGTGCGATTAACGATGAAATTGATAAACTTCGTCACTCAGCAACTTTGGCATTGGCTGAACGAAGAGATGTCATAATCGTGTCAAGTGTGTCTTGTATTTATTCCCTGGGAAATCCTATTGATTATCGTACCATGGTTATTTCTTTGCGCCCTAATATGGAAATGAATCGTGACGATTTGTTACGTAAGCTAGTTGGCATTCAATATGAGCGTAATGATGTCAATTTTATTCGTAATAAATTTCGTGTAAGAGGTGACGTTGTAGAAATTTTTCCTGCTGCTGCATTCGATACAGCCATTCGGGTTGAGTTCTTTGGCGATGAGATTGATAGAATAAGTGAAATTAACCCACTTACCGGTGATGTGAAGAATGTTGTAAATCATGCAGCGATTTATCCTGCTTCTCACTACATTGTTCCTCCGGATAAACTGCAAGTTGCATTAAATACAATCGAAGAAGAATTGGAGCAACGAGTTAAATATTTTAAAGATAATCAAATGCTATTAGAAGCGCAACGTATTGAGCAACGAACGCACTATGATATGGAGATGCTACAAGAAATCGGTATATGTAAGGGGATAGAAAACTATTCTCGTATTCTTTCCGGAAGAGAGCCAGGCAGTATCCCATACACTCTTATGGATCACTTTCCTGATGATTTTTTGTTAATCGTTGATGAATCTCATGTTACTATTCCACAAGTTAGAGGAATGTATTTTGGAGATAGAGCAAGAAAAACATCTTTAATTGATTATGGATTCCGTTTACCATCAGCTTATGATAACAGACCATTGAATTTTTCGGAGTTTTATGATAAAACAAACCAAGTAATCTATGTAAGTGCAACCCCAGGACAATTCGAAAAAGAGAATAGTGAACAAATTGTAGAACAAGTAATTCGTCCTACAGGACTAATTGATCCAATGGTTACAGTAAAACCAGTAGAAGGTCAAATTGAAGATTTACTTTCTGAAATTAACACAGTTACTGAAAAAGGCGAAAAAGTTCTAGTTACAACATTAACAAAGAAAATGGCAGAGGATTTAACCACCTATCTTGATTCTATGGGTGTTAAGGTAAAATATTTACACTATGACATTGATACAATTGAACGTATGGAAATCATTCGTGATTTACGTTTAGGTGAATTTGATGTACTGGTTGGAATTAACCTGCTCCGTGAAGGCTTAGACATACCTGAAGTATCACTGGTATGTATTTTAGATGCTGATAAAGAAGGATTTTTACGATCTGAAACTTCTTTGATTCAAACAATTGGGCGTGCGGCAAGAAATGCTAACGGTAGAGTCATTATGTATGCCGACCATGTTACTGGATCAATGGAGCGTGCTTTGCTAGAAACAGATAGGCGTCGTGAAATTCAAATGCAGTATAATAAAGAGAATGGAATTATACCAACAACTATTATTAAAGATGTTCGTGATGTATTAGAAATTTCTAAAAAAGATAATTATGATATTAAGGATATTAAGGCAAGACGTATGGCAAAAGGTGAAAAAGAAGCCTTAATTAAGAAATTAACGCAAGAAATGAAAAATGCAGCAAAATTGCTCGAATTTGAGCATGCTGCATATTTGAGAGACAAAATTGAAAAATTGAAAGAGATTTAATGATGAATTTTAATTATATAGATATTGAGAATTGGAAACGAAAAGAGTATTTTAATCACTATTTAAATACAGTAAGATGTACTTACAGTATGACGGCGAATATAGATATTACCAACTTGCTGGCTTTGTCTAAAAAAAGCAAAAAAAAGCTTTATCCAGTTATGATTTACATGATTACAACAGTTGTTAACAAACATGAGGAGTTTCGTTGTAGTTTTGATACCAATAAAAAGCTAGGTTGCTGGAATAAAATGAATCCAAGTTATACTATTTTTCATAAAGAAGATGAATCGTTTTCAAGTATATGGAGTGAATATAATAATGATTTATCTGTATTTTATGGTAACGCAATGAATGACATTCAGCAATACTCGAATGCAGTCGGCTTTTTACCCAAGCCAAATGAGCCTTCGAATACATTTCCAATTTCATGTATTCCATGGACAAGTTTTACAGGGTTTCAATTGAATATATACAATGAAGGGGACTACTTGTTACCTATTTTTACAATAGGTAGGTATTTTGAACAAGATGGTAAATGGTTATTGCCAATCTCAATACAAGTTCATCACGCGGTATGTGATGGGTATCATGTGAGCCGTTTTATCAATGAGCTTAATGAAATGGCAGCAAATGCGAATGAATGGTTTCCATTTCATTCAGCATAGCTAATACATTACTTAATGAGGAGATTACACAAAATGGCTTTAGAAAAGATTGTAATTAAAGGTGCAAGAGAAAACAATCTAAAAAATATTGATTTAGAAATTCCAAGAGATAAACTTGTTGTATTAACTGGCTTATCCGGATCCGGAAAATCTTCCTTAGCATTTGACACAATTTATGCGGATGGGCAACGACGCTATGTAGAAAGCTTGTCATCTTATGCACGTCAATTTCTAGGCCAAATGCAAAAACCGGATGTTGATTTAATTGAAGGATTGTCTCCTGCAATTTCTATTGATCAAAAAACTACATCTAAGAATCCACGTTCTACCGTTGGAACCGTAACTGAAATATACGATTATCTGCGCTTGCTTTATGCTCGAATTGGAGTACCTCACTGTACAGTATGCGGACGTGAAATTAAGCAACAAACAGTCGACCAAATGGTCGACCGTATTTTAGAATTACCTGAACGAACAAAAATTCAGATTTTAGCTCCTGTGATACGTGCCAGAAAAGGGGAACATCAAAAAGAATTTGAAGCTGCAAGAAAATCCGGCTATGTTCGTGTAAGAGTTGATGGTAATTTATATGATTTATCAGAAGAAATTAAGCTTGAAAAGAATAAGAAGCATAGTATTGAGGTAATTGTTGATAGGCTCGTAATCAATAGTACAATAAAATCTCGTTTGACTGATTCTTTAGAAACTGCAATAGGTTTATCAGGTGGACTTGCAATCATTGATGTTATTGATGGTGAAGAAATCATGTTTTCTCAAAACTATGCTTGTCCTGAGCATGGCGTAAGTATGAGTGAATTAGAACCAAGTATGTTTTCTTTCAATAATCCTTTTGGCGCTTGCGAAAAATGTACTGGATTAGGTACTTTTATGGAAGTGGATCCTGATTTAATTGTTCCTAATAAAAAATTATCCATAAGAGAAGGTGCAATCAAAGCAAGCGGATGGTATTTTGGCGAATCCGGTACAATTGCGCAAATGTACTTTGAAGCACTTGCAGAACATTATAAATTTTCACTAGATACACCTTTTGCTAAACTACCTAAAAAAATAACAGATGTTATTTTCTATGGTACAAAAGGCGAACGAATTAAGATGACTCGTAAAAATGAATACGGTGAGGGTACTTATAATACAGAATTTGAAGGTATCGTTAATAACCTTGAACGAAGGTTTAGAGAAACGCAAAGCAATTATATACGTGATGAAATTGCACAATGTATGAGTACCAATCTTTGTCCTGATTGTTCCGGAGAACGTTTAAAGCCTGAAATATTAGCAGTTACTGTGGGTGACAAAAACATTAGTGATTTTTGTAAATTGTCGGTAAGTGCGGCATATCAATTCATCAGTTCGTTAGAATTAAATCAACGTGATACGATGATTGGAGCACAGATTATCAAAGAAATAAAAGAACGATTATCTTTTTTAGATAGCGTAGGGCTTGATTATTTAACTCTATCACGTTCAGCAGGAACATTATCCGGTGGCGAGAGTCAACGTATTCGTCTTGCAACTCAAATAGGTTCTTCTCTTGTTGGGGTATTGTATATTCTTGATGAGCCGAGTATTGGTTTGCATCAAAAAGACAATGATAAACTAATTGGAACCTTAAAAAAACTAAGAGATTTAGGAAATACTCTAATTGTAGTTGAACATGATGAAGATACCATGTATGCTGCCGATTATATTGTTGACATTGGACCCGGCGCAGGTGTGCATGGTGGTGAAGTTGTATATGCCGGTGATGTACCGCATATTCTTGAATGTGAAGAATCCATTACAGGACAATATTTAAGCGGTAAAAAGTATATTCCGATTCCCGAAACGAGAAGAAAGGGAAATGGTTTAACTTTAACCGTTGAAGGTGCTACTGAAAATAATCTAAAAAATGTGAATGTTGACATCCCACTTGGCACATTAACTTGCGTTACAGGAGTATCAGGATCAGGTAAATCTTCTTTGGTAAATGAAGTAATCTTCAAGCAATTGTCCAAAGTGATGAATAATTCTCGATATAAAGCAGGTGCACATAAAGATATTCTTGGTATTGAAAATATTGATAAGATAATTGATATCAATCAATCACCTATTGGTAGAACCCCTAGATCAAACCCAGCTACCTATACGGGTGTATTTACCGATATTCGAGAGATATTTGCTATGACCAATGAATCCAAAATGAAAGGATATTCGCAAAGTAGATTTTCATTTAATGTAAAAGGCGGTCGTTGCGAAGCTTGCCAAGGTGATGGTATTTTGAAAATTGAAATGCATTTTTTGCCTGATATTTTTGTTCCATGTGAAGTTTGTAAAGGTAAAAGGTATAATAGGGAAACGTTGGAGATAAAATATAAAGGAAAATCAATTGATGATGTTTTAAATATGACAATTGAAGAAGCACTTTCTTTCTTCAATGCTATTCCTAAGATTAAACGAAAGATAGAAACGCTTTATGATGTTGGACTTGGTTATGTCAAGCTTGGCCAACCTGCAACTACATTGTCAGGTGGAGAGGCACAGCGAGTAAAACTTGCTACTGAGTTATCAAAGCGATCAACAGGTAAAACGCTGTATATTTTGGATGAACCAACTACAGGTTTACACGTAGCGGATGTACACAAGCTTATTGAAATGCTGAATCGATTAGTAGAAGCAGGGAATACTGTATTAGTAATTGAACATAACCTTGATGTTATAAAAACAGCGGATTATATTATTGACTTGGGACCTGATGGTGGAGATAAGGGTGGAAAGGTTATTGCCAAAGGAACACCGGAGCAGGTTAGTAAAAATGCAAAATCTTATACTGGACAGTATTTAAAGAAAGTACTTGAAAAAGAAATAAAATAATATTTCAAATAGTCTTTACAAAACTACACTAATATGGTATAGTTTAAATGTAATCAAGATTATTCAAAATGAATATATAATCAACTGAATCAATGAAAAAGGAGAATTGTTATGAAAAGTTATGTATGTGAAGTTTGCGGCTATGTTTATGTTCCAGCAGATGGTTGTGAAGATCAAAACGTTGCACCAGGTACAGCATGGGAAGATGTAAGCGAAGATTTCGTTTGTCCAATCTGTGGCGTAGGCAAGGATCAATTCGTAGAAGAATAGTTCTAAAAAACGCTCTCTATTTAACGAAATCGTAGAATAGAGAGCGTATCTTTTAATTAAGTAGTATGAGGGAGTATCATTATGAACATAAATGAAATAAAAGACAATGTATATAGCGTTAGTGTATTAAACCCTAATTTAAGAGTATTTGATATAGTAATGACAACTGATAACGGAACTAGTTATAATTCTTATATTGTAAAAGGCAGTGAAAAAACTGCTTTAATTGAAACTGCACACCTTAATTATTTCGATTACTTTATTAACAATATAAAAGAAGTAGCTGAATTAGAATCTGTAGAGTATTTAATAATGAATCATAATGAACCAGATCATTCAGGTTCTATCGCAAAGCTATTAGATTTACTACCAAACTTAAAAATAGTTACGTCACAAGCAGGTTCGATTTATATTAAGAATATAATCAATCGTAACGATGCGAATATTATCGTAGCAAAAAACGGTGATTCAATTGATTTAGGTGATAAAACACTTACTTTTTTCAGTGCACCTTTTTTACATTGGCCAGACTCAATGTTTACTTATTTAAAAGAAGATAAAGTTTTATTTTCTTGTGATTTCTTGGGATCACATTATTGTGAACCGGAATTATTCGATACCAACATTCATTACTACGAAGAATATAGCAAAGCGCTAAAAGGCTATTTTGATGCTATTTTTGGTCCTTTTAAGCCGTATGTTGTAAAAGGGTTAAATATAGTAAAGGAATTAGATTTTGATTGTGCTGCACCAAGTCATGGTCCAGTCCTTACCAAACATGGATTGCTTGATGAAGTAATAGCGAAATATACTGAATGGAGCAATCCAACTGTTCATAATAATAAACAAATTCCAATTTTCTATTGTAGTGCATATGGTAATACGCAGTTAATAGCAGAAAGTATTGCAGTAGGAATTAAAGAAACCATTACAGATGCCAATATTGAATTGTTGGATATTATTAAATATGATATGAACCTATTATCGCAAAAGCTGAATGAAAGTGACGCATTCTTGGTCGGTTCGCCAACTATAAATAAGGATGCAGTTCCTCCGGTTTGGGTACTATTGTCTCATGTTGATGCAATTAACATAGCAAAGAAACCAACAGCAGTATTCGGTTCTTATGGCTGGAGCGGCGAAGCAACAAAATTTATTAGACAACGTTTAGAAAGCTTAAAAACAAATGTCTATGAAGAGGATTTTAGAATAACTTTTGTTCCAACTGAGTCAGACTTAAATAAGGCTAAGGAGTTTGGAAAAGCTTTTGCTTTAACTATCTAACAAATTTCTAATAGATGCTCCACCTTTTTTAGGTGGAGTGTTGTTAGTTTAATTGATTAAAAAGGCACTTTTCATAAAAACAATTTTAGAGTATAATAATGATAAAGCACTTCATTTTATTTAACATAAATTTATAGAATGGATTTGCAATAATGTTTAAGGATGATGTTGGTGGTAGGCGATTTACACGTTCATACTCGTGATTCAGATGGTTCACAAACAATAGAGCAGGTGGTTAGTCAGGCACAGAAAATAGGGTTACAATATATTTCAATAACCAATCATGACTGCATTACAGATATATCAAAAGTGCAATGTAACAATAGTATTCAAATTATTCCCGGAGTAGAGTTATCGGCATATGATACAACTCGAAAACGTAGAATTCATATTTTATGCTATCTTCCCCAAGATTTAAAACCAATTGAAGCAATTTGTAATATTACAACACATAATAGAACTGAAGCAGGACTAGAAATGGCTCAAAGGGTATCAAAATTATATCCTATTACAGTTGAAGATGTATTGGAAATAGCGAAAGATAGTCGGTGTATCTATAAGCAGCATATTGCTAAAGCGTTGATGAACGCCGGTTATATGACTGAAATATTCAGTGAGCTCTATGATGAACTATTTGACTTTAAAAGTGGAAGCTGCATTGTTAATTGTAAGCAACCTGACGTTTATGAGGTATTAGATGCTGTAAAGCAATCAGGTGGAATTAGTGTAATGGCTCACCCCTTTACATACGATAGTATTGATGTGTTGAATGAATTATTGTCGCAAAACCTTTTAGATGGAATTGAAGTATGGTCAAGTAAATCTTCAAAAGCGCAAGAAGAGTACTTAATGGAATTGGTAAATAAACACAAGTTAATACCAACTGGTGGATCTGACTTTCATGGTGCATACTCATCTCGAATTAGTCCGTTAGGTGCAAAAAGAACACCAATTCACTCAATACAATCCTTATTAAATTTTAGCAATAAAAAACAGGAGAAATAAAAATGACGCATTTATACAAAACAAAAGGCACATGTTCAAGAAACATTAAAGTTACTATCGAAGATGGCATTATTACTGATGTTGCATTTGATGGCGGCTGTAATGGTAACTTAAAAGGCATTTCAAAGCTTACTATTGGAAGAAAGGCAACAGATGTTATTGCAACTTTAAAAGGCATTGATTGCAACGGTCGAGGTACTTCTTGTCCTGATCAATTATCAAAAGCAATTGAAGAAGCACTTTCTAAATAAGACAATTATCACTCAGAATGTACTATAGTGACTTTAATAAGTAGACCTAATATCGTAGCAGCGTAAGAAAGCTGCTACGATATTTTTATGTACTTTTAATTCAGAGCAATAATAGTAAATAAAGTTGACAAATTAAGCTAAGTATGTTACAATAATTAACAATATATTTAATAATTAATGGCGAAAGCAATTTATTCATATTTATTAGATATGCACCAAATAAGTATTTATATTCAAGCGTAAAAATGGTATAACTAGCTCTATTGTTATGTGAGGTTAATATGGACAATAAAACGAAAGCGAACAATTCAAGAGAAATTTGAAGAAAAAATGGTTTAAAAATAATTCTGTTCTGTTATTTATTATCACCACTATTATTGTATTTGCTTTTGTGATAGCAAGAATATCAAATAACTTACTGGCTGTTGTAATAACTGTAATTTTCTCATTTACTATTTATTTATATATGAGAAATAAGCTGATGAGTTTTGTTGAGAATGAGCTATATAGTAACAAGAGAGATTAGTTTACTACAATACAGCTGAACATAGACACCCTTTAAATATATAAATTAAAAAACGAAAGGAAAAATTATAATGAAAACATTCTTTAAGCAATTCGGCAAAGGTCTACTCTACTTTTTACTATTTTTAGGAGTACAGTTGATGGTTATTTTTATTATGCAGTTCTTTGCCGCTTTCCAACTAGGGCGAGAAATGGGTAAAGCGGGGATACAATTGTCTAGTAGTGAGTTAATAACAAAGATTACAGAAAAGGTTATGTCCCTTGCAACTCTAATTACCTTAATAGCAGGAGTTTTAACAATTATTGTTTTAGTAATAGAATTCTTAATAAGAAAGAAAAACTTTTTTACTGAAGTTGGAATTCATAGAATGAAAGGTGCTACAATTATTCCAATCATGCTATTCGGTATCGGATTTAATGTATTTGTAAGTATAATAATGCAATTAATCCCATTCCCACAAGACTTAATGAATTCGTACATAGAACAATCATCAAATTTAACAAAAGGGAATATGGTGGTTAACATCCTTGCAACAGCGTGCATGGCACCTATTGTGGAAGAAATCATTTTTAGGGGGTTAATGTTGACACGTTTCCAAAAGGGTATGCCAACTATGGTTGCGGTATTATTAAGTTCATCATTATTTGCATTATCACATGGTCAAATCATTTGGATGATATATTCATTTGTATTAGGTGTTATTCTATGTCTTGTATTTATTCGCACTAAATCTCTACTTGGAAATATATTGTTGCATTTTAGCTTCAACTCAGTATCAGCAGTTATGATGTTAATGAAGGTTGAAGATGTCAATGACGAAATCCTACCTATTTTGTTGGTAGCTAGTATTGTTGTTTGCATTGCTACTATAATTACAGTATTGTTCTTAACGAAAGAAAAGAAGGAGTCTGTTGTTAATGAACAACAAGTAGTTGGTGTTTAGTAAAAAGGAGAATATAATGCCATACTATTGTGTCAAACAACATGATATAACTGATTGTGGTGGGTTGGAACTTGTATAAAAGGAATATATATACAATTTTACGTAAATAAAGTTGATAAACTAATAATATTATGTTACAATATTTAACATAATAACAATTAAACTTTGATTAAGATAAATATTTCATGTAATTATTAACATTTATTCACAAGTTATAACATCTGAATTTAATGCAACACCAAAAAACCAACGAGTCAAGTAGAGATAGATAAAATGATTGTCGATATTTATGTGGGGATAAGTCCGAATATACTTTAACAAAGTATATCTGACTTAGTCGGAGTGCAAGGTCGACATTGTATAACGGTAAAGTCTTGATATAAATAATAACAAACAGGAGGTCATGAAAATGACAGACGTATTAACAATGAATGGTTTTTGCGAACTATCTCAAAATGAGATGGAGATGGTTGATGGTGGCGGTACATGGGATTGGGGCAACTTTTGGGGGACAGTAGGTGCTGGTGCGGCAGGTGGTGCAACTGGTGGGGCAGTTAAAGGGGCTATATCTGGTGGGCTATCCTTCGGCCCTCTTGGAGTTCTAGGTGGGGGGTTAGGTGGTGCTATTGCTGGCGGGGTTTATGGTGCCATAGGTGGAGCAGTTGGTTATTGTGTATTTCATTAGTTGATATGAAAACTTACTTCATAATTTTAGGAGTTGTTTCTGGAACTGTTACACTAGCTATTGTAGACATTATTAAAACTCTTATTAAATATATATGTAATAAAAGAAAAAATAAGCAAATTTAAATTTTAGAAATCAGTATTTAGATGTTTTAAAAGAGTCCATCTAATAATAGAGTCAAATAGATTAGATGGACTATTTTTATATTAAGGATGAATAGAAAAATAAACAAATCTATATAAGAATTATGAAACATACAAAAGGAGAAATACATAATGGATATTCAAGAAAATGTAGCAAATAATGAACAATTTACAATAGAAAGTAAAAAAATACATATACCATCCCTAGTACTAATGATAATAGGGGCAGTATTTGCTTTGGTTTTACCAATCATTACGTATCCTTGCTCTATAACAAGCTTGGTGATGAGTATTGTAAAACGTAAAACCAATAAAACAACATATGCAATTGTTATTAACATTATTTCATTGGTGGTTGCTCTTATTAACAGTGTTGTGGGAGCAATAATGTTTATATCATTAAACTAGTTATAATGATTAGGAGAATATAATGCCATACTATTGTATCAAACATCATGATATAACCGATTGTGGTGGGTATTCTGGTGCAGTCGGTGGTGGAACAGTTGGAGGAATCGCTGGCTCAACTGGAGGTCCTGCAGGAGCTGCTGAAGGTGCACTCGGCGGCGCAATTGTAGGTGGAGTTGCTGGTGGTATTGGTGGTGCATTAGGCTATGCATTATTTGGATGGTGGTAACTTATGCATTTTGAATATTATCCATATGGTTCAATTATAGTTGGTTTTATTTCTGGTGCGGGTACCGTTATAATATTGAACATATTAAAAAAAAGTCGCAATAAAAAACAGCATGATAATAGCAATAAAAAGCATTGTGATGATAGTAAGAAATAACGTATTTAATAAAGCAATCTTAAAAAGATAGATAAGTTATGATAATTGCTGTAGCATTGATCTTGGTATCACATATTACAAAATAGCGTGAGTTTACCGCTTATTATTTAAACTAACTAAGTAATTGGATATTTATAGTATAATACATATAATTCGTTTATGGGAGGGCTAAAAATTGACCTTCCATAAACGTGTTTGGATACGTAATCAAATTATGAGGTGAATTATGAAAAAATTATCTTATGTTCAGCAGTACTATATCTGTACTGTGAATGAAAAAGGAAATATTCCTTTATTAAATGGAGTAAGCATTGCTGCTTGCTTAGTCATGGGTGAAATTACAGAACTTATTAGTAAAGGTTTTGTTACTTGGGATGAAGATAATAAGCTTTCGATTGTTAGATCTTCTGATGAAAGTTTGGCATATTTAAAGGCTGTTTATGATGCGATAGCTTACAAAAAATTTCAAGATGTAACGAGCATTGTGGATATTTATGCATCTAACATACATCAGCCAGGAAATTGCTGCAGGGGATCGGTAACTGATTTACTTTCTCTAATAGGAAATTCTCTGGTTAAAATTGAATGTATAAATGAACTTCCTAAAAAAAGTTTGCTTCACAAAAGAACGAAGTACGCACCAAAATCTGAAATTGTCATGGATATCATTAAAGCAATCCGCATGGCATTTTTCGAGAACAACGTCATACCTCATGAAACACTTTGTTTGGTTGCTTTGCTGGATAAAAGTAATGTTTTATGCAAATATTTCAATAACGATGAAATAATACATATGAAAAAACGTATAGAAGAAGCACAAAGAAGTATGGTTAATGCATCTATGAACCAAGTGCTTAATTATATAGCATACGTTCCAAGTATTTTATCTGAAATTGACTGGAGCGGGGCTTAAATAATTGATAAAAGGTATGCTGTACTTAAGATTTTAAGTGATAATTTAAAATACTTTTCAGGAGATGATACAACTTGAAGAAAAAGATTGCCATTGCTATTACTTCAGCTATTTTATTGGTATTGATCGCTATTGGCGTGTTGGAAGCGCAGAGGTACCATATTGCTATTGAACCGGTTAAGGTACCAGATATTTCAGTTACTTATCAGTCTGTTGACACGCAATTTTATTATCAACAATTAACACAGGAAGAGAAAGAAATTTATGAAAAAATAAAACAACTATTGGATCAACACAAGGGTGGAGAAATTGTATTAAAGCAACCAATTAACGCAAGGAGTTATTATCATATTGAAAGTGCTTTGCGATATGATAGTATAACCTACTGGTACATAGCCTATCTTTTGCCATTTAACTCAAGTAATACTCGCGTATTACCGCATTTAGAACAGCATTCAGAAGAAAAAATGATTGAAAAGATGCTACTACTTATAGATTCAGATAAATTTCAAAAGGAAGTACTTCCCGCAAGTGAAGACGATGCAGCGAAGATTAAGGAAAATAAAACAGTGGACACATATCAAATTGCAAAAGATTTTATAGACTATCAAATGGATGATTTAGAATCTTACTATGAAGAGGTTAATCAGAAAATAAATGTTAATTTACAGCAAATCATTAATGAGATGCCAAAGAATTGCAATCAAGAGGAGGCAGTACAATATTTTAGTCAATGGATTGTAGACCATATGGTTTATGAGCCTACAATTGAAAAATTTCTGACTACAAAAGATATTGTTGGTTATGATCTACGAAAAGAAATTTCCGCAGGAAGCATAACCAGTGTTAATGATAGGAAAGGTACATGTACTGGATTTTCATGTATTTTAAAAAATTTATGCAATCGAGTTGGAATAGATGCTTATATCGTATTAGGAGATACACCAAATGGACGACATGGATGGGTAGCAATAAAAATTGGTGATAAAACATATTATAAAGATCCAACAGCAGAAATAGGCATTAAGAAAGTAAACCCGTTACAAACAAATGTTCAGTTTTATCAATATTTCAATAATGCCTATAAACCATTTACCGATTTGTTTGGATATTAGAGGAAAGGAATAGTTAAAATGGTTGATTTGTCGAGTTCGATAGCAGTTTTGAATTAAAAAAACTAGATTTGAATACAATTGCTGGAAATCTAAAATCAAAAGAGGATGCTGAGGATTTTGTTGAAGAATATTTTGGTATAAAAGACACAACAATTTCTCCCGCTATTATTGTTGAAGATCAAGAACAATACATCACCATTATTTAAAAGGGAGAGATAAATTTAAAACGTATTATTATTTATGTATTGCCATTGGAACAATGTGTGCAATAATTTCGCTAATTTTAAATTTTAAAATATTTGTTTTTTTTAGCATTATATCTTTTAGTTTATTGTTTTTAATAGGAATTAAAAGATGTAATGAAAAATATGATTCAATTCATCTAACCATTCTTAATGTGTATATTACATTAAACACTTAATATTGACCTGATATAATAAAGTTGTAACACCTTGATATAGAAATCTGATATAATAAATTGAAATCAAGGAGTGGATACAACATGACAAACTACAATAAGTATGAGCCAGAGCTCAAAGAAAAAGTTTTGCGTCTCTATTTGGAAGAAGGACGTACAAAGAAAAGCCTAACTGAAGAATATTATCTTGGACAAGGGACAATTACATATTGGTTGCAACAACGCCGTAAAGAATGCCAAACAAAACCTGAAATTAAACAAGAAACTGATGCTTATGAAGAAATTCGACGGTTGCGTAAAGAACTCGCTGAATCACAAAAGGAAAACGCATTTTTAAAAAAGGCAGCGGCATTCTTTGCGAAGGAA
This sequence comes from Paludicola sp. MB14-C6, assembly GCF_030908625.1. Lineage (GTDB taxonomy): Bacteria > Bacillota > Clostridia > Oscillospirales > Ruminococcaceae > Paludihabitans. The sequence goes on along the minus strand of NZ_CP133133.1, from coordinate 351,860 downwards.
ATAGAATAGACCAGTATCAGTTTATCCAGAATAATAAAGAAGAGTTTGGACTTAGATGGCTTCTACGTAGGCTTAACATATATCCCAACGCATACTATAACTTTTTAAAAGACAGAAAAGCTAATTATCGAGAGCAAAAGACAATGACTCAACGAAAAATCGTTGAAATATATCATGCTACAAATGGAGTTCAAGGCTATCGAATGATGCGTGATTTACTAATTCCATATGGTTTTACATATTGTTATTCAACCATATATAAGTACATGTTTGAACTTGGATTAAGCTCGATAGTTCGTAAGAAAAAACCTATTTATAAAAAAGGAATACCAAATAAAATATTTCCGAATCTTCTGAATCAAAACTTTGATGTAGAACAGCCCAACATGGTATGGTGTACTGATTTCACCTACCTTCCACAAAAAGATGGGACAATGAGGTATAACTGTTCTATTATTGATTTGTATGATCGCTCAGCAGTAGCGACACTAGATGGAAATCATATAACTGCTGAACTTGGAATAGAGACATTGAAAATAGCAATCAAACGTCACAAACCACCAAGAGGGCTAATTTTGCATAGCGACCAAGGAAGTCAATTTACATCTAAAGAATTTAATGACTACTGCCAAAAGGCTCACATTCAGCAGAGCATGAGTCGTGCTGGATGCCCTTATGATAATGCGCCAATGGAACGCTTTTATAATACATTAAAGAACGAATTCTTTAACTTGTTTACATTTCAATCAGCTGATGAAATGGATAAAGGAATCTATGAGTTTGTGTATGGATGGTACAATCATGTGCGACCTCACACATACAATGGCGGTCTTCCACCTGCAGTAGCCAGAACTGCTGCATAAAATTTATACACTGGTGTTACAACTTTGCTTGACTACTACACTCAATGCCGCTAAATGAATATGGAAAAATTACTGGTTCAATCGTATCTATTTCAGCTGATTCCTTTGTTAATGACGCTAATCCAAGAAAGTTTTATAAAGCTGAAGCAATCGTAGATAAAACTAAACTTAAAAACGTAAAGGGTGAAGTTCGAGAGATTAAAGCCGGTATGATTACTGATGCAAGAGTAATCAGCAGCTCAAAAAAGATAATTGTTTGGTTATTTCAGAAAATAAATCTGATGGATTAAATTATTAAAAATAGTATAGAGTGTAAGGGTAGATACTAATTATTTAGTAGCTACCCATTTTGGCGTTTGTACTAAAATTTTAATAAAAAGTTTATAAAAGGCAAACAAAAAGTCAGCATGTAAATGCTGACTGCAGCTTGTAGAAAAAGTCTCCTAAATTCGATGATTTAGGGGACTTTTGACGCGAAAAATGGTATAATTAAATAGGGTGATTAAATGTTAGTTAAAGCTAAAAAAGACCGAACACAAGTAGAGTTTTTGTGCTTAGAAGAATTTATTCCAGCAGAACATTTGCTTAGAAAAATAGATAGTGCAGTGGATTTCTGTCATATATATGATTTCGTAGAGGATTTGTATTGTAAAGATAATGGAAGACCAAGCATAGACCCAGTAGTACTAATCAAAATGGTCTTAATACAACATTTGTATGGAATAAGTTCGTTGCGCAAATTGGTAGAAGAAGTACAAATGAACTGTGCATATCGTTGGTTTTTAGGATATTTAATGACAGAACAAATACCTCACTTTACAACAATAAGTTATGCCTTTAAACATAGATTTAACGAGAATACTATTGCATGCATTTTCAACTGGATATTGAATGAAATCAATGATATGGGATATCTTGACCCAGAGGTGGTATTTGTAGATGGAACCCATATAAAAGCAAATGCAAATATAAAAAAGGTTGTAAAGAAATCAATCCCCGTAGCAGCAAAACATTATGAGAAACAACTAATGGACGAAATCAATAAAGATAGAGAAGAACATAAAAAAAAGCCATTTGACGATACAAAGCCACCTAAAATAGAAGAAAAAATCATCAATGAATCAACCACTGACCCTGAAAGCGGTGTATTTCATAAAGGAGAGCATAAGAAATGCCTTGCTTATGAAGCACATACAGCTTGTGACAAAAAAGGCTACATTGTAGATGTTCATGTAACAGCAGGCAATGTACATGACAGCGTAGCATTCGATGATTTGTATGATAAATTAAAAGAAAACCACCCCGAAATCCAAACAATAGTGGCAGATAGTGCCTACAATACTCCCTATATTGCAAAAAGACTTATAGATGATGGAAAAGATTTATTAGTACCATATCGTAGACCAATGACAAAACAAGGCTTTTTTAAGAAATATGATTTTTCATATGATGAATATTTTGACTGTGTAGTATGTCCAAACAATAAAGTTTTACACTATTCCACCACGAATAGAGAAGGATACAAAGAATTTAAAAGCAATCCAAACGACTGTAAAATCTGTGGGTTTCGTTACAAATGCACTGAAAGTAAAGAATTCCAGAAACAATACACAGTTCATGTTTGGCATGAGTACTTAGAGCAAGTTTCAGATATTCGTTATGCAATAAAATACAAAGATCTTTATGCACAGCGAAAAGAAACGATTGAGCGAGTTTTTGCTGATGCGAAAGAAAAATACGCAATGCGTTATACACCTTATCGAGGTCTTGCCCAAGTAACAAACTGGGTTAGGCTTAAATTTGCGTGCATGAACCTTAAAAAGCTGCAATACATAAGTGGAGGGTGAACTCTCCTTTTTGTATCCTTTGCACTTTTTTCAAATTTTCAACCATATATTCAAAAGCCCGACTTTGGTTACGCCAAAATCGGGCTTTTTCTTCAGACTGAAGTCAGCATGTAAATGCTGACTGAACTGATAACTTATACTATTATAAAGGTTAATCATCCAGTAATAATTGAATGAGCCCTTGATATATTTTAGATGGCTTTTCTTGAAACTTGACTTTGATTTTTTCGGCTTGTAATAGATCGGGAACAAATACTTCATAGGACATCAAATCAAAGTTAATTTCATGAATTGTACATTTTACTAAATACCCATTTTTATATGGCTTTATAATAACTTCATTTTCTTTTTCATTTTTGATGTTTGCTAAAAGCTTCATTGCAGTTGTAACAACTCGATCTCTTAAAGAGGTTGGTAATGATTGATAAAGCTGTTTAGCAGTTTCAACGCCTAGAGCATTTAACTCAAATACTTCTTGATTGCATTGCCTTTTGGTTTGTATATGATTTGTTTCCAATAATTCTGCCAATGCATCACAAAAGCTAAAATAATTCACTATTTGATCATCTTGAAATACATAATTAAGCTGATCTCTTGAAAGAGGTGTTTGTATTGTGTGGAGTAAATAGCATATTAAAATTTTAATGTCATATTTATCTTTCAAACCGCCAATTCCAATTCCAGGAACAATTGTTTCTTTGCTCATGACTACCTCCGTTAATATAATTATTAATATTTTATCATATTTCTTATTAAAATGGAAGAGATAAAAATAGTTAAATTATATTAATTGTATGAAATCCTAATTGTTTTAAATTTGCAGCTATGTTATAATATTTGTCTATAAACAACAATAATTTATGAATATGAAATTCAGAGGAGATCATCATGTCATATAAAATTAATTTCGAATCCTATCAAAATAATTTTGCCATACCTAAAAGCATAATTGATGATTCTTTTGAAAGTTTAGATCCGATTTATTTAAAGGTTATTTTATTGATTTTTAAAAACGCAGATAAAAGCTATAGCTCCAATTTACTTTCAAATTTATTAAATGTATCCGAAGGCAAAATTAACAAAGCAATACAATACTGGATTGAAAAACAGTTACTAATACCCATTGAAACAGAAAAAGTAAACCCCTCTGTCGTTTTGCTTTCCAAAGCCGCACAACCGCAAAACATTCAGCAACAAGCTATTATTTCAAGTAAAGAACTTACTTATTTATTAGAGTGTATGGAAAATTTATTGCAGCGACCTATTACCTCAGTAGAGCATAAAACGATAGTACATATTCTAGAATTTATTAGGTTGCCAGCTGACGTTGTTTTAATGGCACTTGAATATTGTGTTTCTATTGATAAAGTTAATGCACGTTATATTGAAAAAGTATGTGCTAATTGGGCGGATAATGGCATTGTAACACATGAATTAGCGGAGCAATATTTAAATTTATTAAAAAAATCAAAAACAAATCAATGTAAAGTACAGAAAATATTTGGAATTGATACGAGGGCATTAACAGATTCTGAACGAGAATTTATCAATAGATGGTTTGACCAATATGGATTTGACCTTGATATGATAAAATATGCGTATGAAAAAACGATTGCATCAATAGGCAAGCTTGCCTTTCCTTATATAAACAAGATTCTTCTTTCTTGGCACGAAAAAGGTTATAAAACAATAGAAGAAGTTATGGGCGTGGAATCGGAACCAAGAAAAGCGAATAAAAAGAATTCCCAAAATGCATCGTATGATGTTGATGAACTTGATCGATTTTGGGATAATGTGCCTAAATTAAAATAATACGAAACGGAGAACTCATATGGCAAATGAAAACTTTATGAGAGCGTTAAAGATTATCTCTCAAAGGGAACAAAAAGCAAGACGTATTGCCAATCAACGATACGATGAAGTTTGTCTCAAAATTCCATATATCAAAGACTTATATCAGAAACTTGCACTAACCAGTTTAAAAGTGATACGTACCGTTTTTAATGAATTTAATACGGAAACTCAAATTACGAGTATTAAAAATGAAAATTTAGCAATTCAAAATGAGATTAAAGATATACTAATTCAAAATGGATATACCCCAGATTACTTAGACACACATTTTTATTGCTCTCAATGCGATGATACAGGATATGTAGACGGTGTAAAGTGTTCTTGCTTAACAGATGTTTTAACAGAACTAAACGTTCAAGAGTTAAACAAACGAACAACCGTATCAACATCTAATTTTCAAAATTTTTATTTAAAATATTATAGCGATATTCCCGATGAACGTACAGGTGTTTCACCTAAAAAAATAATGAGCAATATACTAGACTTTTGCACAAGATATGCCCAAACTTTTTCTATAGATTCGCCAAGTGTTTTAATGATTGGAGAAACCGGTTTGGGCAAAACACATTTATCACTTGCAATTGCAGATACAATTGCCCATAAAGGTTATCGTGCTTTATATGTATCTTCTCTCGATTTATTTCGAACTTTGCAAGATGAATATTTTGGCAAAGGGGAAGACGGAGCCAACACAATGCAAACAGTTTTAGATGCAGATTTAATTATTATTGATGATCTTGGAGCCGAGTTCGAAAGTCAGTTTAATACTTCCTCTCTATACAATATTATAAATTCAAGATTAAATTTAAATAAACCTACTATTATCAACACAAATTTAATGTTGAATGAATTAGACAGTAGATACAATAAGCGTGTTGCATCGAGACTAATGACGTTGTATAAATGTTTGAAATTTGTCGGTAAAGACATTCGACAGATTAAACTAAAAAATAACGAAATATAAAATAAATTATCAATAAGAGGTAACTACATGGATAACCGCACTTTTTTTAATTCGATTGCAGATAAATGGGATGAAATCGCTCAACATGATCCTGAAAAAATAAATGTTATTTTAGATTTTGTTCAAATAAAGCCTAATTCCAATATACTCGATGTTGGAACAGGAACCGGTATAATGATACCATATTATAATGAGCGTATTTTAGGCAACGGTAGCATAGTAGCAGTAGATATTGCCGAAAACATGATTGAATTAGCGAAGCAAAAAAACAAAGATACTAATGTAAAGTTTTTAACTGGAGATATTTTGAAAATCAACTTGCCTATTAAACAATTTGACTATATTTTTTGTTATTCAATGTTTCCTCATTTTGAAGATAAAGAAAAAGCTATTTCTGTTTTAGCAGGTTATTTAGCCCTAAATGGTAAATTGATTATATGTCATTCGCAAAGCAGGGACGAGATTAACGAATTACATAAATCTCCTTGTCAAGTTGCGGAATCAAGCTATTTGCCAACTGCCCCAAAAATACAAGATTATTTTAAAAAAGCTTTGTTAACACCAATCCAAACGGTTGATAATGCTGAAATTTTTGTTTTAATTGCACAAAAATTATAAAACTTCCATTTAGAAATTTTACTAAATGGAAGTTTCTTGTTTAATCGTTTATTACAGGTAAGCTGGAAAGATTGTTGCCTTCACTTTCATCTGGAAGGCTGCGTAAATATTCATTCCCTTTATTAGTTGCTATTCCTACACCTTTTATTCCACCTGATTTTGCTAAATCAACACCTTGTTCCTTGGTTAAAATGTCTCCGTTTGATAATTGATACCCACTAATTTGATTGCCATGCTTAACAACAGCAGTAATTTTTTGAGCATCCGGATTTGGAATTGGGTTTTGCTTATTAGCTAATAACGGTAATTTTTTTATGTTAAATTCATTCATAAAAATCACTCCTCACCATTAGCTTTACCGTAATATGAAATGATATTCAAATTGCAGTTTTCTAAGTAATGTTAAATAATTACAAATATTATTATTTAAAAATCTATTGAAATAATATTTTTAACATGTTATTCTTAAAATAATAATTCATCCAAATATTGAATAAATATTTTGGTTGATTTATTTTTGTGTAAAATTTTAGAATTTTAAGAGGACAATGTTATGTCAATCACACTTAGCGACTTCATTTCACAGATTATAAGTAATCCACCACTACTAATAACCGTAATTTTAACTTTAGGTGTAATTTTAGTTAACGGCTGGACTGATGCTCCGAATGCAATTGCAACTTGTGTGTCAACAAAATCAATAAGTCCAAGAGCAGCAATTATAATGGCGGCAATTTTTAATTTCCTTGGCGTATTGGTAATGACGACAATTAACAGTACAGTTGCAATGACTATTTATAACATGGTTGATTTTAAAGGCAATACACATAATGCATTTGTCGCTTTATGTGCAGCTATGTTTGCAATTGTAATTTGGGCGGTGACAGCTTGGTATTTTGGAATACCAACAAGTGAAAGCCATGCATTGATTGCTGGTATTTCAGGTGCGGCAATTGCACTACAAAATGGTTTATCCGGTATCAATGGTAGCGAATGGATGAAAGTTTTATATGGATTAGTGCTTTCTACATTTTTAGGCTTTGCATTAGGCTGGATAACAACAAAAGTGATAACTTTAATTTGTAAACGTATGGATCGTAGAAAAACGAATGGTTTCTTTAAAAATGGACAAGTAGCAGGCGGTGCTATGATGGCTTTTATGCATGGAGCTCAGGATGGACAGAAATTCATGGGAGTTTTTATGCTAGGTATCTTTTTAGCAAATGGGCAAGGTGACGTTACCAACTTTACGATTCCAATTTGGTTGATGGTATTATGTTCTGCAGTAATGGGTATTGGAACTTCAATTGGAGGTTATCGTATTATTAAGGCTGTTGGAATGGATATGGTTAAACTTGAAAAATACCAAGGCTTTTCTGCTGATGTTGCAGCAACAGGCTGTTTATTATTATCTTCATTAACAGGTGTTCCTGTTAGTACAACTCATACAAAGACAACAGCTATTATGGGCGTAGGTGCTGCTAAAAGGCTATCTTGTGTAAACTGGAGTGTAGTAAAAGAAATGGTATTAACTTGGGTTTTAACTTTCCCTGGTTGTGGATTGATAGCCTATGTATTTACAAAAGTATTTATTATGATTTTTTAATTTAAAGCTGAAAGGATAATACAACACATGAAACGTGAAAACGATTATTTTAAAACCTTTGTCAAATTAGTTGACTACTCATGCAGTGCATCAAAACTGCTACATGAAATTTTTTCTGATTATGGTTCACATAATTTAGAAGAAAGAATGCAACAAATGCATGCTGTAGAGCATTCTGCTGATGATGAAAAACATGAAATGATGAAAAAACTGGTACGTGAGTTTATAACACCAATTGAAAGAGAAGATATTATTGCTTTATCACAAGAAATTGATGATGTAACTGATACTATTGAAGATGTAGTTATTCGTCTTTATATGTATAATGTACATTCAATACGTGCTGATGCTTTGGAATTTTCATCTGTAATTTTAAAATGTTGTGAAGCATTGAAAGTATGCATGGAAGAATTTTATAATTTCAATAAATCTACAATCATTCATGAGCTAATTGTAAAAGTAAATGGTTATGAAGAAGATGCTGATAAATTATATTGTAAAGCCGTTCGTAATTTATTCATTGAAAACCCAGATTCAACTGAAATCATTATTTGGAAAGAAATTTACGAAAAACTAGAAAAATGTTGTGACTCTTGTGAGCATGTTGCAAATGTAGTTGAATCAATTATTATGAAAAATACTTAATATTGACGTATGGATTGAAGTATGGAATGAATTTTCCATACTTTTTATTTTTAAAATCATCATAAATATATTGTCGAAACAATTATTTTATAGTAGAATATACTTTGGCAAATTAAGAGAAGGGAAGATTGTTTTGACAATTCAAAAAAATTTTTTAAGTGGAATTATGTCAGGAATTTATATTTCACTTGGAGCAACGTTATATTTATACATTGAAAACCATATTATTGGTGCTATGTTTTTTACATTAGGAATCTTTTTAGTGTCTAGCTTTTATAACTATCTATTCACAAGAGTTGTACCACTGTCAACAGCAACAAAAGAATATAATGCAATAGACATTGCGATTGCGTATGTCGGTAACTTTATCGGAACTTTTGTTTATGCATTTTTGTTAAGCAATACAAGGTTAGCAAATAAGCTAAAGCACACAATTGATATAGTGGCAACCAGTAAAATGAAAGATAGCTTTTTAAGTTTAATTATAATGGGTATATTTTGTGCTGTGATGGTTGGCTACGGTGTATTGGCATCAGTAAAATATAAGGATAATAAAATTGTTGTTTTAACTTTTTATTTTATTTTAGTTGCAGGTTTTGTAATTTTAGGATTTGACCATATTGTTGCAAACTTTTTTTATTATTCTTTTTATTCACTTCTATTTGGATTTAAGTTGGCTATCCTGCCTGCAGCACTTGCAGTTACGATTGGTAACTTAATTGGAGGTTTACTGATTGGTTATCTTTATCAAATTGAACAAAAAATAAACAATTAGATGGCAAGAATTTTAGCATAATTTTAGATGTGGCTAATTTCCATGAATTACGTTATAATTAGATTGTGGCAAAAACAAAATCATGGAGGTTCATATGAAAAAAAAGTATGTAATTTTAATGACTTCAGTGCTTGTCTTTGTAATAATGGCAATCGTTGTTTATACAATGAATTTTAGTTTTCTAAAAAATACTGCTTCGAAAAATAGCGAAAAGAACAGTACAGCAGTAGAAACAATGAAAGACATATCACAACAATCGAATGAAAATCAAGAAACATCTTCTGATATAACAAAAGCTAGTTCTACAAATGAAAATAGTAGTTCACAAAAGGTAAGTACATCTAAGAATAATGCAAGTAGTCAAGCAGTTGAAAAAGCTGCAACTACAAAACCAAGTAATACGAATTCAACTACTGCGACAAGGCAAAATACAAATTCAATTTCAAAACCAGCTCCACCTCCTCCTCCAAAACTACCTATTACATCTAGTGATTTTTCACAATTTCAAACTAGAGTTTTAGATCTTGTGAATCAGGAAAGGGCAAAAGCAGGATTGAATCCATTAACACTAAATGCAAAATTAAGTTCTGTTGCTACTAAAAAATCTCAAGATATGGCAGACCTTAATTATTTTGATCACACTTCGCCAACATACGGTTCTCCATTCGATATGATGAAACAATTCGGAGTATCCTATCAAACTGCAGGTGAAAACATTGCCAAAGGTCAAACATCACCTGAACAAGTAATGGATGGTTGGATGAATTCTCCTGGTCATAGAGCAAACATTTTAAATGCTAGCTTTACTCAACTAGGTGTTGGAGTTGTGAAAAATGCAAATGGTCAGTTAATTTGGACACAAATGTTTATTGGATAAGTTAATGAAATGGAGTGACATAATATGCCTAGAATTGGTCATGGCTATGATGTGCATAAATTAGTCAAGGACAGAAAGCTGATTCTTGGAGGAGTCAATATTGAACATGATGTTGGCTTGCTTGGACATTCTGATGCGGATGTTTTAACCCACTCTATAATGGATGCATTATTGGGAGCTGCAGGACTAGGCGATATTGGACTTCATTTTCCGGATACTGATTCTCAGTATAAAAATGCAGACAGTATTTTACTCCTAAAACACGTAATTCAAATACTAAAGCAAAAGAATTACAAAATATCTAATTTAGATTGTACAATTATTGCGCAAGCGCCAAAATTAAGACCTTTTATTAACCAAATGACTTTAAATATAGCCAATGCATGTGAAATTGATAGTAACCAAGTCAATATAAAAGCCACAACTGAAGAAGGGCTTGGTTTTACCGGTGAAAAAGCTGGAATTGCTTCACATTGCGTTTGTATAATTGAATAAGAATTTGCATGAACACCCTTATATCTACAAGCATACTATGTAAATGTAGATGTAAGGGTGTTGCTTTATTAATATCACAAAATATTTCCCAGCGAAAATATTTTGTGCTTTTTATAGTTCGATTTTTATACATCGCTGGAGAAAAGATGGTAGTTATGGATAAACAACTCATAATGGTAAATTCAATAACCTACGCCTATAAAGCACGGGATATTCTATATAACAACGGTATAAAAGCATATATTGAGCGCATACCATCTAATTTAAGAAAAAATGGTTGTGGATATGGTATTCGTATTAACGAAAACGCATATAGAGCAGTTCAAGTATTAGAATTAAACGGAATTCGAGTAAAGGACGTTATAGACTTACCCTAATAATATGAAACGAGGTGGATTATGATATATTTTGATAATGCAGCAACCACTTATCCTAAGCCTGCAAACGTAGTAGCTAGTGTAAATGCTGCAATTGTAAATTATGGTGGTAATCCCGGAAGAGGCGGGCATGAATATTCTATGAGAGTATCTGAAAAGATATATGATATTCGTAATAAGGTTGCTCGTTTTTTTAATGCAAATGCAGAGAATGTTATTTTCACGTGTAATTGTACAATGGCGTTAAACTTTGCTATTAAAGGTACTCTAGCACAAGATGATCATGTAATAATTTCTTCTTTAGAGCATAATGCTGTATTAAAACCTGTTCATAAATTATATAGCGAAAATAAAATAACCTATGATATTGCTAAAGTATACAATGAAGATGATGAGACTGTTCAAGAGTTTAAGAGTAAGATTAAAGAAAATACAAAAGCAATTGTATGTATGCATGCTTCTAATGTGTCTGGAAAAATACTTCCTATTGAAAAAATAGCAAAACTGTGTAAAGAAAATCATTTGACTTTTATTGTTGATGCTGCTCAAACCGCTGGTACCATACCTATTGATATAAAAAAAATGAATATAGATATCTTATGTACAGCTGGACATAAAGGATTGTATGGAGTCACTGGTACAGGGCTGTTAATATTAAATGAAGGCATTAAATTAAATACAATTATTGAAGGTGGAACTGGCTCTGCCTCAACTCAGCTTGATCCTCCTGATTTTTATCCGGATCGATTAGAAGCAGGAACATTAAACACACCCGGCATTTTTTCAATAGGGGCCGGTATTGATTTTATAAATTATATTGGAATGGAAAAAATTTATAAACATGAATTTGAATTATGTAAATATGTCTATAATAACTTTAAGATGAATAATAACATTCATTTAATTATTAACGATTATTTAATGAACCGTTTTGTACCTTTAGTTTCGTTTAATATTGGTGATTTAAAATCAGATGTTGCTGTAGATTTATTAAATGATAAAGGATTTGCATTAAGAGGTGGTTTACACTGTTCGCCTTTGGCACATAAAAACTATAAAACTATCGACTCTGGGCTAATTCGTTTTGCGCCTTCTTATTTTACTCAATGGTCAAGTGTTGATAGTTTTGTTAAAATAGTTCAGGATATTAGCAAAAAAAATACAATATAACTTGAATTCAAGCGATAAAATTGTTAAACTATAAAGAGACAGAAAATTCAAGTAAAGGAAGTAAGATATGATAGAACTTCAAAACTTCTTTATCGATTTAGGTGGAATTGTTAAATCGTTTGGCATTTTAGATTTTATTGATATTGCATTAATTGCTTATTTAATTTATAAAGCAATTAACTTAGTAAAAGAAACAAGAGCAGAACAGCTTGTAAAAGGTATCCTTTTACTAGCTTTTTCGTATTTTATTGCAAAAGTATTTCAACTGAAAACAATGAGCTTTTTATTAAAGAATGTGCTCAATATTGGAGTAATCGCTCTAATTGTCTTGTTCCAGCCTGAACTTCGTCGTGTTTTAGAAAAGGTCGGACGCACTAAAGTAGCTGATCTAAATGTATTTAGTGGGGATAACCCAGAAAAACAAATAACGACATGGAAGCACGTTATAGAAATTTTATGTAATGGTGTTGCAAATTTAAGTGCTTCAAAAACAGGTGCATTGATTGTAATAGAACGAAAGACAAAGTTAGGCGAACAAATTGATACTGGTGTTATTATTAACGCAACCGTAAGTGAAGAATTATTAGGCAACTTGTTCTTTGTCAATTCTCCATTGCATGATGGAGCGTTAATCATTCGGGATGGACGTTTGCTAGCAGCAGCATGTTTTCTTCCAAAACCACAAAAAGAAAACTTAATTGCTTCTCATTTAGGCTCTCGTCACAGAGCTGCAATTGGTATTAGCGAAATTTCAGACGCAATTACTATTGTTGTATCTGAAGAGACGGGTACAGTTTCTGTAACATTAGATGGCCAGCTTACAAGGAATTATACCAAAGAGTCTCTTTCTCAATTTTTAATGGACAAACTTATCCCAACAAATGCAAATGAAGAGAGTAAAAAGAGTAAGAAGTTTTGGAGGGTTAAGAAAAATGAAAAAAGAATTTAGCTTTTCCAAATTACTTGAAAGTGATCGTTTTGTTCGCTTATTGTCTGTTGCGATTGCAATAATAATATGGTTTATTGTAGCTTATAATGTTGATCCTACAAAAAAAGATTGGATAAATGATATTGTTGTTAACATTGATTTAGCTGACTCTATTCCTCAAGCTAATAATTTAAGTATAATTGATGGTAATGGGCAAAAAGTAAGCGTCCAAGTTGAAGGTAAGCGTTATCGCATTAGTAATTTAAAACCAGAAGATTTTATTATAAAGCCAAATTTATATAGTGTAAATAAGCCAGGAGAATATGATATTAAAGTTGATATTAAAAAAGCAGATGAAAAAGACAATGATTTTAAAATTATATCTTCTTCTCCTATCGTAAAAAAAGTACGATTTGATGTTTTAGTAACAAAAGAATTTCCAATTGAAGTTACAGCTGAAAATGTGAAGGCACAAGATGGTTATATAAAAGAAAAACCATATGCTAATTATACGTCATTAGTTTTAAAAGGTCCTGGTACTGAGATTGATAAAATTAACTCAGTAGTAGTAAGTACCGATCATAATGAATTTGTTAATAATACAGTAACTCTAAAAGGCGACCTATTCTTCTATGATAAAAATAAAAATCCTATTGAATTAAATTATACAAATTATGAAAAGCAAAAATATGAAATTACAGTCGCTATATTCAAATTAAAGACTGTTCCACTCAAGATAAATTATATTAACGTGCCACCGGGATTTGATATTACTAAATTGAAATATACATTATCAGTCCCAGAATTAGAAATAGCAGGACCTGCAAGTTTAGTTGATGAAATTAGTGAGATTAAATTAGATGGCGAAGTGGATTTCAGAAAAATTGATATAGGTTACGCACAAAATTTAAGTGTTTCTTTAGTTGCAGGTATTACAAATGTAGATAACATTACTAATGTATCAGTAACATTCGATGATCCAAATTTAAATAGTGCATTTTTCTCTGTTTCCAATATTATTACAAAGAATGAACCGGCAAATTATAATATTAAACTGAAAACAAGCGTAATTAATAATGTGAAAATCGTAGGAAACAAAGATGATATTGATAAGATATCTTCTAATGATTTAATTGCAAGTGTAGATTTATCTAAGGTTACAGCAGGGACAACTCGTATTCCTGTACAAATTTATGCTACCGGAAATAAAAATGTATGGGCTGTAGGTGAATATAGTGTATTAGTTACAGCTACAAAGAAATAAAAATTTGGAGGAGCACAATGTCAATAATTATATCTAACATACGTTATGATATTAATGATTCTGAAGAAATTGCAATTAATAAAGCAATCAGTAAATTAAAAGTTAAGAAAACACTTGTAAAAAAAGCACATATCTATAAAAAGTCATTAGATGCTAGAAGAAAAGGTAACTTTTCATTTGTAGCGTCAGTAGTTATAGAGCTAACTGAAAAAGAGGCTGAGATTGTTAAGGCAATCTCAGACCCTTTTGTTATGTATAAAGAAAAGTTGGAGTTAGAGTTTTGTTGTGGAATCGAACAATTGAAAGGTCCGATTGTCATTATAGGATTTGGTCCTGCTGGTATTTTTGCTGCTTATACATTAGCTAAACTTGGCTATAATCCAATTGTATTTGAACAAGGCGGAGATATCGATTCACGTGTAAATTCAGTAAATCGTTTTTGGACATTGGGACAATTAGATGAAAAATGCAATGTCCAGTTTGGAGAAGGTGGAGCAGGTACTTTTTCTGACGGTAAATTAACAACTCGTATTTCAGATAATCGTTGCGAATATGTTTTAGAGGAATTTGTTAAGCATGGCGCTCCGGAAAATATATTAACAAAATCAAAACCTCATATTGGAACCGATAAATTAAGAGCTGTTATAAAGTCTATGAGGAACAGTATTATAGAAAATGGTGGACAAGTTTATTTTCATAAAAAGCTAAATGAAATTAGCATTGAAAATAATTGTATAAAATCAATAGTGGTTGATGGTCAAGAAATGCAAACAGAAAATGTAATTTTAGCAATTGGCCATAGTTCAAGGGATACATTTCAAATGTTATTTGAAAAAGGGGTTAATATTGAAAGTAAAAACTTTTCTGTCGGTGTGCGTATTGAACAGCTTCAAACAACAATAAATCGTGGCTTGTATGGAGAATTAGCAGGACATAAAAACTTACCGGTAGGAGAGTATCAATTATCACATAAAATAGGTAATCAATGTGTATACACATTTTGCATGTGCCCCGGGGGATACGTTGTACCGTCTAGCTCCAGTGAAAACTCCGTTGTTGTAAATGGTATGAGCGAATATGCACGAGATGGTAAGAATTCGAACTCTGCTTTAGTAGTTTCAGTAGATAAAAGTGATTTTGGTCTTCATCCTTTAGATGGAATGCATTTTCAAGCAAAATTAGAGCAAAAAGCGTTTCAAATGGGTGGAGGTAAATATAAAGCTCCAGCTATGTCAGTTAAGGAGTTTATAAATCAAGAACATAAATTGAAATTGGGAGAAGTAAATCCAACATACGCACTTGGTGTAGAGTCTTGTAATTTTGATAAGCTATTTCCAAGTAATATTTCAAAAATGCTTAGAATTGGTTTACAAAATTTCAATACCAAATTACCCGGATTTTCTAACGATCAAGGAATCCTTACGGGCGTTGAAACAAGAACATCTTCTCCAATTCGGGTTTTAAGAAATGATGAATTGATGTCAACTAATGTGAAAGGGCTATATCCTTGTGGTGAAGGAGCAGGTTATGCTGGCGGAATTATGAGTGCAGCTGTTGATGGAATAAAGGTTGCACAACAAATCGCTTCAAAATATAAACAATGCTAAAGATATACTACCGAAATTAAATAAAATGTGGTATAATAAATAGTAAACTTAAAATAAGTTGGTGTGAATAAATGAACTATGAAAAAGCAAGTCAGCGTATTACAGAATTAAAAGAGATTATAAATAATAGTAATTATAACTATTATGTTTTAGATAATCCCACAATAAGTGATTTTGATTATGATATGTATTTGAGAGAGCTTGAAACACTTGAAGCTCAATTTCCGGAACTCATAACGCAAGATTCACCAACACATCGTGTAGGTGGTCAATCTGATAATACATTTGACAAAGTACCGCATACTGTTCAAATGGGTAGTTTGCAAGATGTATTTAGCTTTGATGAATTATATAGTTTCCATAATCGAGTAAAAGAAGTCATTAATCCAATTTATGTAGTAGAACCTAAAATTGACGGATTATCTGTATCATTAGAGTATGTTAACGGAGTATTTACTCGAGGTTCAACTCGTGGTGATGGATTTGTTGGGGAAGATGTTACACAAAACTTGAAGACAATTAAATCAATACCGCTTAAATTAGCAGAAGCCATTCCTTATCTTGAGGTAAGGGGAGAGGTTTATATGCCTAGAAAAAGTTTTGAAAAAGTTATCCAAGAACAAATAGATAATGATGAAGAACCTTTTAAAAATCCTCGAAATGCTGCCGCTGGATCATTACGACAAAAAAACAGCAAAATAACAGCTAAACGAAAACTGGATATCTTCGTTTTCAATATCCAACAAATTGAAGGTAAAGAGATAACCACTCATAGCGAGACATTAGATTATTTAAAGCAATTAGGATTTAAGGTATCTCCATCTTATCCTCAATTCAATAACATGGATCAAGTTATTGATGAAGTAAATAAAATTGGAGAAAAGCGATACGAATACCCATTTGATATTGATGGTGCTGTTGTAAAGGTAAATAGCTTGTCAGATAGAACTAAGCTTGGTGCTACTGCTAAATATCCAAAATGGGCAGTTGCATTTAAGTATCCACCTGAAGAAAAAGAAACCATTTTATTAAATGTAGAAATCAATGTAGGCCGTACGGGCGCATTAACTCCAACTGCAGTTTTTGAACCAGTACAGCTTGCGGGAACAACAGTTAGTAGAGCAGTACTGCACAATCAAGACTTCATTGACGAAAAAGATATCCGTATTGGCGATACAATAATAGTAAGAAAAGCCGGCGATATTATACCTGAAGTGTTAAAATCAGTAAAGCATCAAGAGAATAGTATTCCTTATAAAATACCTGAATTCTGTCCGTCTTGTGGTGAAAAAACCGTAAGAGAAGGTGCACAAGCTGCAATGCGTTGCGTAAACCCGAAATGTCCTTCCGCTATTTACAGAAGTATTATTCACTTTGCTTCTAGAAATGCAATGAATATTGATGGATTAGGCCCTGCAATTGTTCAAGCTTTAATTGATTCTGATAATATTAAAACAATAGCTGATTTATATTATTTAGAGAAAGATAAATTATTACAGATGGAACGTATGGGTGAGAAATCAATAGATAATTTATTGAATGCTATTGAAAAATCTAAGGAAAATCAATTATCCAAACTTGTGTTCGGTTTAGGTATTCGTAATGTTGGCCAGAAAGCCGCAGAATTACTTTGTAATCATTTTCATTCGATTGATGCTGTTGTGAATGCTCAATACAATGAGCTTATTATGATAGAGGGATATGGCGATATAATAGCCAATAGTATTCTTGATTTCTTTTCAAAACAAGATAATCTTGATATTATTGATAAGTTAAAAGCTGCAGGTGTTAACATGCAGCAAGAAAGCGAAATTCAAAGTGATATATTAAAGGGAAAGACTTTTGTTATTACGGGTACACTTCCTACTCTTTCTCGTAATGAAGCAAAAGATATCATTGAACAAAATGGTGGTAAGGTAAGTTCAAGTGTTTCTAAGAAAACAAACTACGTTCTAGCTGGTGAAGAAGCGGGAAGTAAATTAACGAAAGCAAATCAACTGGGTGTTACTGCAATTACACAACAAGAGTTGTTAGATATGTTACAATAAAATATAAATATAAAGCTGGAGGAAATTATGAAGGTTGATATTAAACATCTTGCTAAATTAAGCAGATTAAACACAACAGATGAAGAAGAAAAACGATTTGAAGTTCAATTGCAGAGTATACTTGAAATGGTTGATAAATTACCTTGTATTTCAAGTAATGATTCTCTTGTTGATTGTTCCAATCCAATGAAATGTAGGGAAGATGTCCCTGAACAATTATATAAACGTGAAGAAATATTAAGTAATGCACCACAAGTACAAGCGGGTTGTGTAGTTGTACCAAAAGTAATTGAATAAAAGGAGAATTATATTAGAATGGAACTTTATAAATTAACCGCTACTGAATTATCTAATATGTTGCGCAATAAAGAATGTAGTAGTGTGGAAATTACGAAATCTGTTATTGATAGAATTACTAATGTTGAAAATAAAGTAAATGCATATATAACCGTAACAAATGAACTTGCTATAGAACAAGCAAAATCAGTAGACGAAAAACTTGCAAAAGGGAATAAACTTAGCCCATTGGCAGGTATTCCAGTAGGAATTAAAGACAATATTTGTACAAAAGATGTTTTAACTACTTGTGCTTCAAAAATACTTTATAATTTTGTTCCACCTTATAATGCAACTGTATATAATCGCTTACTAGATAATGATGTTGTATTAACAGGTAAGCTTAATTTGGATGAGTTTGCGATGGGATCTTCTTGTGAAAATTCATATTTCAAAAAGACAAGTAATCCACATAATTTAGAATATGTTCCGGGTGGTTCTTCTGGAGGAAGTGCTGCTGCAGTTGCTGCGGGTGAAGCAATTCTTACTTTGGGTTCAGATACTGGTGGATCTATTCGTCTTCCTGCAGCATACTGCGGTGTTGTTGGTCTAAAACCTACATATGGCAGTGTGTCTCGATATGGTTTGGTTGCATTTGCATCCTCTTTGGATCAAATTGGACCTTTTGCAAGAAGTATCAATGATACAGCTATGATATATTCTGCAATTTGTGGTGCAGATAAAATGGATGCAACTAGCGCAAAACGAGAGTATCCTAATTTTGTTGCAAACTTAAATACAAATATTAAAGGACTTCGTATTGGTTTACCAAAAGAATACTTTGCTGAAGGTGTTAGCGAAGAGGTAAAACAAAATGTTATGGAAGCGGCAAAATTATTAGAACAAAATGGTGCTGTTTTAGTTCCTGTTTCACTTCCAAGTACTGATTATGCACTTTCTGCTTACTATATCATATCTTCAGCTGAGGCTTCATCAAACTTAGCACGTTTTGATGGTGTTAAATATGGCTATAGAACAGAAAACTATAATAATTTAATCGAAATGTATGAAAATACTCGTAGCGAAGGTTTCGGAGATGAAGTTAAGAGAAGAATTTTACTTGGTACATTTGTATTAAGCTCCGGATATTATGACGCTTATTATAAGAGAGCAAAACTATTACAAAAACAAATATTAAACGAATTTAATGAGACTTTTGAGCAATGTGATGTTTTATTAACACCAACAGGCACTGATACCGCATTTAAAATAGGTGAAAAATCAAATGATCCTATTAAGATGTATGCAAATGATATTTGTACAGTAACAGTAAACATCGCAGGTCTTCCGGCTATTAGTATACCATGCGGTAAAGCAAAAAATGGATTGCCAATCGGTATGCAGTTTATCGGTCCTAAATTCTCTGAACAAAGTCTATTTAATGTTTCTAAGAAGTACGAGGATTTAGTTGGCGGATTTAATGATGTTCCAACATTATAGTAGGGAGGATTACAAAATGGAATATGAATTAGTCGTAGGTTTAGAAGTTCATGCTGAACTTTCAACCCAATCAAAAATATATTGTAGTTGTAAAAATGAATTTGGACGTGAAGTAAACACCCATTGCTGTCCTGTATGTACAGGTATGCCTGGTACACTCCCAACTTTAAATGAAAAAGTTATTGAATACGCAGTATTAATGGGACATGCATTAAATTGTAATATCCATCAAGTTTGCAAACAAGACAGAAAAAATTATTTTTATCCTGACTTACCAAAAGCGTATCAAATATCTCAATTTGATATTCCTCTATGTGAAACAGGATATGTAGACGTCCTAGTTGATGGTGAACAAAAGCGAATTGGTATTACTCGTATTCATATTGAAGAGGATGCAGGTAAATTATTGCACAATGAAAACTTTGCAGGTTCTCTTGTAGATTTTAACCGTTGCGGTGTACCATTGATTGAAATTGTTTCTGAACCAGATATTAGAAGTGCAAAGGAAGCTAAAGCTTATTTAGATACTATTAAATCAATATTGCAATACTTAAATATTTCCGACTGTAAAATGGAGGAAGGTTCTATTCGTTGTGACGTTAACGTTTCCGTTATGCCAAAAGGCTCAAATAAATTCGGTACTCGCTGTGAAATGAAGAATGTTAATACTTTTAGTGGCGCAGTTAGAGCAATAGAATATGAGGCAAAACGCCAAATTGAGTTAATTGAAGCCGGTGGAACAATCGTTCAAGAAACTCGCAAGTGGGATGACGCAAAAGGGGAGAGCATACCTTTAAGAAGCAAGGAAGATGCTCACGATTATCGATATTTTCCAGAACCTGACCTACTAACAATTGTTTTGGAAGATGAATACGTTGAAAACTTGAAAAAATCATTGCCTGAACTTCCAAATGCAAAGCATATTCGCTATGTAAAATCATATGAGCTTTCACAAAAAGATACCGGATTATTAGTAGAAAATATTGAAAAAGCAAAACTATTTGAAGATTGTATTGCCTTGAATAAATGCTCACCAAAAATTATTTGCAATTGGATTTTAGGCGATATTTCAAAATATTTGAACGAAACCAATAAAACAATTAGTGATACAAACATTACTGCGGAAAAACTAACAGAACTATTGGCGATAATAGAAAAAGGCGATATCTCTAACGCAAGCGGTAAGATTGTTTTTGAAGAAATGATTGCAACAGAGAAGATGCCTAAAGATATTGTTAAAGAAAAAGGACTCATCCAAATTTCTGATGAAAGTGAATTGGAAAAAGTAGTTCAAAATATCATTGATAATAATCAAAAGTCCATTGAAGATTACAATAATGGTAAAACGAATGCACTAGGATTCTTAGTTGGTCAATGCATGAAAGCAACTAAAGGTCAAGGAAACCCTGCTAAAATGAAAGAAATTTTATTAAAACTTATTGGTTAGAATAAAAGCTACTACTATGTTATATATCTAGTAGTAGCTTTTTATAAAGGAGTGTGTTTGGGTTGAGTAATGAAAAGTTAATTGAAATATGCTGTTGTAGTGTAGATGATGTTGTAGAAGCCGAAAAGGGTGGAGCAGATAGAGTAGAGCTTAATTCGGCATTTGAAGCTGGTGGATTGACACCAACTTTAGGAAGTTTAATAGAAGCGAAAAAACGAACAACCATTCCGATTATTACAATGATTCGGCCTAGAACAGGTGGCTTTTGTTACACTGATTTTGAATTTGATACAATGATAACTGATGCAAAGTTAATGCTTCAAAATGGAGCTGACGGTATTGCTGTAGGTATTTTAAATGAATACAAAAACATTGATTTACACCGAACAAACGTTTTAGTGGAACTTTGTAAGTCTTATAATAAAGAAATAGTATTTCATAGAGCAATTGATATAACGCCAAATTTAATTGAATCAGCTCATGAGCTTGTTTCTTTAGGTGTAAGTCGAATATTAACTTCGGGTGGAAAACAAAGATGTTTAGAAGGAATAGATACAATCAATGAGCTAATGCATACTGTTTCGAATCAAATTGAAATACTTGCTTGTGGTAGCATTCGGCCAACCAATTTAGACGAAATTATCAGTAAAACGAACTGTAACCAATTTCATATGGCGTTGATGAAGGACTTATGTGATAACACAATGAAACATTCACATATTAACTTTAATGGAACGCCAAATGAACAAATGTATAAAATGATTGATGTAGATCAAGTAAAAGCTGTGAAAAATATTGTAAATAGGTGAGTTGATCATCCTGAAAAAAAGACTAGGTACATTGCCTAGTCTTTTTTTAGAATCTATTCTATAAATAAGGGAAATATTGATATTAGCAATTTAATTAAAATGAAGATTGATATAAGCTAAAACATTTGTACCACCTGAAACGGTTTGAAGACTATGGCCAATTTCTCTATTGTGCTGAGTTACATCCGGTATAGTTGAAGATTGATACATTCTACCTGCAACATCGCTGACACCACACCAATAGCCAATTGTTGAAGAAAGTGTATTTTTTAATAAAACTTGTGCTCTGCCGTAAATAACAACTTTTACAGGTGATCCATTAGGAATTTCATTTTCATAAATTACTCCAATAGGCATACCAGTATTAGCAGGAGCAATATCAACAGCATCTGCTACTGAAACAGAAGCAATAACAATCGTACCTTTTAAACTAGATCCGCCGGTATTATTTGTTAAAACTTCATATAACCCACCTTCGGCAGTAAATCCAATTTTACTGTTTAAAGTTCTTTGATTGAATAAATCATAACTTACTAATCCACTCATATTTTACACTCCAACGATATATGGTACAGCAGCTTTTTGTTGAGGATTTAACGTAATATATATTGCTTCAGAGGTTTCTTGATTAACCCAGTCATTAAAAGCCGTACTCCAATACCAATAAGATTTTGATTGAGAAACATATGCGTAGTCGCTTAATTGGGCACTTGGATACTTAATTTTAAGCTCTGTACTTGTTTCATATAATCCTTTATACGAAATATCAAAACTTAAAGTAAATAGTTTAATTTTACTCATACTCTAACCTCCATAAAATACAAGTAACAATATTGTGAAAATAATTGAATATCGACTATCATTATAATATGTTAATTTAATTTAAATTGTGTTTTGAAATCTTTTTAAACACAAACAGAAATAGAATTGCTCTCCAACAAAAGGGTATGGTATTATATAATTATGAGTTCAACTGGTAATTAATTACTAGTAACCGCACTAAATAAATATTTTGAATATCCACCAGTAAATAAATGTAAATTATAATTACGCAATAAATAAATTGCTCTAATAACCAGAATTAGATTATTGTAATATTAAACGAATTTGAAAATTAGATATTATGTCAGGTTTTTTTGTTAAAATGTAGTTGTAATATAACTTATTTTATTGTATAATTTTGGATATGTAAGTCGATAATTAAATCGTATGTAATAAATATATGGGGTGATAAAATGAATTTATGTAATTTATATGAAAAAAGACCTTTTCAAGTAAGGAACGCTGATGAATTTGATTTAGAAAAAGTTTTAGACCTTTTTGTTGACCCTACAGATGGTTTGACAAGTCCTTTTACTTATGAAAATTCAATAATTAAAGGACAAATGGGTTCTGGAAAAACTATGTATTTGAGAGCTAATTATGCTTATTATCTCTATACTATTATTCCAAGTTTGTTAGAAGAATGTTCAATTATTCTACCGATATATATTAAGTTGAGTGATTTTCAAACATTACGTGATTGTTTAAAAATTTATAATAATATAATAATTAAAATTCTTGAAGAAATGATCAATATTTTTCAATTTTTCAAATCCTCAGAAAAACTTGCTAAGTTACATAATGGATTTAAAGATTTGTATATTGCACCTAGAAGTAGTGAATTACCAATCCTGAAAGTACTAGATAATATCAAACAAATGTCTGCTGAGGAGTATATTGAAACAGTAAATAAAACTTTTGATGTCAAGGGGAGTTTGGGGAATAATTTATTTAATGTTGTTACTGATTATGCTAACTCTACAATGACAGAAATTAAAAAAAATTGTCAACCTAAATTTACCGATATAGTTGATGCTTATAATTCGCTTTTTAAACCATATGATGTGAAACTTTTAATTTTATTTGATGAAGTTGGTTCTATTAACCGTAGTTTTTTTAAGGAGACTAATGAAAATTCCTATTTTGAATCTTTAATGAATCAATTAAGAACTTTACCTTTCGTAAGAACAAAAATAGCAATTTATCCAAATAGTCAAGAAGATGTATTGACTGAAACTCGTTATGGAGATGTGGTTGAATTAGAATGCAATGTAGAAGATGAATGTTTTGATATTTTTTTGAACCGTGTCATCGCAATAATTGAAAAATATATAAATAAAGATGAAGATACTAAATTTATTACTGAAGATTTATTTGCTATTTCTACTAGCAATATGGACGTTTTAGAGCATATTGTTTATGCTTCTAATGGAAATATGCGAAGACTAGTCCATCTTTTGGATAGTTGTTTAAATACTGCTTATAAGCATAATAAAGGTCAAACAAAAGTTAATATTGATGATGTTTTTTTAACTCTACGTGAACATGCTAAGAAAATTGAGAATTTATTTTCACCTAGTGAGAAAGAATTATTAGGAGACATAGTAAGTGTTTGTAAAAGTAGGAATGCATATAAATTTGCATTTCCAAATAAATCTGTAAGTTTAATTAAATATACTAATAAATCTGAAGAATACAATATTATTAACTTAATTGAGCAAGGAACTGGAAGAAAAAGTAGTATCTATCAATTTGATTATTCATATTGTATTTATAAAGAGATACCTACTCATTTTATTAAAAATTCCGAAAAAATTGATAAGACACGTTCTAGAAAAACAGGAGAGAGAATAAAAAAAGTTACTAAGATTACGAATGAGTTAATTGAACAGGCTGTTATTTCAGGTAAAATTGAAGGTGTTATTACGTATTTAAATACGGAAAGAACTCTTGGATTTGTAACAGCAAACAATATTGAATATTTTTTTACTAAAGATTCCATTGTTTGTTGCGATAAAACACAAAAACTTGCAAATGGGAAAACATTAAGATTTATACCTATAAATGATCAATTTGCTAAAGAAATTGAGGTTTTATAAATTAAAAATTATTAAAATATAGAAGTGCACTAAATCTATGTTTAGTTCGTGAGAAAAAATGAAAGACTAGGTAAAAATACCTAGTCTTTTTGTTTTGCCTTAATGCTTTCAATATGTTTTCTTCTTGTTTCTTTATCGAAGTAAGCTTTTTGCATTATTCTATTGTAAAATTCATCAATTTGCATTTCGTTGAGAATAGGGGGGTTGTTTTTAACAGCATACTTAATACTTCTTATTGCATTAGTTCGTTTATTAAGTATAATATTTGAATTGTATTCTACTTTTTTTAGTTCGCATCTATCACTAAAAACAATAACAGATTGAAATGTATCTATATTTAATAAGTCTGCTAATACTTTAATATGTTTCCTGTTCTGCATGATTGGATTATAAAAACTGTTTTTTCTTTTTCTTTTTAAACATTGTGTCCATTTGAATTGATTCTCTTTTCCAAATATCCAACCGCTATAATTTTTACTTTCAATAACATAGATTGCAGTTTCATGAATCATAATAATGTCAATTTCGCAACTTTC